>CALJGU010000130.1 GCA_938075565.1 uncultured Opitutales bacterium | reverse complement strand
TTGTGCTCTTTGACGATGGCATCCATTTCCTCAGGCCGTGGGGCTCGTTCTAAACCACTCGTGTCACTTCCGATCAACATCGAACCCTGTTCTTCAACGAGCCATTTGGCACCTTCGAGAGTCAAGCCTGCTGTGTCGTGGGCAAGGATCTTCTCCCGATCTTCTAACTTGTCCCAATATTGAATCGATCCCGTCCGGAGGAGGACTACATCACCCGGCGCAAGTTGTGTCCCTTGCTTCTTAAGAGCACCTTGCAGGTCTTCGATTGTGATTCCGTAGTGCGGTGGCAAAACGGATACGCCTTTGTAGCTCGCAATATCGATCAGCACACCGCGAGCGACAATAGAGGGAATCGTAGTGGCATCGCATTTTCTGATTCCCCAATCGCCTCCCCAATCGGCTTCCGTAAAACCATTATACCAATGATTGTCTTTACCTTCGACCACATGACCAAGCCCATCGATCTGAGTTGCCACGTTGTCATTGATGAAAAGAGCGCAGCTGTGCCAGGCTGTTCCGCTTTCATCGGTGGGAAATCCACCTTGTCGCTTAACACCCTCTGGTGTACGAAAAGTCATGATTTCGCTCGGGCTGTGACCTGGCCATTTGAAAGAATCTCGATCGTAGGTGACGCCCAAGTCGTAGGTCTTTCCTTTAGTTGCAAGTTGGAGCGCGGCCAACTTGCTGGCATCCGTCATTTCGTTCAGGGATCCGACTTCGTCCTCAGCGCCCCAGACCCAGCCCCAACCTTTTCCTTTTTCCCATTTCTTCATTCCGCCATCTCCAGCGAAGGAAGTCGTGAGAAAGAGAAATGATGTCAGGGTTATTATTACAGATGGAGCGTTTGGGAGGAATCTCATGCTTTTATTTCCTGACAGAAACCCGAGGCGCGCGCAATGTATTTGCTTTTGAATTTCTGACTAACTTCATGTGTGGATTTCGTAATTCTTTGGTTTGATAGCATGATGCGTATCTGGATATCGGGTACTAAACGATAGAATATCTATAAATGTAATGCGTTGACAGCTTCCTGAACATTGCTTGTTTAATGGATCTGCATTCCTTTGATCTTATCTGCCCTAAGAAAATGACCCCAAGATCCATGCATAGCTTCCCCTTAACCGGGGTTTCCTTGATTACATCCCTGTGTCGTGGTGCGGGACTATTGGCATTCGTTCTAAGCATTTCAGCCTCCATGGGCATCGGCTCGGAATGCGAATAAAGCTTTCCCCGTTTTCAAGGAATACTGCTTTGACTGCCACAATGAGGAGAAACGAAAAGGAAATGTGAATCTAGAGCCTCTTTTGGCGAATCACGACTTTGGAAAAGACTTCAAGCTCTGGGAGCTTGCCGCAGAGATGCTGGAATTTGAAGACATGCCTCCTGTGGAGGAAGAGCAACCGAGTGATGAAGAGCGGGAGCAGTTAGTGGGCTTTATCCGAAGCGGCGTGCAATCCGCGATTGAGGAAAATGCGGGTGATCCAGGCAAGGTGGTCTTACGCCGGCTCACCAGCGCTGAATATGCATACACGATCAAGGATTTGACGGGATTAGATCTTGGTTTGGAAAAAACCTTATTGGGTGATGCGGTTAGTGGAGAAGGATTTTCTAATGTGGGTGATGTTCAGTTTGTTCAGGACTCCACCATCGAGCAGTATTTGAAATCGGCCAAACAAGTGGCTTCCCATGCTGTCATTGGCGCTGGCCCTCTTACTTTCTACGACAACCCTGGCAAAACCGGACAAGAACTCTCTGCCATTAATTGGATACAAGCTATATACCAAAAACATGGCTTTAGCACGGGTGCAGGTGAAGGCGCCAAAGCATTCGGTTTGGAGCGCTATCCGAAAGCCTTCTACGCTGCTTGGCGTTGCAAGCATCGGCGTGCTCTAGGTGAACGATCTATAAAGCTAAAAGACCTAGCCGAGTCAGAAGGCATTGAAGTCCGCTTTTTAGAACACATCTGGTCGGTGCTAAATGAAAAGGGGCTCAGTTTTCCATCTATCGAAATTGTGAAAGCCTGGCATGAACTGCCTCCTCCTCATTTCGGGTCTGATTCTAGGTATGAAGGCGTGCGATTAGAATGTTCTGATCCCTATGATTTATTGCAAAGCTGGCAAGAAATTCGTGATACATTAACCGAGCGTGACCGTTGGATGGTTGTGAAAAAGCCCTTCGATCAAATAGAGGTCTTACAATTAGCGCATGCGCTAACATCCAAATGGGACTTGAAAAAAGCTGCGGAACTTCGAAAAGAAGCGCTTGAGCAAGTGGTTATGTCTCGCACTGAGCAATTAACGGCTGCTCTACAAACGAACTCTGACTTTTTAAATCATGTGAGTCACGAAATGCTGACTCCCATGAACGGAATTCTTGGATATTTAGATCTCCTATCTGAACCCTGCGAAGATGAAGAAGAAGGTGAGTATGTGCAGGAAGCAAAAGGATGCGGCGAACATCTGTTGAGATTGATAAACCAGGTATTGGCATACAATGAAGCTGGATCCGATGAAGTGAAACCATTGGCAACTTCAGTGAACGTGCATGAATGGCTTCCAGGTATAGCTAATGATGCGATTCAGGAGGAGGCGAAAAAGAAGAGTCTAAATATTTCTATCAAAGTAGCTGCGAGTGTTCATAACCATTATCACATGCCGGATAATATTGTGGGTCGTGTGCTTACTATCTTGGTCGAAAATGCCATAAGATTTACTCAATCTGGAACCATTACATTATCGGTGGAGCCCAGTGATCAAAGCCCTTCAGATCTACTGTTCAAAGTCGCAGATACTGGAGTAGGCTTGAGTGAAGAGCAGTTAAAATTGATCAATATTCCTTTTGCCCAGATAGATGGCTCTTATAAAAGAAGCAATGATGGGACAGGGATCGGGCTTCCTCTAGTCCGTCGTCTATTAAGCCTGATTGGTTCTAGTCTTGAGATCGAATCAACGAGTGTTGAAGGGGCTTGTGTCTCCTTCTATGTTACTTCGGTTATCGGAGAGCGAATAGATCAGGCGATGTAGTTCGATTAGGCTAAAGAGATCCAAGTCTGCTCGTTTTTGTCACTCTCAACTGCCTTCTCAATAAATCGGATACCCTCCATGCCGTCTTCCACGGTTGCGTATTTCGATCCATCGGCGCCTTTGTAATTTCCTGCCTGATACGCGCGAACATCCGATTCGAAGCATCTATGGAGTCGGGCAAAAGCATCGTGAAACCCTTCACTATGCCCCCAGGGAATTGTGTTTTCCTGTAACAGCTCGGGTGGCAATGTTTCCAGAAAATCGTCTGCAGCTAGATTAGGGTCTCGATAGTAAGTCCTGACAGGTTTCCCGAGTGGAGAAACGATCAATTTTTCCGACTCTTCCTGTGCCCAGCTAAGCGAGCCTTTTGATCCGACAACTTCTATTCTTAAATCATTCTTATGGCCGATTGATATCTGGGATGCCCTTATTAGTGCTTTGCCCCCATTGTTTAAACGACAATAAGCGGTAAAATGATCGTCTAGATTGTCCTCCTCGTTTTCGTGCCACTTATAGAAGCTCTCAAGGTGAGCACTGACAGCTTCAACTTCTAATCCGGTAATGTAGCGTAGTTGCATAAGGGCATGAGTGCCAATATCGCCTCCGCAATTTGAAATACCGGAAACTTCTTTTCTTAATCTCCAAGTGGTTTCTTTGAAATCAGGATTACTGGAACGAATTGCCATCCATGCTTGAAGATAGCAGCTATCGATCCAACGAATATCTCCGAGTAAACCAGATTGAGTTATGTGGCGCGCTAGGCGTGTCGTCCAGTGCCCGAGGTAGGTATGAGCCACGCAGAAAGGTATTTGCTTCTCTTGGACTAACTGGCTGAGCGATTGTGATTCCTCGAGGTTTAAGGTGAGGGGCTTTTCACAGAAAACGGGGATTCCGGCTTCGGTGAATTTCTTGGCAGGATCGAAGTGGGCATGGTTTGGTGTTTGAACTAAAACGTAGTCAACGCGTTCGCCGATCGGCTTGTTCAGTTCTGCTTCCAGCATGGATTCATAACTTACGTATCCCTGAATCGGGTACGGCCATGCATCTGCTGCTTCTAATGCCTTGCTTGGATTGGAGGATAAGGCTGCGCAGCTCACCCTTTTGGTTCCATCCATGAATATGGCTCGTTGATGAGCGTTTGTAATGAAGCCTTTGTTTCCTCCGATGAGTCCAATGTTTAACGGTCGTTGAGTTGCCATGTAAGTATTGAAGGATGGGGTAGGGGGTTACTGTTTCAAGAGGAATAGACCGAAATTAGAGAATGTAGAACAGCTTTGTTTCATGGTTTTTGGATAACTCAAAAGCCCAGCGCATCAATTTTTTGATGGTCTAGCAGGGGTACTAGGTCATGCTTCACTACAACTATTCTAAGTATTTCCCTCGGCCTTTTATGAAATTCCGACTTTTTACCGCTATTGCTGTGTGTCTGGTGATGATTGTATCTTCATGGGTCATATCTCGATGGACGGTTCCTGTTGGGGATGCACGAAAGGTGGATGGGTATGAGACGAATAACCATACCTCAGTGGAGAATGAACAATCCCATCATTCGAGTTCGCTGCCTATAGATTTAGCTTCTCATTCGATGGAGTCTATCGATGGCTTTGAAGAATGGGTTCGAAGGTATATCGAATCCAGGCCTGAAGATCGGGACATCTTTATTGAGATGGGGGTATCCATCGCAAAATCTAGACGAGCTGTGATGAAGGACCTTATCCGTAAGGCTCCAGAAGTTGCGCTGGGCTTGGCTCTTCCGTATGACTTGAGACGGGCATTGCCTGATGCCGTGATTGCAGAGTTGGAAACTCCTATAAGCAGGCATGCCTCCTACGAGCTTTTGGTGTATTGTCTAGACCCCGATCAGGAGGAAGAAAGGACAGAGCGCATTGCAACGGTGGGTAAGAATGTCTTTGAAGTTTTCACCTTTGGAGAACGACTCAATATATCGACAAAGAGTCATCTATCCCTTCATGGAATTGCCATCGATGAAGTGATTGCCATGGATGATAGTCCGGTTCGATTGCTGACTCAAATGGAAGTTGAGGATTTGGGTATAGATTCTGAAAACGTAGCGCTTGTTGGAGATCATTATTATTCGTTCAAAAGCGAAAACGAATTGCAGAAGTTACAAGAAATTGTGCAAGCAGATGAGCATGCTCTTGGACCATTTCCTACCAGCGAAAGATTGGCACTTCAGAACAACCAAATCGACGGGCTCAGTCGTGTCATTTTAAGTGGCTCCTCCGGCGGGTCTGATTTTGAACTTCCAGAAATGCAATCCGAACACACGGAAGGCCCCAAGAAAATGCTCTACATTCGGGCACGGTTTTCAAATCAGGATGCCAACTACGAACCAAACAGCCTTGCGACGGTTATGGAACGTCAGGCAGATTGCGAAGCTTACTGGTTTGAAAACTCCTACGGTAAATCCAACCTGATCACGACCTTCACCGATGTGATCACGCTTCCTAACTCGGCTACTTACTATGCCGACCTTACATCGGGTCGATTAAATGCCTTGTTTAACGATGCACTGCCACTCGTAAAAGCAGCTGGTGAGGCCAAGGGGTTGGACTGGGACGAAGCCAACTATGATTTCTACACCATGCTTACAACTGGTGGTACTTGGGGATACGCAGGGGTTGCTGGTGTAGGTGGAAGGCGCTCCCACCTCAACGGAGCGGGATCCTCCAATGTTCGGACGGCTTCGCATGAATTTGGTCATAACCTGGGGCTGAGGCATGCCAACTATTGGCGA
>CALJGU010000129.1 GCA_938075565.1 uncultured Opitutales bacterium | reverse complement strand
GGAACCACATATTTTTACCATCTAGAAAAACAGCCGGTGGTATTGCGTCATTATTGGCGCGGAGGTTTTATGCAAAACTTGTCTAAAGATGCATACATTTGGACCGGGTTGTCCCGGACACGATCTTATCGAGAGTGGAAGCTTTTGGAAAAGATGAAGGATCTGGGGCTGCCAACACCTGGCCCCGTCGCTTTGCAAATTAGTCGTAGCGGGTTTTGCTACCGTTCGGATATTGTGACCGAAGAAATTGAAGAAGCTGAATCGTTGGCCGAAATCCTAAAGCAGAGGCCGGCTACTAGCGACGAGTGGCAACTTGTTGGCGGGACCATCAAGCGATTTCATGAGAGTCAGGTGCTTCATGCAGATCTTAACGCGAATAATATCCTACTGGGTAATTCTTCTTGCTACTGGATTGATTTTGATCGCGGACGGATTCAAGTCGGGGACAGTTGGAAAGCATCGGTCATTGCTCGGTTGAGACGCTCTCTCGAAAAGCTACAAGGGAAGCACGATGTGTTCAACTTTACCGAAAATGGCTGGGATGAATTGCTTAAGGCGTATGTGAATCCATCCAATCCCGCTGAGATTTAATCAGCTTTGTTTCTGGTCTGACAGAAACTTCTTAAGTGCTCTTTTGCTCTTCAGGTGATAGATCTGGGTGGAATCTGAGTATTTGCTGACGAGTTTTCTGAGGTTGGGGATTGCGTCAGCATCAATCCGATAAACCTTTTTCAAAACACTCAACGTCTTTCCTCTAAGAGGACAACTTTTTGGAATCTTTACAGAACTCGGACGAATCCACGCCAGTATTTGTCTTTTGAAAGCCCAACAGAGATGCATGTGGAGGGGGAGATCTATCAATACAATCGAATCGCAGCGTTTGAAGCGTTCTTCAATCGTTTCCATCGGACCCCAGCCGTCGATGATCCATCGATCCTCGTCCATGATATTTGTTATGGTATCTGTGACTTCTTCGATGGGAGCTCGCGTCCAATTTTCTCTCCATAGAATGTTATCGATAGAATAGTAAGGAATATTGTAGATTCGCTGTAAGGACTCGCAAAGCGTTGTTTTTCCGCCTCCGGCGTTACCTATAACTGCAGTTTTTCTCATATTACCTGTTTAAACCTTTCCTCAGAGTCCTTTTAGCCTTCACCTAGATGACAAATCTGATTTATACCTTTTTTTAGGTGAGATCTGATGGTGATTTGCCGAGTTGAATTCGAAAAGACCAAGCCCCTAATCCCTCTCACCAAGCAAGGATTAGAACTTGGAATTATCAAGATTTATAGATGAGAATAGGTTTAGTTCAAGGGAATCCCTTAGGAGAAAGGTAGGAACTATTCCATTTTCCTCCGAACATTTGCTTATTCCAAAGGCGGAAGAACACCCCATTGTAAGTTTTGAGAAGGTGTATGATTGCTCTGTTGCTAATTAGTTCAGCTGTTTTCTTTTGCTTAGAAAAAATTCTGCGAATGTTGGAATTAGACAATGAAAAATAAATAGTCCTCAGTCTACGAATAGAGCCAGAGAGTAAATAAAACCTATCCACAATATGTTAAGAATTGAAAAGGTGATCATTACTTTTTTCTTATGATCTCGATTTAGAGTATAAAAAAATCCTAGAAGGAAATTCACAGCCATCAGGTAGATAATTAGTGATATTATATCCATCAGAAATCCCTGAAAAAAGAACTTAGGCATAATCGAAAGAGCACCACTTATCAGTATTATCCCAATGGGTCTCATGATGTCGCTCCTGACGTCGATCTCTGCAATCAAAGTCAACAATAGTGCGAGGATGATTCCACTAATTCCTATCCAAAATATGAGAGTCATTTATAGGCTGTGCATTGTTTCTAATAGGCTAGTCAAAACAATTTAGCCCCAAGAATTCAATCGGATGTTTTGTTGATCCGTTCGTGGCCAAATCCGCTAGTACTTCTCCCATGACACTGCTGAATTCGTAACCATGACCGCTGAAGCCAGCTGCGATGGTGACTCGATCATTGTCTGGGATCTTATCTACGATGAAGTGTTGGTCTGGGCTATTCGTGTAGAGGCAGGTATAGGATTTGAGAAGTTTGCCGGCAGCGTCTGGAATGTATTGAGCCAAGGTGTTCTGAAGTGCTTTGAGTTCGTCGCCCTTTGGTTTAGCAATGGCCCTGCTAATAGCTTCTAAAGGAACCATATCACCTGGTCTGTGTTCGGCAATTTTAACTCCTTTCTTTCCAGGTAAGATGGAGAAGCCGTAATGCCCGTGAGGAGCATCTGTTTCGATGAACCAACAAGGAAGGTTTTCTGGGCTAAATGCTTCAGGATCGATCTCAGGTTCGAACCAGGCTTGAACTTGACGAGTTACGGTTAGTTCTACCCCAATGTTCTTTAGCATCTTATTCGTCCAGGCACCGGTGCTGATAATTAATTGGTCTCCGTGCAAGGTTCCTTCTGCGGTGCGAACTTCGACACCGTCGCTCGTGGCCGTCCAACCGAGAGCGGGTGTATTGGTCAGAATCATGGCACCTAAGCCTGAAGCCTGCCACGCATGCTCTAAGATCGCATCCTCCGGTCTTAAATATCTGCCGTCAGGTTCGAAGAATCCTTCAAAGCTATCATTTACTCGGAAAGCCGGATAATCGGATTTGATGGCTTCTCCATTTAGGTGGCGGTGGGGAAGTCCATGCTCTTGCGCAGACTTCAGTGAGCCAGTTATGACTGAGTTGTCTGATTCGCAGAGATAAAGAGCGCCCGTTTTATTCAGAATCGGCTCCTGAGCTTTTTCCTGAAGCTCCTCCCATAGCTCATATGCTCGTTCTAGTAGGGGCACGTAATTGGAGTGTTCGGAATAGGCCTTTCGGATCATCCGAGATTTCCCATGATGAGACCCATGACGATGCGGAACATCGAATTGCTCTACGCCTACAACTTTAGCTCCACGCTTTGCCAGGTGATAGCAGGCAGCCGATCCCATTGATCCTACCCTTAGGACAATGACGTCGAAATGGTTTTCTTTTGCGGGCATTGACACTTCCTCTTCATTTTTCTCATAAAATTAGATTAAGACTAAGAGGAAGAGAAAGAGCGAAAATGACTCATTAGCTTTGATTTGGAATTCCTACTTAGCGAATGCGAACAACTTGTTAGCAATATGGGCATAACCTTTGCCGATTTTGATTGCAGGATTCACATGCTGAAATCACGTTGTAGAAAAGCATATGGGAGAGCTTCCAGCGGGGGCTGAGACAAAGGCGCGAACGGCCTTTAAATCCTTTGAACCTGATGCGATTAAGACCGCCGTAGGGAATCCGTGCACAAGAGAGGCTCTAAGCCGGATTACTTTAAATGGGGGTTGAGATCGTGTCCTAACACGCAATCTCCGATGTCCGAAAAAAGCAATCAACTCCAATCCACCGACCACAGTCTGTTTCCAAATTCCAGACGTATTTACGTTCAGGGTAGCCGTCCCGATGTCCAGGTTCCTATGCGTGAAATCGCGCTCCAGGATACTCGATTACCGAGTGGTGAACTGCAAAGTAACGATCCCATTCGAGTCTATGACACCAGTGGTTCCTGGGGAGATAATAAATTTCATGGAGATTGCACGAAAGGCCTGCCGAAGCTTCGCGAAGGATGGCTTCTTGAGCGCGACGATGTGGAAAGCTATGAAGGCCGTACGGTAAAACCTCAGGACGATGGTTACCTCTCGGATGTGCACAAGGCCTCTGCTGCACTGAAGGAGGACAAACGACAGTTTGTTGAGTTCGAGAACGATTCTCCACGTGTTTACAAAGCAAAGTCTGGGCATGGGGTGACGCAGTTACACTACGCTAAAAAAGGCATCATCACTCCGGAGATGGAGTATATCGCAATTCGCGAGAACATGAAGTTGCAGTCCTACCGTGAAGGATTAGAAATGTCAGAGACCGCGGGTCGGAATACATTGAATATCCAGCACCCGGGTCAGCCGTGGGGCGCATCGATTCCCGAGGAGATTACTCCAGAGTTCGTACGCTCCGAAGTAGCTCGAGGACGCGCAATCATCCCTTCCAATGTAAATCACCTTGAGTTAGAGCCCATGATCATTGGCCGCAACTTCTTGGTCAAAATCAATACGAACATTGGTAACTCCGCAGTGGCTTCTTCCATTGAGGAAGAAGTGGAAAAGATGCGTTGGTCGGTGAAGTGGGGTGGAGACACTTTGATGGATCTTTCCACTGGTAAAAATATTCACCAGACACGTGAGTGGATCCTGAGGAACTGCCCGGTTCCGGTGGGCACCGTGCCCATTTATCAAGCACTAGAAAAAGTGAATGGAAAAGCAGAGGACCTGACTTGGGAAATCTTTGCTGACACACTCATCGAGCAAGCTGAGCAAGGTGTCGATTACTTCACTATTCATGCCGCAGTTTTACTGCCGTTTGTTCCTCTGACTGCCAAACGTATGACAGGCATCGTAAGTCGTGGTGGATCTATCATGGCCAAATGGTGTCTGGCTCATCACAAGGAGAATTTCCTTTATACGCACTGGGATGATATCTGTGAGATTATGGCTGCTTATGATGTGGCATTCTCTATTGGAGATGGATTGCGTCCTGGTTCCATTGCTGATGCCAATGACGAGGCTCAGTTTGCAGAACTCAAAACTCAAGGCGATCTAACACGACGGGCCTGGGAGTATGGTGTTCAGGTAATGAATGAAGGCCCAGGGCACGTACCGATGCACATGATCCATGAGAACATGGAGAAGCAACTCGAGTGGTGTGATGAAGCTCCTTTTTATACTTTAGGGCCTCTTACAACAGATGTTGCTCCTGGATATGACCATATCACAAGTGGTATTGGTGCAGCCATGATTGGTTGGTATGGCACCGCGATGCTTTGTTATGTAACTCCCAAGGAACACCTCGGTTTGCCTAACAAAGACGACGTGAGGGAAGGCGTGATTACTTACAAGATCGCTGCTCATGCTGCCGATTTAGCGAAGGGTCATCCGGCGTCTCAATACCGAGACAACGCCTTGTCCAAAGCGCGATTCGAGTTCCGCTGGGAAGATCAGTTTAATCTATCCTTAGATCCTGAGAAGGCACGTTCCTATCATGACGAAACGCTTCCGCAGGAAGGTGCGAAGTCAGCGCACTTTTGCTCTATGTGTGGCCCTAATTTCTGCTCTATGAAAATTACTGAAGATGTTCGAAAGTACGCTGAGGAACAGGGAGTTTCTGAAGACGAAGCTCTTACCCAGGGTATGGCTGAGAAATCGGAAGAGTTTAAACAGAGTGGAGGAGAGGTTTATATCTCCAATTCTTAGGAGGGCATTAAGATGACCATTACGGTTAACGATGAAGTTCAATCGCTGGAGGACATCTCCTCTCTTCATGACCTATTGCAATCTATGGCCTTGGTTGAAAAAACAGGCATTGCGGTTGCGGTCAACGAGAGCGTTGTGACTCGAACCTCCTGGCCTGAATGCGCCTTGAGTCAAAGTGATCGGGTAACCATTATTCAAGCGACGCAAGGCGGCTAAATGTTGGATCCTATTGTCATATCTCCAGAAGCTGATTACCCCAATGAACTTGATTGGGTCATTAAGCTTTTTGAGGCTGGCATGAAGGGATATCACCTTCGCAAGCCTGGGATGACTGACCAGGAAGTCTTCGATTATTTGCAGGCCATACCACGAGTATGGAGACCCTTCATTGTTCCTCACCAGTGTCATACTTTGGTCGATCCCATGAAGTTGGGCGGCTGGCATTTCAAGGACGATCCGGCGCAGCTATCGAAGGTGGGGCAATGGCGAAGTTCGCGTGAGGAAGGGCAGATGATGAGCCGATCGATTCATTGCCTGGACGATTTGAATGAAGATTTGAGTTGTTGGGACTATGTGTTCCTGAGTCCGGTGTTTCAGTCTATATCTAAGCAGAACTACGGACCTCAGTGGGAGAACTCTCAATTGAGTGCTGCCTTGCAGTATTGCAAAGATGCCTACCGCACCAAGGTTTATGCTTTGGGAGGGGTTGATGATGAGCATATTTCTGATGTTGGAGAAATGGGATTCGATGGAGTGGCGCTATTGGGTGCAATTTGGACCACTCGCTATCCATTAGAATCTTTCCTACAAGTCCAAGAGACCCTTAACTTGATCGAGCAAACATGAGCCAGTTTCTTCTTCAGTGTATTACTTTGGATGGTATTGAAATGTCCCATTGCGATCAGGTCAGAGCTCTTTGTGAGGCCGGAGCAAAGTGGGTCCAGCTTCGGATGAAGGAAGCCTCCGAAAGCGACGTCGAAAAGGTTGCGCTCGAGGCATTAAGCATCTGTGAAGATCACGGAGCGTTATTGATCATCAATGATTACTTAGATGTCGCTCTTAAAGTAGGAGCTGGTGGCGTGCATCTCGGGAAATCTGATACGAATTGGAAAGCCGCGCGTAATCTTGCAGGCCCCGACCTGGTGATTGGTGGTACGGTAAATTCATTAAGTGATGCCCGCGAAGCGTTAGCTAGTCAGAGTTTGGATTACGTAGGCGTGGGACCCTTGCGCCACACCACCACGAAAAAGAATCTCGCCCCGGTATTGGAAGCAAAAGCCTTCTCGGAGTTACTCCAGTTTCTTGGCGAGCTCCCCAAAGTGGTTATTGGAGGGGTGCTGCCAGAAGATTTGATAGCGATCTCTTCGATGGATGCGGAGGGTGTTGCCATCTCCTCGGGACTCTTTCGAGAAGGATCGGTGTCTGAAAATTTAAACAACTATTTGGAGCAATGGCCGGATGAAGGCTGAACCTTAACCTTGGATGTCGTATGGCAGAACCACTCATTATTGCTGATCGAACCTTTCATTCCCGTTTGTTTTTGGGAACGGGAAAATATGCATCGGGTCAAGCGATGGCAGATAGCTTAGCTGCCAGTGGAACCCAGTTGGTGACTATGGCGATGCGTCGAGTGCGCGTGCAGGGAGAGGAAGATGCGATCATGGATTATTTGGATCAAGACCGTTACCAACTGTTGCCCAATACGTCGGGCGTGCGTGATGCCAAAGAAGCGATTTTTGCAGCCGAGCTGGCCCGCGAGGCATTAGAAACCCATTGGCTTAAACTAGAAATTCATCCAGATCCAAAATACTTGATGCCCGATCCCGTTGAGACGCTCGATGCAACACGTGAGTTGGTGAAGCGAGGTTTTACGGTGTTGCCTTACGTTCACGCCGACCCTGTTTTGTGTAAACAACTGGAAGATGTTGGAGCCGTAGCAGTGATGCCTTTAGGTGCTCCGATTGGAACTAATCAAGGACTCGAGACGAAGCGGTTTATTGAGATCATTATTGAGCAATGTGATGTGCCTGTAGTCATTGATGCGGGATTAGGATCTCCTTCTCATGCGGCTGAAGCTTTGGAATTGGGAGCCGATGCAGTGTTGGTGAATACAGCCATTGCCGCAGCGAAAGATCCCACGGCCATGGGGGCCGCCTTTAAGCTGGGCGTTGAAGCCGGTCGCCTTGCTTATGAAGCAGGTAAAGGCAGAGTGTCTTCCGAAGCGGTTGCTTCATCACCTTTAACTGCTTTCCTGAGCAGCACCGAATAAGTTGAGCTTTTTAGAACAGTTTAATCAGTACTGCTGGGATGATGTTTCAGAAAGCATCTTAGATAAGACGAAGATCGATGTAGAGCTTGCCCTTGGAAAGGAAAAAGGCCGACTTGATCTTGAAGACTTTAATGCTCTTATTTCTCCGGCAGCCGCACCTTTCCTAGAAGAGATGGCCCAGCGCAGTCATCAGCATACGGTGGAACGGTTTGGCCGAGTACAGCAGTTGTATGCTCCCATGTATTTGTCGAATGTCTGCAGTAATATTTGTACCTATTGCGGGTTTAGCGCCACGAACCGAATTCCGAGGAAGATCCTTAATGAAGCGGAAATTCTAGAAGAATATCGCGCGATTAAAGCGATGGGTTTTGACCACATCCTATTAGTTACAGGAGAAGCAAATCAGCGAGTAGGAGTTCCCTATCTTCAACGAGCGTTTCAATTGGCTCGCGAGTTCTTTTCGAGTATCTCGATGGAAGTGCAGCCATTGGAACAGGATGCTTATGAAGCATTGTTGCCCCATGGACTAAGCTCCGTCTTGGTTTATCAGGAAACTTA
>CALJGU010000128.1 GCA_938075565.1 uncultured Opitutales bacterium | reverse complement strand
GAATCAGAGTGCTATTTGTGTCAGGGAAGACCTCATCATCCTGAGTCGTGTTTGGCGTAGCTACAACCACCCGCAAACTGACCACTTCCACTCTCGTTAGATCAGGCTGATAGCCAAAAGTGGCCTGATAGCTTTTCTCAAAAAGCTCCAAGGAGCTGACACCTTCCTTGGCATCAATATCTAGGGTCGTTTCCTGCCCCACTAAACGCATGCTCAATATGAGACGGCTAAGAGATACCTTTGAACGATCATTCTCATTCAAACTTAAGAGTGCCTGATCAACCAGCTCGGCAGTGAGGGAATTTGAAATCTCTTCCCAGGCAGCATAAGAATAGAGTAATTGACGCTCAGCAAAAGCTTCCAAAACAGCACGGGATAGTCCCGCGGCACTTAACAATCCTGCGTCTCCTGGAAATAGAATTGCTTTCATATTGAGCTTTTCAGCTATGCCACAGGCATGTTGCCCACCAGCACCTCCAAAGGCTACCAATGCGTACTCCGCCGGATCATACCCTTCCCCGGTCGAAACCTTACGAATCGCATCGGCCATGTTTTCATTCGCGATTTCTAATAGCCCAGAAAGTAATAAATGCTCTTCTTTCTCTGAAGAGATTCCCAATTCAGCCCCAAGTTCTTTCAGGCGTCGGTGACTGTCTTCTTGCTCAACCGGAATTCCAAACTGATCGGCGTCCATGCGACCAAGTAATAGATTCACATCCGTCACGGTGAGTGGCCCACCCGTACCGTAACAAGCAGGACCTGGTGAAGCACCAGCACTTTCAGGCCCCACCCGAAGGCGTTCTCCATCAAACTGACAGATGGATCCACCACCAGCAGCTACTGTCTCAATTTTCAGGCTGGGAGCCAATACCCGTGCATCACCGACTCGTGTTTCAAACTGGTATGCCAAGGCTCCGCTATAACGTGTCACATCCGTACTCGTCCCACCCATATCAAAACCAATGATCTTCTCGTAATCGGCGCGGGAGCCCACATCCACTGCACCTACCACTCCACCAGCCGGACCACTAAACAAACTATCTTTGGCTCGGAAGGTCTCTCTCGACACTAATCCCCCTGCACTTGTCATCACCGAGAGGCCATCGCTACCGAACTGACTTTCAATCCGATCGAGATAACGGTTTAAGATGGGAGACAGGGCTGCATCGACCAAGGTTGTCTCAGCACGAGGTAGAATCCTGATAAATGGAGCACAGTCATGGGAACTAACAATCGTCTCAAAACCGGCAGACTTTAATAATTCGCTGAGCTTTGTTTCCTGAGAAGCATCCTCGTAAGCGTGCATGAGGCAAACCGCCGCGGACTCAATCCCCTGCTCCAACAAGGACACTATTATTGGTAAAAGCTTATCAGTAACAACTTCGCCAGTGTCTTCATTTATTGGAACCTCAACAAACGTTTCATAAAGTGGCTCTGGTCGACAAATATTGAGATCAAAAAGATCTGGCCGCTGCTGAGTATTAATTCGCAACAGGTCTCCTAAGCCTTCGTTAATAAACAATGCGGTTCGAGCAACTTTCCGCTCGAGCAGAGCATTGGTCCCGCGTGTCGTTGCAAGCCGAAGGCGAGATGGAGGTAGTGGCTCATTCCCAGGTGTTCTACTTATGACTCGAGCACCTAGTTCGGGCGCTTCTCCATCAAAGCGTAATACTAAGAGATCTCCTTGAGTAAGGCCTTCACCAATATCATGCGAAACTATCAGAGTTCGCGTAGGCGCATCATAGCCGGTAACTCGAGACCGAAATACACCGGAAGCAGACTGAACCTCGAACCCTACAAAGAAATCATCTGGATACACCTTAGAAAGATCCGTACTAATTTTTCGAGTATCCAGATCTTCTATACTCGTCCGAAGCGTACTACTACTGAGAACTTTGACTCGATGCCAATTGCCGTCTGGGTCATGCGCCAGGCAATCGGTGAAGGTTCCTCCAGTATCGATCCAAAAGTCCCAGCAAGCTTCCTCTGCAACCATAGGTTTACGAATCAGGAATCCCAACTCTTCAATTCTGGATAATCATCCTTCTCCTCATCCGTCGTGTAGATGACGATGCGTTGGCGTAAATCCTTTTTCGCCGAATCGGGCAAACTGGCCTTTTTAATTCGGCCATCCAGGTTTGCATCCAAGACTATATATATGTGTGAGTTTCCAAAAGCATCTACTAGGCGCTCACCACCACCAAGATTGTCCAACTCGGAAAGCTGTAGGTCGAAGTATCGTTTCAGCTTCGGGTTCGCCTTTTTCAGGTCGAGGTCCGATTGAGGATCTTCGATGGCGGATCCGTCGGGCAGGCTCAGCGACATAATCTCTGCCAAGCGTTTCCATTGATCGCCATTATTTAAATCGATCACACGATCTCCCGAGTCTGAGTTAGTACCGATATCGGGATAGGCTCCATTGTCCTTTCGATAAACCGTCAGTGAAGTAATCAACTTACCAAACAAGGCCTCCGACTTCGCGCGCTTGGCTTTATTCTGAATTCCAAATACGGCGGAAATCAATAATCCAAACAAAATACTGATGATCGCAATAACCGTAATCAGCTCGACGATCGTAAACCCTTGGCGACTTTTTTGACGACCTATGTTCTTGGGAGAAATCATATTCAATAAAAGGATCTAGAAGCACGACCAGAGCCGGGTCAACCATCGGGCCACAGGTTGTCATCATTTTTGGTGGCAGATCCTTGACCATCCGGACTCGCTTTACAATCGGGTCCGGCGGAGAAGGTGAGGAAGGAGCTGGCAGGATGCGTCCCCTCTCCCTTCAGATACTGATATACATAAGGCTCCTCCCAAGGATCGAGCAGCTCTGGGCTCTCATCGCTAGCTATAGAAAAGTTACCAGCTTCCAGAAAAGGAGGATAAGGAGGCACCAGGGTATTTCCCTTCGGACCAAGCTTGCCATCCAGGGCATCAAATAACTGCCGAGACGTCCCAACATCGGGATAATCCGAGACCCGAGCCCGGTAGGCTTCCAAGGCTACAGAAATGGCAGTTAGCTCGGATTCTGCACGACTACGTTTACCGCGATTGAAAATGCCGTCGGAAACGGAAAATAACAGACCGGCAAGAATACCAACAATCAATAATACGACCAACAAATCCACCAAGGTGAAGCCCTTATGTGGGACGTGTTCTGAAAGAGTTGAAGACATTCGCTATTCATTGGCATAAAAACGCCATTCGCTGACGAGCTTTTTCCCACTGAAAAGCAATGAAATACGGGGCGAATGCGTTGTTGACAGGGACCATTTCCATCTCAAGATAAATCCTATTCTGGTGAGACGTAAGAGCTGATTTCAGTGTTAATCAGCCGGTTTTAGCCACCGTCCGGAACCAGATTCATTTCCCCAAACACAGAAATTATCTGTCACTTTCTGGACGCTCAGTTTTCATCAATTTACTATCTTTATGGATAAATCCTCCTCCAATACCATCGAGGTTGAGGGAATCTTGGATCTCTTAAATAATAAGACCGGCCAACTTCTGGATCCGGTATATAACGGAAAGCCAAAACCAACGGACCCATTTGTGCCCAGAGAGTTGATACGCCGCTTCAAACTCAAAAAAGGACAATACATCAAGGGTGTTGCCTCTGCTGATCCTCGTTTCCCCAATCCCAAGGTAAAATTCATTGAATCGATCGACGGCCTGGACCTGGACCAAAGAAAACGCTGCTTCCAGTTCACCAGTCTCACTACGGTAGCTCCAGATAAGCAGTTAATTCTGGAAACTAAGGAGCACAAAATGACGCTGCGTTGCATCGATCTATTTTGCCCCATTGGCAAAGGTCAGCGCGGACTGATTGTTGCCCCACCCCGCACCGGAAAAACGACTTTGCTTCAGGACATAGCCCTCGGAGTGCTGGAAAACCACCCAGAATGTCACGTGATGATGCTATTGGTGGACGAGCGCCCCGAAGAGGTGACCGACATGAAGCGCACCGTCGATCAGGCTGAAATTTTCGCCTCATCCAACGATGAGCCCGTAGAAAATCACATTAAAATTGCCGAGCTTTGCATCGAAAGAGCCAAGAATCTGGTAGAAGTTGGAAAAGATGTGGTGATCTGTATGGATTCCCTCACTCGCTTGAGTCGCGCCTACAATGCAGCCAAAGGTGGCGGTGGCCGCACCATGACCGGTGGTCTCGATATTCGTGCGTTGGAAAAACCACGACAGCTCTTCTCGGCAGCCCGCAATACAGAAGAAGGTGGCAGCCTCACCGTTATAGCTTCGGCCTTGATCGAAACGGGAAGCAAGATGGATGACCTGATTTTCCAGGAATTTAAAGGTACCGGTAACATGGAAATGGTCCTCGACCGCAAGGTCGCGGAGCTCAGACTCTGGCCCGCAATGAACATCAATTCTTCTGGTACTCGTAAGGAGGAATTGCTCATTGATCCCAAGAAGCTGGACACGATTCATTTCTTCCGAAGGGCATTGGCTCCATTGCGCATTGAAGATGCGGCGGAGACCATGCTGACAAGACTCTCAAAGACTACGACAAACGACGCTTTCTTAACGCTAATAAGTCGTTGACAGATAGGACCTATGATTTCCTGATAACACGTTTCACAAACACGGCTTACAGTAACTAGATGCAACAATTTGCAGACCAATGCACCGAAATGGCCCGTTCTATGTTGGGCCATAATCTCGCCTCCATTAACCAGGACGGAACTATCACCCCGATTGACGGGGAAGAAAAACGAATCGACGAACCTGGCCATGCAGCATTGGCCATCGGAGAATTCTACCGGGCAACCGGTGAAACCGAGTTGGACGGGCACGATCTAATCGATCTGGCAGCTCGTTGCATCACCGCGCAAGTGTTTGCTGATCCCGTTGCAGAAAACGGAATCGCCTACGCAGCTCTGGGCCTCTTGTCCTTCGGGCCAGCCAAGGACCGTAACCCAGTGTGGGAACGCTTGGTAGAAGAAACCCGCACTCGCTTGGATCGCCTCTTGTTGGCTAGATCTGACCATGAGAACCACTGGCAGTCCTTCAATATCGCCAAGGCCGTTGCTCGCTACAGCATGGGTCTGTCGAAGAAAGACGAAACTGGAAAACTGATCGACCGCTTCCTCGAGCGTATCGGTGAAAAGAGCTCAGGCAATTTTCACGACGACGGTGAAGACGGTAAAGGTGTTTTCAACATCTATGGAGTACTCTCCTTCATTTTCATCCGACAAGCACTTCAGCTGCACGCCAATATCCACTTGCGCGATCGCAAACTTCCAAGCTTGAGAACCCATGCAGAGAAATATCTGCGCCTACTCCCTGACTTGGTTCGCGAAGACGGACTCGGTTGGTCTTTCGGCCGTGGAGGTGGAGCTTACGGGCAAATGCATTGCATCAGCCTCATTCTGCAGGGATTCCGTGACAACTGGATCGCTCCAGAGAAACAAGGCCAATACTTCGACCTGCTTCGTCGCCTATTCTACTTTTTCTACCTAACCTTCCTCGATCAAGAAAACGGCAACCTTATCATTCGTGATAACGAAAGAGAGACTACCGATCTTCACACGACTCGGATGGCTGACTTCGACGGTGCACGTTACCTCAGCCAGTGGGCACGTCTAGCCAAGACGATCAACGCTCCAGAAGCCGCCGAAGGGTTTAAGACGAAAAACACCAGCCGTTTCGTAATTTTCGATAAGAGTTCACGTAAGGAACAAGGCCTATTCATTTACCGCAATGCCGAGTCCGGACTGCACGTAAATATCCCGCTGACCCATACGGATGAGGAAAACACGTCAGACTCACTGGCATTTCCACATAGCCCTGGACTTTTCGACTGGCCGGTCAATCGCCAGCTACCGGTGATGATCCCCGAACTGAAGTTTGGTGATGACTATATCATTCCTAGCTATTACGGGAAGCGTTGCACCACGGGACTTGGCCTACGTAATTCGATATATTTCCGTTACGAACAGCCCGATTTGATAAACACCCAACAGAAAATCGTTTCTGGTCTGGGAAGCTGTAAGGTTAATTGGACTTTCAATAAGACCACCATCACCAGTGAATTCATATTCACAGTGAAACAGCCGGTAACTATGGAGCGCATGCGCTATATGTTGGTGATCGCTTCGCCTCACTCTCATAACCGTGTGGGTAATACTTTTACTCTTGGTCAAGAAGGCCTTCGCTGTTCGGTGATCAAGGACGATTTCCAAGCCCAATGGGCAGAAACGGAAGTTGTAACCGAGGATCCGGAATACAAAACCCAGTGGGGAAAAATTCACTACCTGCAGACGCTGGTAAGGGACCACCCTCTCAATATGCGTCCGGGGCAACAGTACCGTCTAACGGTTTCTTTTGAACCCGATCTCGCTAGCGTAGATAGCTAAGCACTTTTAGTCATGTTGTCCTCGCGTATCATCCCCTGCTTGGATGTGACCGATGGTCGCGTAGTTAAGGGAGTAAAATTCAAAGAGCTTCGCGATGCTGGAGATCCAGTCGATTGCGCAAAAGCATACGAGGCTCAGGGAGCTGATGAACTCGTATTCCTTGATATCACAGCCTCTAGCGACGAACGAAACATCATGCACGATGTGGTCTCTCAGACCGCGGAGCAGTGTTTCATGCCACTCACCGTTGGAGGAGGGCTTCGCAATACAGACGATATTCGAGCCATGCTCAATTCTGGGGCCGATAAGATAAGCCTCAACACAGCTGCTATCAACAATCCTAAACTGGTAGATCAGGCCTCCAATCGCTTTGGCAACCAGTGCATAGTCGTAGCCATCGATGCAAAACAGGTCCCGGGAGAACACGCCTGGGAAGTGTATACCCACGGCGGACGTAACAATACAGGCTTGGATGCTATCGAATGGGCAAAAGAAGTCGTTAAGCTGGGCGCAGGTGAAATTCTCCTGACCAGCATGGATCAAGACGGGATGCTCAATGGTTATGATATCGAGCTGACCCGCCGCATAAGCGAATCTGTGGAAGTTCCCGTCATCGCTTCAGGAGGCGCCGGAAACCTCCAGCACATGGTCGATGTACTTGCAGAAGGTAAAGCTTCGGCCGTTTTAGCAGCCACCATTTTTCACTTTGGCACTTACAGCATTAGTGAGTGCAAAGATTACCTGGCCAATCATCAGATTCCAGTTCGTCAATTAGGCTGAAGTCTTCTTTATTCTTAGCCCCCTTGACAGGTTCTATATACTGGGAGGCTAACACCCATGCGTTTCCAAAGATCATTCATTTATCTTAGTTTTCTAGCGGTTCTTTTGAGCCCCTTGATGGCTTTGTCAAAGCCGAGGGTGATTGTATCAATTCCTCCACAGAAAACCTTCATTGAAGCCCTGGTAGGGAATGCCGTGGAGATCCAAGTATTGTTACAGCCTGGACAAAACCCCACAAACTTTACTCTAAGCCCAAGACAGCTAGGGCAACTCTCGGAAGCCAAAGCTTATTTCTCAGTTGGTGCACCCATGGAGGATTTTATTCTGCCACGAATTGAATCTAACTATCCTGATATTCGAATTATTGATACGAGCGCTGGTATCCGGAAACGTAGTTTGGAAGATCACTCGCATGACGGAGATCACCATGAGCATGCTCATTCACACGTAGCCGATCCTCATGTGTGGCTAAGTCCCGGATTAGTAAAGATTCAGCTACGCCACTACAGTCGCACGCTCAAGGAATTGCTACCTGATCTCGATTCCGACATTGATCAAAAAGCCTCACAATTCCTATCCGAAGTTGACCTTGTGGACAAAGAACTGGCTGACCAACTCAAAGGACTAAAAGGCACAACCATTTTTGTATACCATCCTGCATTTGGCTACTTCTTGGACCGCTATGGACTTCGTCAGGAAACCGTCGAAATCCGCGGAAAACAACCCAGTCCGCAACAAATTAAAAGGTTGATCGAGCACGCCAAAGAAGAGCAGGTCCAAGTAATTTTTGTTCAACCCCAATTTCGAAGACATTCAGCACAAGCATTAGCAAAGGCCATCGGAGGGACTGTCGAAATCATTAATCCTCTCGCTGAAAATTACTTGGACAACCTCAGGCACATGGGAGAGACCATTGCCAAGAGCTACCGTTAATTCATGGCTAATTCGAATCCACTGGTTTGTTTTAAAAAGGTGTCCCTATCCTACGGGAACAACCATGTGCTATGCGATGCAGACTTCGATATCGAAGCCGGTGAACCTCTCTGTGTAGTCGGACCCAATGGCGGGGGAAAGACGACACTTCTGAAATTGATCCTTGGGCTGAAACGACCCGATTCAGGATCTATAACTGTTTTAGGATCCACCCCCAACAAAGCAAGAGGGCAAGTCGGATACATGCCACAGGTTCTTGAGTTTGACCCGAAGTTTCCAATCACGGTCGAAGAAGTGATTGGAATGGGGATGTTAACACCGGGATTCGGTGGATTAAAAAAAACTACGAATCGGCACCAGATCCAAGATGCAATGGATGCGGTAGGCATTAATCATCGTGCTGATGAACAGTTTTCTGCGTTATCTGGAGGACAGAAACAGCGATCGCTTATTGCGCGTGCAATGGTCTCCAAGCCCGCGCTGCTCTTACTAGATGAACCGACAGCCAACTTGGACCTGACTTTAGAAGACAAGCTGTTGGAGACATTACTACAATTCCACCCGGATATGAAGATCGTGATGGTCTCTCACGACCTTGGGTTTGTTTCAGGTGCCGTTAAGCAGGTGCTCTGCGTAAATAAGCATGTCCACACCCACCCTACCGAATCAATTTCAGCAGAGCTGGTTGAAGAACTCTATGGAGCCAGTCCACGCCGTATCTTGCATGCATCGGATTTAGGACATGACCATCACCACCACTAATGGGATCTCTGGGAGACATATTCTTTGACGACTCGCTTTCCTTTATGAGGCAGGCCCTCCTTTTGGGTTTATTAGCAAGTATCCCTTTCGGGACCATGGGGAGCCTGGTGGTTGCCAGGCGGATAAGCTATCTTGCGGCAGCGATTGCCCATGCCGTATTGGCTGGGATCGGTTTCTCGTTGTTTGCGAAACATCAATGGGAATGGACTTGGTTACAGCCACTGACAGGAGCTCTGATTGTGGGAATACTTGCAGCGCTGCTTGTCGGCTGGATTAGCATCAAGCACCGGGCATACGAGGACACCTTGATCGGTGCAATCTGGTCACTCGGCATGGCGATTGGTTTGTTGTTCATTTACAAAACGCCTCAGTACGTGGATCCAATGAGTTATCTCTTCGGAGATATTCTAATGATCTCTTCACTAGATATAACGTTCGTTCTGGTACTCTGCGTAGTCGTTGTTGGATTTGTAATTTACAGCTATCAGCCCTTGGTGGCTCTCTGTTTTGATGAAGAATTTGCCAAGCTGCGGGGCATTCAAACCACCTCTCTCTATTTGCTGACCTTGTGCTTGGTAGCAGTCACCATTGTTTTTTTAGTGAGCATGGTTGGGATCATCCTGGTAATTGCTTTACTAAGCCTACCGGCTGCTATGGCTGGACTCTTTTCGAGAAAACTTTGGCAGATGATGGTTGGAGGAACGGTCATCTGTATGCTCTTCACATTTTTGGGAACGTGGCTGAGTTGTGCCTGGGATCTTCCAACGGGCCCTTTCATTATACTGCTTTGCGGCTTCAGTTACCTACTGATTCTGATCCTGAAAAAAGCACGAT
>CALJGU010000127.1 GCA_938075565.1 uncultured Opitutales bacterium | reverse complement strand
TTTAAATCCGAGTACTGAAGTAACTTAATTTCACATCGTTAACGTAGGACTACTGAAAAGGGAGCTCCGGTTCCGCCTACCGCTTAAAAATGCTACACACACTCATTGGTAAAAAACTTGGGATGACGCAGGTCTATGACGAAGAAAATCGTCTAGTTCCCGTCACCGTATTCGAAGCTGGACCTTGTCCAGTAACTCAGGTCAAGACCGAGGAATCCGACGGCTACAACGCCATTCAAATCGGCTATCCTCGCAAAAAGGCTAAAAACATGTCGGCTGGTCAGAATGGCCACCTCGCCAAAGCTTCTCAGGAAGGTCTTTCTGTTTTGAAAGAAGTCCGCTGTAATGAAGCCCCTGGTCACAACATCGGCGATACGCTGACTGTTAGTGGTTTTGAGGAAGGTAAGAAGGTGGACATCGTTGGCACCACTAAGGGACGTGGTTTCCAAGGCGTTGTTAAACGTTGGAACACCAAGGGAGGTCCTGCTTCTCACGGTTCTATGTTTCACAGACGCGTTGGTTCAATCGGACTTTGTCAAGATCCTGGACACGTGTTCAAGGGCCAGATCATGCCGGGCCATATGGGTAACAAACGTCGTACCGTTCAAAACTTGCAGATCGTAAAGATCTATGAAGACAAGAACCTCATTCTGGTCAAGGGCAGCACCCCTGGCTTCAACGGATCTGAGGTTGTTATCCGTACCTCCAAGAAAACCCGCGTTAAGAAAGCCTAACAGGAGGACTTAAACGATGAAACTAAAGACTTTTAAATCAGACGGAACTTCCAGCGGCGAAAAAGATTACGCCGTTCCAACCTTTGAAGGCTCAAAAGGCGTTCAAGCGGTTAAGGAGGTTATCACTGCTATACGTGCAAACAAGCGCTTCGGCACTCACAAGACCAAAACTCGTTCGGATGTAAGCGGAGGTGGTAAAAAGCCATTTCGCCAAAAAGGAACGGGTATGGCTCGTCAGGGAAGTAGCCGCTCACCTATCATGACCGGTGGTGGAGTTGCCATGGGCCCTAAGCCCCGGGATTATTCCAAGAAGGTCAATAAGAAGGTGAAAGCTCTGGCATTCCAGCGCGCCCTTTTCGACCGCGTGGTCGATGAATCCTTGGTTGTAATTAATGAATTCAAGGTATCAGAACCAAAGACCAAGCAAGTTGTAGAAGTTCTCAAGCAAATCGCTCCTGAGCGTGGATCCATCCTGCTCGTCGATGCGGAGATCTCTGATACAATTCACTTGGCTGCTCGTAACATAGCAGGAGTCGATCGTGAAGATGCCGCTAACCTGAATACACTGCAGCTCGCGCTTTATGGCACGATCGTCCTGACCGAAGCTGCTCTCGCTATTCTCATGCAACGTATGGAGGCCGACAACTCATGAAACCTGCCGACCAAATATTGAAAGAATTTAGTATTACGGAGAAATCCAACATCCTGTCCTCTAATTTGGGACAATACACCTTTGATGTATTTCCGGATGCGGACCGTATATCTGTTAAACATGCGGTAGAGAAGACATTCAATGTGTCTGTAACCCGCGTAAACATCCTCAACCGCAAAGGTAAGCGAAAGAGTGATCGCCGTCGCCGTGGCAAGTTTGGCCAAAAGGCATCCATTAAGAGAGCTATCGTTTCTCTGAAGGAAGGTGACACCATCGAAATCGTATAACCGATAACGTTATTTCCAAATGGCACTCGTAGAAAAAAGACCCATTACGCCTAGTCAGAGGTTCTATAAACAGAACAAGCAGGACCTTTCCAAGAATCGTCCTGAGCGTCGTCTGACTATTCACAAGAAAAATTCGGCTGGACGGAACGCTTATGGCCGTATCACTTCCCGTCGTCGTGGAGGTGGACACAAACGTCACATCCGGATCATCGACTTTTATCGCAACAAATTCGATATTCCAGCCAAGATTCAGGACATTCAATATGATCCGAATCGTTCAGCCAACTTGGCTCTGCTGGCATACGCCGATGGTGAGAAGCGTTACATTATTGCTCCTCGTGGACTCGTGATCGGTGATTCCGTTCTTTCATCAGAAAGTAGAATTTCAATCGACCCAGGCAACTCCATGCCGCTTTCGGTTATTCCACCAGCAACCAAGATTCACAACATTGAGTTGATTCCTGGCAGAGGTGGACAAGTTGCTCGATCCGCAGGTAATGCAGCACAGCTGATGGGATTAGATGGCGATTTCGCTACCGTAAAGATGCCCAGTGGGGAGATTCGTCTCCTAAACAAGAAGTGTCGCGCAACCATCGGTGAAGTAGGTAACAGCCAACACCAAAGTAGAACAATTGGTAAAGCCGGTCGTTCTCGTTGGATGGGCAAGCGCCCACGCGTTCGCGGTGTTGCTATGAACCCGGTTGATCACCCAATGGGTGGTGGTGAAGGTCGTACTTCAGGTGGTGGACATCCAATGTCTCCTTGGGGTCAACTTTCAAAAGGATTCCCAACTCGTCGCAAGTCGAAGACAACCAACAAGTTCATCTTGGTTAACCGCAACGGAAAGAAATTTAAGCGCTAAAACTTATGGCACGTTCACTCAAAAAAGGATTTTTTGTAGACCCCAAGCTTCATGACCGGGTTATGGAAGCCCAGAGAAATGATTCTCGTAAAGGACTGAATACTTGGTCCCGCCGGTCTACTATCACCCCTGACTTCGTTGGTCTTACCATCAACGTGCACAACGGTCGGTCTTTTCTGCCGGTCTACGTGACGGAAAATATGGTCGGTCACAAACTCGGTGAATTTTCTCCTACCCGCACTTTTAAAGGCCACGGAGGAATGACCAAGAAATAACTTTAGCATGAAACTGATTCTTTGGATACGTTCGCTACTGGTAGCTGCTCTGATTTTCGGAGCCGGTTCCACCATGCTGTATTCGAATACTCAGAATGCTTCAGAACAAATGCTTATCTCGGCCATCGAGGCTGGAGATTTGGCGGACCTCGTCGCTATCAGTGGTGGGCTCCAACAAGGCATCGAACGTGGCATGGGTCTCTCTGTTTTTCGCAATGAGCAAAAAATTGGAGAGCTTTTAGTCACACGATCCGAAAGCGATTGTTCAGTTGCTCTCATCACTTCAATAAGCCCCAACGAAGCATTAGCTCTCGGAGACCGGGCGACACCGAAATTAAGAACATTTTAAACGATATAAATCATGGAAGTTCAGGCACTCACCAAATACGTGCTCATATCACCTAAAAAGGCTCGTGAGGTTACACGCGAGATCCAAGGTCGACCTGCTGCTGAAGCACAGCAACTGTTGAAATTCATTCCACGCAAGGCGGCTCGTCTTGTTGGTAAGACCTTGCACTCCGCAATCGCGAATGCAGAGAACAACAACAACCTCTCAGGTGACCAGCTCATTATCAGCAAAGCAATCATCGAGGAGGGACCAAGCCTGAAGCGTTTTCGTGCAGGTGCCCGTGGTTCTGCCAAGCCCTACAAGAAACGCACTAGCCACATCCGCATCGTATTGTCGGACAACCAATAATTTAGAGACACACGCATCATGGGACAAAAGACACATCCAATTGGTTTTCGCCTCGCAGTTCGCCGCAACTGGGAATCGCGTTGGTATGCCGATAAGAAAAACTTCAGCAGCTGCCTGGAAGAAGATTACCATATCCGCAAGGCCCTAACGGAAAAGCTGAAATATGCCTCCGTGCCTCGTATTTTTATCGAGCGTGCATCGAATCGCATTCGCGTAAAAATTTATACTGCTCGCCCTGGTATCGTTATTGGCCGCAAGGGACAAGAGCTGGAAAAGCTCAAGGCGCGCCTCAACAAACTAGTGAAGCGCGAAGTGATGCTCGACATTCAGGAAATTAAAAAGCCTGAGTTGGAAGCCCAATTGATTGCTGAGAATGTAGCCCTTCAGTTGGAGCGACGTATATCTTTCCGCCGCGCCATGAAGAAGGCTGTCCAAATAGCGGATAGCCTAGGTGCACAGGGCATCAAGATCCGTGTCGCTGGTCGTCTCGGTGGTGCTGATATTGCCCGCGCAGAAATGGTCAAAAAAGGCCGTGTTCCATTGCACACCCTTCGCGAAGACATCGACTACGGTTTCGCCGAAGCCAACACCGTTTACGGTATCATTGGTGTTAAGTGCTGGGTATTAAAAGAAAACGAAGAACAGTCGTAATCGATAAGGAGAATTTGAATCATGCCTTTACTTCCATCTAGAACCAAATATCGCAAGCAGCACAAAGGTCGTGTTAAGGGGATCGCCCAAAAAGGAAACACGCTTTCCTTCGGTGATTTCGGAATCCAATCCCTTGAGCGTGGAGCTATGACTTCACAGCAGATTGAAGCAGCTCGTGTTGCTGTTACACGTCACCTTAAAAGAAAAGGAAAAGTTTGGATCCGTGTATTTCCTCAGAAGCCTGTTACCAAGAAGCCATTAGAAGTGCGGATGGGTAAGGGTAAGGGAGCCGTTGATCACTGGGTAGCAGTTATTAAACCAGGCACCATGCTTTACGAAGTAGGTGGAGTTAGCGAATCACTTGCTCGCGAAGGTCTTCGCCTCGCCGATGGTAAGCTGCCGTTCAAATGTCGTTTTGTTGTCCGCGAAACTGCGGAGTAGGAGTTAGTACCATGAAAGCCAAAGAAATTAGAGACCTGTCAGAACAGGAAATTGAAAAGAAGGTGCGAGATACTCGTCAGGAGTTGATGAATTTGCGCCTACGTAAGCAAGCCGGGCAAGTGGAAGCCCCATCTCAGTTACTTGAACTGCGCCGGGACATTGCTCGCATGGAAACCATTTTGAAAGAGCGCGCAGCCGCTAACTAGGAGAAGCATTGTCATGTCTGAAGAAAGAAATAGCAGAAAACTTTTACAAGGTGTTGTAAGCAGCCGATCCGGCGACAAGTCGGTTAAAGTAACGGTCGCTTACAAGATTCCTCACCCACGATTTCATAAGGTGATCAATCGTAAGACCGTACTCCATGCTCACGACGAGCAGAACGAAACCAAACCAGGCGACAAAGTGGAAATCATGGAAACACGCCCACTGAGTAAGCTAAAGCGTTGGCGCATCATCCGAGTACTTCACGTAGCTCCGGTTCTGGACTAACCTTCTATTTATAGAGGATATTTATAATGATACAGCTTCTAAGTAGTGTAGAAATCGCGGATAACACCGGCGCCAAAAAGGCAAAGATGATTCGTCGTCTTGGCCAAATGAAGAAAACTGCTAGTGTGGGCGACGTTATCGTTTGCCACATCAAGGAGAGTTCCACCGACGCTTCTGTGAAAAAAGGCGAAGTCGTCCGCGGCGTAGTCGTTCGGACAAGGGCACCCATCCGTCGTGCAGATGGAAGTTACCTCCGTTTCGACAGCAACGCAATCGTACTAATCGATGCCAATAAAAACCCAAAGGGCACCCGTATCTTCGGACCTGTTGCCCGTGAACTGCGCCGCAAGCGCTTCATGAAAATCATTTCTCTAGCACCGGAAGTTTTATAAATGAAAACGCATATTAAAACGGGAGACACCGTTGTCGTCATAAGCGGAAGCCAAAAAGGTAAATCTGGCAAAGTCCTACAGATCGTAAAGGGTAAGAACCGTGCGATTGTTGAAGGGCTCAATATGGTAAAACGCCACCAGAAGGCGGCCAGCCAGGAAGATCCAGGCGGTATAATTGAGCGTGAAGCGAGTCTTCATATTTCCAATCTGATGGAAGAGTCGCGCTATAACTCACGACACTCTAAATAACCCCTTGCCAAGGCTACTGAACTTTGTCTTTCTCCACCACTTTTCTATAGGGCTCTAACGTTTAGCCGCCGGGTTAAAAGTCCGGCAAAAAGCAAAAATGAATCAACCAGAATTAAAAACAACTTACAGCGAGCAAATCGTTCCCGCACTCATGAAGAGCCGCGGTTATAAGAACGTGATGCAAGTTCCTAAACTTGAGAAAATCGTTCTGAACACTGGCGTTGGTACTAGCAACGACAAGAATGTCATTAACGATATTGCGAAGGATTATGGACTCATTACTGGCCAAAAACCGGTGATTACACTTGCTCGCAAAAGTATCTCGAACTTCAAACTCCGTGAAGGTATGCCCGTCGGTGTTAAAGTTACTCTACGTGGAAACAGCATGTGGGAATTTCTTTATCGTTTGATTACGGTATCACTACCACTCATTCGTGACTTTCGTGGTATCAACAAGAAGCTGGATGGCCGTGGAAATTTTACTCTTGGTATTACTGACCACACCATTTTCCCAGAGATCAATGTTGATACCCACAAGCATACAGTCGGTATGGACGTCTGCATCGTAACATCAGCAACTGATGACGACGAAGGTGGTGAACTTCTAACTCTTCTCGGAATGCCTTTCCGCAAGCGCAACGCTTAACCCTTTGTATTATGGCAAAAATATCAGCTATTCATCGTAACAAAAAACGCGAGCGCATGGTGGCAAAATATGCTTCCAAGCGAGCAGAACTTAAAAAGATTCTCGCCAGCTCGGAAACCACGGATGAGCAATTCTGGGACGCGCAACGCAAACTTTGCAAGTTGCCTCGGAATTCTTCCAAAGTGCGTCTCCGCAACCGTTGTAATGTAACCGGTCGTCCCCGTGCTTATTTGGGACGTTTTGGTCTTTCACGTATCACTTTCCGCGAAATGGCTTTGGCCGGTCGCATCCCAGGTGTCACTAAATCATCCTGGTAATTAATCAAACACGTTGGGAATACGGATATCATCCAGCCAAACACTTAATCAATCATGACAGATCCGATCGCAGATTTTTTAACACAAATAAGGAATGCCTTTACGGCGGAGAAAGAATCCTTCGAGGTTCAGCATTCCAAAATGAAACTGGGAATTGCCCGCATTCTTAAGGAAAGCGGCTATATCAAAGGCTTTGAGGATATCGAAGCTCCTGGTAACAAGAAGTACCTGAAGGTAGAGTTGAAATACGTGAATGGCGAATCCGCCATCACTTCAATTGAGCGTTACAGCCGTCCCGGTCGTCGCCTCTATTTCGCCGCTTCTGAAGTGCCCAAAGTATTGGGTGGAATGGGTGCCGGAATTCTTACCACTTCTCGTGGTTTGATGACCGACTACCAAGCTCGTCAGCAGAATGTTGGCGGAGAACTTGTCTGCAAAGTCTGGTAAGGAGATAACAATGAGTAGAATTGGAAAATTACCTGTAGACATTCCTGAAAAAGTGACCGTTTCAATCGAAGCCAATGTGGTATCGGTTGAAGGGCCTAAAGGAAAACTTTCTCACCAGTTCCCGAGTGCGGTAGCTGTCTCGCAAGAAGATGCATCCGTTATTGTGGAACCCACTAACAATTCACGGTTCGCCCGCGCTATGTATGGCACCGCTCGTTCACTGATTGCCAATATGGTGAATGGTGTAACCACCGGTTATAGTAAGGACCTCGAAATCAGTGGAGTCGGTTTCCGTGCTGCATTGAGTGGCAATAAGCTGGATATGAATCTCGGCTATTCTCACCCTTGTATCTACGATATCCCGGAAGGAATCAAAATCACCGTAACCGAGAACACCAAGTTGAAGGTCGAAGGTATCGACAAGCAACTCGTAGGAGAAGTGGCTGCATCCATCCGTGCCTTCTATCCGCCAGAGCCCTACAAGGGCAAGGGTGTGAAGATTGTTGGCGAATACGTACGCCGCAAGGAAGGTAAAACAGCCGGTAAATAAGTGAGGGAATCCTGAGCATGAAAACGAATAAAAAATCTATCCAACAGCAAAAACGTCGCTGGCGTATTCGTAAGAAAATTTCGGGTACAGATGAGCGTCCTCGTTTGGCTGTCCACCTAAGTAACAAACACATTTACGGCCAAGTCATCGACGATGAAGCTGGTAAGACTATCGTTTATGTTTCCTCTTTGGACAAAGACCTAAAAGGAGACAAATTGAAAGCGAACGTCGAAGGGGCTCAATCCGTCGGTAAGCTGGTGGCTGAAAAGGCCAAGAAGGCTGGTGTTGAGAGTGTTGTATTCGACCGAAGTGGTCGCATCTACCATGGTTGTGTAAAAGCATTTGCTGAAGCTGCTCGGGAGGGTGGTCTAGCATTCTAATTTTAGAAGAAATTTATTATGGCTACTCCAGAAGAAGCACCAGAATTGGTCGATAAAGTTGTCCACATCAATCGTTGCGCCAAAGTTGTAAAGGGCGGACGTCGTTTCAGTTTTTCATCCACTGTTGTCAGTGGTGACCTCCAAGGCCGTGTCGGTGTTGGGATGGGAAAAGCAAAGGAAGTCCCTGAAGCTATTCGTAAAGGTACTGAAAAGGCTCACAAGAATATGGTCTCCATTCCTTTGCGCGACGACACCATCCCACACGCTGTAATCGGTGTTTCTGGTGGTGGAAAAGTGATCCTTCGGCCTGCGGGTCCCGGAACCGGTGTTATCGCTGGTGGTGGGGTGCGTGCAGTGCTCGAAGCTGTTGGAGTTAAAAATATTCTATCTAAGTCTCTTGGTTCAAACAACCACCGCGCCATGATCAATGCGACCATGGATGGATTGAGACAACTGCGTTCTAAGGAACAGATTGCTGCACTCCGTAGCTAATTAACACTTAAGCAATTTCAATCATGAGATTACATAATCTTACAAATACACCAGGTGCCGTACACCGTAAAAAACGTCTAGGTAATGGAGAAAGTTCCGGCCTCGGCAAAACTTGCGGCAAAGGCCACAAGGGACAGAAGTCTCGAAGTGGTGGTGGTATTCGCATCGGGTTTGAAGGGGGACAAATGCCTCTTTACCGGAAGCTGCCACATCGCGGTTTCAGTAATGCACAGTTCACCACACAGTACGAAGTAGTGAATGTCGGTGATTTGGCTAAGTTGGGCGATGAGTCGGAAGCGACTCCTGAGGCCATGGCCAAAGCTGGTATCCTCCGTCCTGATTCAAAGCTAGTAAAGATCCTCGGAACTGGTGACCTGGAAAAAGCACTCAAGGTGAGCGCTCACAAATTCTCTGCATCTGCTAAAGAGAAAATCGAAAAAGCAGGCGGAGAAGCGATCGTTCTCTCTTAACGCCTCACCCTCTAACTTAGATGTTATCCGCCTTTTCAAATAGTTTTAAGATCCCGGAGCTGCGTAATAAGATTTTTTATACGTTGTCTATGCTGTTTGTTGCCCGTATCGGGGCCAACATTCCGTTGCCTGGTGTCGATCCCACACCGTTGCAGAATTTTTTCGCAGCTCAAACGGCTTCGGGATCAGCTGGTGTACTTGGACTCTACAACATGTTTACGGGGGGTGCTCTGTTAAAAGGTGCTGTGTTTGCCTTGGGCATTATGCCCTACATCTCGGCTTCGATTATCTTTCAGTTGATGACAGCTGTTGTACCGTCTTTGGCTCGTCTTGCTCGTGAGGGTGACGTTGGCCGTCAGAAGATTACTCAATACACTCGCTTGGCGACTATTGTTATCTGTCTGGTTCAAGGCGTCCTTCTTATTATCGGCCTGAAAAATCCTGGGGGATTGTTCTCCGGGTTTGATACCAGCACCTATGGATCCATCATCCTAAACGACGGTGGCTGGTTTGTCTTTAACTCAGTTATCATTCTCACAACCGGAACCATCATTATGATGTGGTTGGGTGAACAGATTACTGAAAAGGGAATTGGTCAGGGTGTCTCGCTCTTGATTATGGTTGGTATCATTGCTGACCTGCCGAATGCTCTTATGACACTATGGCGTATGGTCTTCGCTCCGATTGGAACCAATCGTATCGAGATTCCGGAGCTCGCGGCCATGTTAGTGCTCCTGGTGGTCGTGACCGCAGGATTGGTGGCTGTGATTCAAGCCATGCGTAAGATTCCCGTCCAGTATGCTAAACGTGTAGTGGGTCGTAAAGTCTATGGTGGCCAAAGTTCTTTCCTTCCACTGAAGGTTAATTACTCCGGTGTTATGCCGGTGATCTTCGCCAGTGCGATTTTGATGTTCCCGCAGCAAATCTTTTCTTCACTGGCTGCGAGTTTTGATGCCTTACAATTCCTTGGCAGTGTATCTGCATGGTTTGTTCAAGGAACGGTTTCATACTATTTCATTTTTGGCTTCCTCATCCTGATCTTCAGTTATTTCTGGGTATCGGTCATGTTCAAGCCTATCCAAATTGCAGATGATTTGAAAAAGGGTGGCGGCTATATTCCAGGTGTTCGTCCTGGTGAGCCTACTGCAAAGTTCTTGGACTTTGTTATGACGCGCCTTACATTTGCCGGTGCTGTCTTCCTGACTGTCATCGCAGTTTTTCCTGATGTGCTGCTTTTTACCATCAACGTTCCATTCCAGATCGCTAACTTCTTTGGTGGCACTGGTATGTTGATTACCGTTGGTGTAATTCTGCAGGTCCTTCAGCAAGTGGAAACTTATTTGTTGCAGCGCCACTACGACGGCTTCCTCAAAAAAGGACGCATTCGTGGTCGCAATCCTGCAAAGAAATCACGTCCTCAACTCGCATCATCTGCTGACATGGGTAACCTGAAGCCGTTGATGGTTGTGCTGGGACTTATTTTTGTCGTGGGAATCATTTCATGGGTTCTCCGCAGTTTTGTGCTCTGATCGCACTATGTTTGTTTATTTCTGCCTGACATCGAATCTATGATTCCCGTCAAAAACAGCGCCGAAATCCTTAAAATGAGGGAGGCCTGTGAGGTGGCAGCCACTGTTCTTTATAAAGTCACTCAGCTCGTCGAAGTGGGGGTTAGTACCTACGACCTCGACCAGGCTGGGAAACGGTTCATGCAAGAACTGGGCGCGACTAGTGCCTGTTACAATTATCGTAACGGCAGTAAGGTCTATCCTGGTTATATATGCATTTCAGTTAACGAAGAAGTTGTTCATGGAATCGGCAGTATGCGTCGGACTATTAAGTCAGGCGATGCGGTTTCGGTGGATGTAGTCATCAGCTACAACGGATTTATCGGAGACAATGCGAACACGGTCATCGTGGGAGAAGCTCCAGAGGAAATTCAATTTCTAGTAACTGAAACCAAGAAGTCACTTGATCAGGCCATCCGGGTTGCAAAACCCGGCGGACGGGTAGGAGACATCTCTAATGCAGTGCAGACTTATATCGAATCACGAGGCTTATCGATCGTGAGAGATTTCGTCGGACACGGTGTTGGGCGCTCGATGCACGAAGAACCGCAAATTCCCAACTACGGTCGCAAAGGCAAAGGAGACAAACTAAAACCAGGTATGACCTTGGCAATTGAGCCCATGGTCAATCTCGGGAAACCCAGTGTTCGCGTGCTTTCAGACGGCTGGACCGCAGTCACTGTGGATGGCAAACCATCCGCCCATTTTGAGCACACTGTCCTTATAACACAGGACGGTGCAGAAATATTAACTTTACCGAAAAAATAGCTTTTCAAACAAAAAACAGCTGTTATTTTGGCCACTTTTCACAATTTCCAAACAACTAAAAAGCAATGCCTCGATTACTAGGTGTAGACATTCCAAATAACAAGCGTACAGAGTACGCATTGCGTTATATTTACGGCGTTGGCCCTACCCGCGCTAAGCAGATCGTTGATGAGCTGAAGCTCGATCCTGCGCATCGCTCCCAGGAACTTACTGAGGAGCAAATTAACCAGATTTCTGAGATCATTATCCGCAATCAGTGGATGACTGAAGGAGACCTACGTCGAGATATTGCTGCTAATATGAAGCGCCTACAAGCCATCCAATGTTACCGTGGACATCGGCATCGTCGCGGACTTCCAGTCCGTGGTCAGCGCACCAGTACTAATGCTAGAACACGCAAAGGTGGCCGCCGCACTGTCGGGGTGGTTTCTAAATAACTAATTTGCTTAGAATATGAGCGCTGAAAAACCCGAAAACGAAGAAGAAAAGGTTGAAGAAACCCAAGCCGAAGCACCAGCTGCTGAAGCAAAGGAAGAAACACCCGCTGCAGAAGTAAAAGAGGAAGCTCCGGCTGCCGAAGAAGCTCCCGTTGAGGAAGCCAAGGCTGAAGAAGAACCTGCCACTGAAGAAGTGAAGGAAGAGGCTCCCGTTGAGGAAGCTAAAGCCGAAGAAGCACCTGCTGCAGAAGAAGCTCCGGCCGAAGAGCCGAAAGCTGAAAAAGAAGCAGAGCCTAAAAAAGAAGAGCCCAAGAAGGAAGAAGCGAAGGCTGAAGCCAAAGAGGGTGAAGGCGAAGCAAAACCAGAGGAGAAAAAGGAAGATACTACCGTTGCAGACCTAATGGGTGACGATCTAGGTGACATCAAAGTCCGTCGTGCCAAAGGTAGTAAGAACATCACGCACGGCATCGTGCACGTGGTAGCTTCTTTTAATAACACTAAAGTTTCTGTTACCGACATGAAGGGGAACGTGATTTCCTGGAGTAGTGCTGGTAAATGTAATTTCCGCGGTTCCCGCAAATCTACGGCATACGCTGCTCAAGTTGTTACTCAAGACGCAACTCGCGCTGCAATGGCTCACGGATTGAAGGAAGTTGAAGTTCATTTGAAAGGCCCAGGCATGGGAAGAGATTCTGCCGTTCGCGCCCTTCAAGCTCTAGGAATGATCATTGTTTCAATTATTGATAAGACACCTGTTCCACACAACGGATGTCGCCCACCAAAGCGCCGCCGCGTTTAATCTATCTATTTACCTTTAAAGTATGGCTCGTTACACAGGACCCACGACTCGAATAAATCGCCGTTTTGGAATGGCGATTTTTCCACCTAATAAAGCTTTTGAGCGCAAAAGCTATCCTCCCGGGGTTCACGGTCCCCGTCTTCGCCGCAAGCAGAGTGATTACTCTATCGGCCTAAACGAAAAACAAAAGCTTCGTTACATGTATGGCATGACGGAGAAGCAGTTCCGCCGTACCTTTGAGCAAGCTAAGAGTGCCAAGGGTGTCACCGGTGAAGTGTTCCTTCAACGGCTTGAGACTCGTTTGGACAATGTAATTTATCGCTTGAACTTGGCTAAGACCCGCTCGGGTGCCCGTCAGTTTGTCAACCACGGTCACATCAAAGTAAATGGCCACAAGGTGGATATTCCAAGTTACCAAGTTGAAGCTGGTGATGAGATTGAAGTTAAAGACGCCGTCTCTTCCCGCCAACTGGCAACACGTGCCCTTGATGAGACTCGTGCCCGGACGATTCCTGACTGGATGACTTTAGCCGAAGATACCTTCAAAGGAAAAATAAACCGTCTACCTACTCGCGACGAGATTGAGGTAGGCATCAATGAGCAGCTCATTGTTGAATTCTACAACCGCTAATCTTTAGCGGAGGTACTTAACATTTACATACGTTTGTTCCATGGCCACTCGATTAGGAAAATTCGAAATCCCAAACCGCCTCACCAAAGACGATGAGAGCGCAACCGATACATACGCCAAGTTCATAGCCGAACCTTTTGAAGGTGGTTATGGCCACACTATTGGCAACTCATTGCGTCGTGTGCTTCTCAGCTCTATTGAAGGAGCCGCTATCTCTTCAATCAAGATTGAAGGTGTCAGCCACGAATTCCAGAGTATTGAAGGAATCGTTGAGGACATCACCGATGTGGTTTTGAACTTGAAGAAGATTCTGCTCATCAACCACAAGCGCGAGTCAGTTAAGCTTCTTCTCGACGTCACCAAAGACGGACAAGTGACAGCTGCTGATATTCAGCCTGACGCGAATATTGAGATCATTAATCCTGAGCAGGTTATCTGTACACTGGATGCTGAGCGTCGCTTCTTTGCTGAAATAGAAGTAAAGGTAGGTCGTGGATATGTTCCAGGCGAAGAAAACAAGACTGAGGACGATCCTATCGGTGTGATTCCAATCGATTGTCTTTATAGCCCTGTTCGCCTGGTAAAGTATAACGTGGAAAACACACGTGTGGGTCAAATGACCGACTACGATAAGTTGATCCTCGAAATTTCCACCGACGGTCGGATTTCTCCTGACGATGCGGTAAAGCACGCAGCTTCCATCCTAAAGCACCACCTCGAAGTATTCGATAAGGTGAGTGATGAAGATGTTGAATTTGAAAGTGAAGGTTCTGAAGTAAGTGAAGAGCAGAACAAGCTCCGCAAGCTTCTCAACATGAGCGTCAATGAAATCGAGCTCTCGGTTCGTGCCGCAAACTGCTTGAACAATGCTAACATTACCACCGTTGGTGAGTTGGCCATGAAGTCAGAGCAGGAAATGCTGAAGTATCGCAACTTCGGTAAGAAATCACTCAACGAAATTAAAGCAAAACTGGAACAGCTGGGTCTATCCCTGGGAATGAAAATCGACGAACGTCTTCTCGATTCCCGTATAGACTAAGTTTTCTGGAGACTATCCGCAATGCGCCATTTAAAACATAGACACGAATTAGGGGTAAAGAAGGCCCACCGCCCGGCCCTTATGGCCAACCTGGCTCTCGCCCTGATTAAAGAAGGTCGTATCAAGACGACTTTGGCTAAAGCCAAGGCTCTGCGTCCATTTATTGAAAAGATCATCACTTTGGCTAAAAATGGTTCACTCGCTGACCGTCGTTTGGCTGCTTCCCGTCTTCGTAATAAAGAAGCGGTTCAACTTCTCTTCAATGAGAAGGTCGAAGAATTCAAAGATCGCCCAGGTGGCTATACCCGAATCTATAAGATTGGTACTCGTGTAGGTGATGCTGCTGAAATGGCCTTGATCGAATTGATTCCTGCCGCTGACGAAGGTTACGGCAAGAAGAGAAAAAAGAAGGCTAAAAAGACTGCCAAAAAAGCTACTGAAGAAAAAGCAGTAGAAGAAGTGGCAGAGGAAGTTGCTGCCGAAGAGTCAGTCGCCGAAGTGGAAGAAACACTCGTTGCGGAAGCTGATGAAGCTCCGGCCGAATCTGAAGAAGCTCCTGAGGCAAAAGCAGAGGCTGAAGAAGAACCTGCCGCTGAAGAAGAAGCGGCCGATGAGGAGGAAGAAACCAAGAAGTAAACTTGGCATACTCTTCAAAAGAAACACTTTACCACAACGCGCCTGATTATAGGGCGCGTTTGTGTTTACAATGATCCCGATCACTTTAGCAGATGGATTTCTAATTTACCTTCTTATAGGAATAGGAACGGTACTAGGTCTGTGGGCTTACTATGACTTTCGGGATAAAAACCTTTACCAGGCGGAACGTTCCAAAACGGTTTTCCACTGCGTCAAATGCAGCAAGATTTATGCAGACAAGATGGGTGTGAAGCAATCGAACTGTCCTCGCTGCAAATTTAAAAACACACATTTACAATACTAGTCATGGCCGAAGTAGTAGCCGTTCTTGATTTTGGTTCCCAATACACACAAGTCATCGCCCGACGTTTGAGAGAGTGTCAGGTTTATTCGAAAGTGTTGCCTTTCTCAACTTCAGCGGAGGAGCTAAAGAAAGAAGGCGTAAAGGGCGTTATTTTATCCGGGGGTCCTTCTTCTGTGTTTGCGGACAATGCGCCGCATCCAGACAAAGCCATCTTTGATTTAGGAGTTCCAGTTTTGGGGATCTGTTATGGCATCCAGTTACTCGGATATCTACTTGGAGGAAAGGCTGAGCACAGCGAAGAGCGTGAATATGGAAAAGGGACTTTGACGATCACAGGCGAGAGTCCGCTCCTTAATGGGGTCAATAAAACCATACAAGTTTGGAACTCTCACGGTGACAAGCTGACGGAGCTGCCTGAAGGATTCACACCTGTTGCCACGACCGAAAATAGTGATTTCGCAGCTATTCAGGATACCAAACGCCAATTCTTTGGTCTTCAATTTCACCCGGAAGTTTTTCACACCGAGCAAGGGACTGATATCATCCGGAATTTTGTCTTTGATATTTGTAAGTGTGAAGGGGACTGGACGATGGAAAGCTACATCGAAAGTTCTATTGCCAGTATTCGTGACACAGTCGGAGACAAGAAGGTTATCTTGGGACTTAGCGGAGGAGTTGATAGCTCGGTTGCTGCTAAGCTGATTCATGACGCAATTGGAACTCAGCTAACCTGTGTGTTTGTTGATAACGGGTTGCTCCGCAAAGATGAGCGCGAGGCGGTCAAAAAGCTCTACGGAGATCATTTTCAAATCAACCTGGTCGTCGCTGATTCCGCCGATTTATTCCTCGAACGTTTGGCGGGTGTGACTGACCCAGAGCAAAAACGAAAGATCATTGGCAATACCTTCATCGATGTATTCGAGGACGAAGTAGAGATTATCGGTACCGTTGATTTCCTGGCTCAAGGAACTATCTACCCCGATATCATTGAGAGTGTTCCCATAGATGGAAATCCAGCCTCGTTGATTAAGAGCCACCACAACGTGGGCGGTCTTCCGGAGCGGATGAAATTGAAGATATTGGAACCGTTGAACCAACTATTTAAAGATGAAGTTCGGTTACTCGGTAAGAGCCTTGGATTGCCCGACAGCGTTGTTTGGCGCCAACCATTTCCAGGACCTGGCCTTGCTGTCCGGGTTTTAGGAGACATTACTGAAGACAAGCTGGTCGTTCTTCGCGAAGCAGATGCTATCTTACTCGAAGAGATGAAAGCTGCGGATCTTTACTACAAAGTCTGGCAATCCTTTGCTGTTTTTCTACCTGTGCGAACTGTTGGGGTTATGGGGGATGAAAGAACCTATGATAATGTCATCGCCTTGAGAATTGTGGAAAGCGTAGATGCGATGACTGCCGATTGGGCTAAGTTGGATCACGACCTATTGGCCAAGATTTCCAACCGTATCATTAATGAGGTCAAAGGGGTGAACCGGGTGGTCCTCGATATTAGCTCTAAGCCCCCTAGCACGATCGAGTGGGAATAGTGTGCGATTTGGGTTGAACATTGTTAGGATTATGGAGTCCCATAGCGGTCGACTCCTCTGATTCTGTTATGAAGTTCGATATCAAATCCGTTCTAGTTCTCCCGCTTGGGTTCCGGCGCCTCTTTGCGTTGTGTGCGGTATTTGCTTTAGTCGGTGGTCAGGTGCTTAAGGCCAATCTAGATCCACAAGCAGAAGCCATTCTAAAAAAGGCCCGCCAGTTCATTTCCGATGAACCAACACTTAACGGCGTAAGGTCCTTGCGCTTCGAAGGAACGATCACCAACCCGGACGGTAAGACTGGAAAGATTTCCATTAGCCTACAGCAGCCATACAAGCTGATGCAATCTATCCAACACGATAATGGGATGGTCGATGAATTTGGGCTGAACGATTACGAAGGTTGGCTGAAACGCTTCAAAACGGATAATCCGGAAGTTTATGCTCTGATGCCGGTGGATGTGGCACGCTTGAAACGGTTGCGCGCTAATACCTACGAAGGTTTGAATTTCTTTTCAACTAAGACGAACTACGGACGGAAGATTGAGTACCTTGGCAAAGAGGATCTCGATGGTAAGCCCGTTGAGGTTGTTAAAATCCTCTATGGGTCGGCTATATTTGTCCGTTATTTTGATGAAGAAACAGGAGAATTGCTGTTATCCGAAATCGAAAATGGGGAACGCATTCAAGAACAGGGAGAATTGATGGTAAGTGGCATCAGATTCCCAAAGTATTTAATCACCTTCAGAGGGGATGAGCAGATTAGTCATCTTGAATTTAACAAAATCGAAGTGAATCCCGTCTTTGAAGATTCACTCTTTACCCAGCCTCCGCTGCCCTCGTTGAGGAAAAAATAGATGCCTAGATTCAAGTATGATACGCCCAGCTTTTTTAAACGGCTGGCTGCGTTCGCTGAAGATGCCGCTGGATCCTCGAAAGTTGAGGCCATTGTTGCTGATATTATTGGAGATATTCAAAAGCGAGGTGACAAAGCCCTCTTCGCCATAACAGAGCGATTGGACGGGGCGAAATTGAATCCTCGTACCTTGAAAGTTTCGGAGTCCGAGTTGAAGGCTGGCGTAAGCAGTCTTTCCGCTAAGGACCGCAAGGCACTCAAAGAATCCATTCGTTGTGTTAAGGCCTACAACCGTGAGTCTCTACCAAAAAATTGGTCCAAGAAAAATCCGCATGGAGCGACGGTAGGGGAGCGCTATTATCCTATTCAACGAGTGGGGCTTTATGTGCCTGGTGGAAGTGTTCCACTTGTTTCCACTGTTATCATGACAGCCACTTTGGCTAAGATTGCCAAGGTCCCGCAAATTTGTGTCTGCACACCACCCAATAAAGAGGGTGGTATTGCCCCCGCCATGGCAGGAGTACTTTCTCTTTGTGGGATCAAAGAAGTTTACAAGATTGGTGGCGCTCAAGCGGTCGCCGCCATGGCGTTTGGCACAAAAAGCGTCACTCCTGTCGACAAAATTTATGGCCCTGGCAATGCATTCGTAAATGAAGCTAAGCGCCAACTCTTTGGCCGCGTCGGTATTGATCTTCTACCAGGACCGAGTGAGGTGATGGTGATTGCAGATTCCTCCGCCAAGCCATCGTTTGTCGCAGCAGATCTCTTGGCCCAAGCTGAGCATGGATCCGGCAAAGAAAAGGTCTATTTGGTCTCTTCCTCGAAGAAGCTAATCCAAGCGGCCCAGAAATCGATTGCATCTCAACTTCCATCACTGTCACACAAGGAGGCAATCAGCCGTGTGCTGAAAAAGAATTTTGCGATTATTGAAGTTCCCAATCTGGATGCCGCGATCGATGTTGCTAATTTTATTGCTCCTGAACACATGGAGTTACAGGTCGATTCCTCACGAATAGCGTCCATGACTCAGCGGATCACTACTGCGGGTGCTATCCTTCAAGGACATTACTCAGCAACTGCGTTGGGCGACTTTACTGCTGGTCCAAGCCACGAACTACCTACCGGCAGGGTGGGTCGCTTTTTAAGCGGCCTGACTGTCAGCGACTTCTTTCGAAGAAGTAGTATCGTGCGTTACGAGCAGAGCCATGTGAAGAAAGCCGCAAGCACCATTGAGGTATTTGCGCGTTTAGAAAAACTCGACGCTCACGGCAGATCTGTATCTATTCGGGCAAAGTAACGAGCTTTACAAATCGTAACTATGAAACCGAATCCGTCATTATCCGACCGGGCGCTTGCGCATGTGCAGGCTCTGCACGCCTACGTACCCGGAAAGCAACCACAGGATGCGGATTGGATCAAACTGAACACCAATGAGAACCCTTATCCGCCAAGTCCGCGCGTTGCTGAAGCGATTGCCAAGGAAGCTGGGGATCCATTGCGTAAGTATCCGAATCCAATCTGCGCCACCTTACGGGAGGAATTGGCACAGCATTTTCATCTTCCAAGTGCGGATTGGGCCTTTGTAGGAAATGGATCAGATGAAATTCTGAATCTCCTGATTCGTATTTTCTGCGATGAGGAAAAGAGTGCCGGGTATATGGTGCCGAGCTATTCGCTCTACCCTGTTTTGCTCGCCATCCAAAATGCGAAGCAAGTTTCGGTAGACTTTGATGGCAGCATGACGCTGCCGGTTGAAGAGGTAGCGAATTGTGGAGCCAATCTGTTTTTCCTGACATCACCCAATGCGCCTACAGGAGTGGGATTCACCACCGACACTATTCGGAGCTTAGCCGAGCAATATGAAGGGATCTTGGTTGTAGACGAAGCCTATGGGGCTTTTGCCGAAGAAACTGCGATTTCCCTGGTGGAAGAATTTCCCAACCTTTGTGTAACGCGGACCTTTTCCAAATCACACAGTCTGGCCGGAATGCGAGTAGGATACCTGTTAGGGAATCCCGAGCTCATCGACCTTCTCGACAAGGTGCGTGACAGTTATAATGTCAATCGGATTTCCCAGGTCGCTGGATTAGCTGCCCTTTCAGACGTTGAATATTACGATGGATTGATCGGGAAAATCAAAGAGACCCGGGACCGCTACAAAAAGCTGTGGGAAGGTCTCGGCTGGTTTTCTTACCCGTCTCAGGCCAACCTTATATTTACACAACCTGTAAATTCTCGAGGGGAAACGGGTCCAGAGGTTGCGAAATCCCTGTTTGACTTTCTCTTCGGGGAGAAAATTCTCGTACGATATTTTGGAAATGATACTCGAACCGATTCTTTCCTTAGAATCAGCGTGAGCTCAGAATCCGAAATGGAAACGCTTAATAACAAAATCGACCAATGGCTGAAAAACGCATAGTCTCAATCTCCCGCAAAACAGCGGAGACCGATATTGCACTAACCATCAATCTGGATGGTTCCGGCGAGTATGAGGTAGATACGGGTATCCCGTTCTTCGACCACATGCTCAACTTGTTCGCCAAGCACGGCTTGTTTGATCTCAAGCTGATTGCGAAAGGTGACATAGAGGTTGATTATCACCACACGGTTGAGGATGTGGGTATCGTTTTGGGCGATGCTATCAAACAGGCATTGGGCGATAAGCTAGGAATCCGTCGCTATGGGTTCTTCATTTTGCCGATGGATGAGACCTTGGCACGTGTGGCTTTGGATCTGAGCAACCGCCCGTTTCTCAAATACCAAGTTGAATCGCCGACTAATTATATCCGTGATTTCAATATCGTACTGATTCGTGAGTTTTTCCAGGCCCTGGTAAATAGCTTGAGCGCTAATATTCACCTGAAAATTGAATATGGGGATGAGCCGCACCACATTGTGGAAGCGTTATTCAAGTGCTTTGCTAAAGCTCTCGATGTGGCGACATCAGTGGATCCAAGAACAGAAGGCCAGTTGCCTTCGACTAAGGACAAATTGACTTAGTAGGAGCCGATGAAAACGAAACTCGCAGTTATAGACTACGGAATGGGAAACCTCCGTAGTGTTTCCAAAGCATTTGAAGCCTGCGGCGCCGAGGTAAACCTGATCACTTCTCCCGAGCAGATGGGGGATGCAACAGGCTTGGTGCTCCCTGGAGTGGGTGCTCTCGGTGATTGTATCGATGGGCTTCGCGCCTGCAATCTGATCGATTTGGTCAAAGGATGGATCTCAGAGGATCGACCATTTTTTGGAGTATGTTTGGGATTTCAGGCACTCTACGATTATTCTGAAGAAGGCTCCGTCGATGGCTTGGGCATTTTTCCCGGCCAGGTAAAACGGTTTCAACTTCCACCGGAGTATAAGGTTCCGCACATGGGTTGGAATGCAGCTACCTTTTTGGATCCTAGCGACTCCATTGTTGATGGCTTAGTATCGGAAGTAGACCAATTTTATTTTGTACACAGTTACTTTGTAGCCCCCGAAAACGAGGATTCGTCCTTTTTTAGATCCGACTATGGAGGTCCATTCACAAGCGGTATTAAGCGAGGGAATTGTGTCGCTACTCAATTTCACCCCGAGAAGAGTCAGAAAAAAGGCCTTCAACTATACCAAAATTTTCTGAAAGTAGTTGAAAATGCCAAATGAGTTGTGAGTATCTTCACTCTTTACACGGAATCCTAAGAATCAGCGTTTAGAAATGTCAGAAACAGCGACCATTACCATTGATGGTAATTCATATGAATACCCCGTTATTTCCGGTACCGAGGGTGAAAAAGCGATCGATGTCCGCAAGCTCCGCGCCGACTCTGGATACATCACCTACGATGATGGGTATGGGAACACAGGCTCTTGCTTAAGTGATATCACCTTCATCAATGGTGAAGTAGGTATTTTGCGGCACCGCGGAATTCCTATAGAAGAGCTGGCCGGTCAGGCTTCTTTTCTCGGAACTGCTTTTCTGGTTATTTACGGGCATCTGCCAAGTCAGGAAGAATATGTTCACTTTAGCCAACAAGTGGCTGGCAATGCTGCAATGCCTGATGATTTTCGTCATCATTTTAATGGATTCCCTTCAGACGCTCATCCAATGGCTGTACTCAGCGCCATGCTCAATGCGGCAGGTTGCTGCCATTCGGAAATGACTTCCAATGATCGTGAGCAAGATATGGAGCATTTTGACCAGGCTGCTGCGCTCCTAATTTCCAAAGTTCGGACTATTGCGGCGATGAGTTACCGGATGAGCCAGGGATTGCCCTTTGTAGCGCCTCGTTTAGATGCACCATACGTGGATGATTTTCTCCATATGATGTTTTCGACGGAGGAAAAGGACTACGAGCCAACTCCGGAGATCGCCAAGGCGATGGATCTATTTTTCTTATTACATGCCGATCATGAGCAAAACTGCTCTACTTCCACCGTTCGCATGGTGGCAAGTGGTGGAGCCAATTTGTTTGCTTCTGTGTCTGCTGGCGTTTCCGCACTTTGGGGGCCACTCCATGGCGGAGCGAACACCGCGGTCGTAAAAATGCTGCAGTCGATTCATGATTCCGGCGACGATGGATCCCAGTTTATTGAAGATGCCAAAACCGGCAAAGCACGACTGATGGGATTCGGTCACCGCGTGTATAAGAATTATGACCCGCGTGCCAAAATCCTAGGTGGTGCAGCCGAGGAGATCTTAAATAGCCTGGGGCATGACGATCCATTGTTGGATATAGCTCGCCACCTCGAGAAAGCTGCTTTGGAGGATGAATATTTCGTGAAGCGGAAACTATATCCGAATGTTGATTTTTACAGCGGACTGATTTTGAAGGCCGTGGGCATTCCAGTAGAGATGTTCACTGTGATGTTCGCCATTGGGCGTATGCCAGGTTGGATTGCTAACTGGCGGGAAATCGCTACCGGCTCAAGTCGCATTCATCGCCCGCGCCAGGTTTACACCGGTAAAGTAGACCAGCACTTTGTTCCTGTTGAGGAACGTTAAAGATCAAAGCGCAATCCCATCCGTTTAGAGACGGACTTTACTCTTTGGCCTTTTTCTTTTGAGGCTCGTGCATCATGTCTTCGAGCTTTAAGCCTGTCAGGTGAGTGAGGCCATTGATCAGCTTCCAAAGAGCCACCATCATAATGATGGTACTGGGGATAGCGATGACCGGCCAACTCAGTGCATTCATTTTTCCTAACTCTGCATTGAATGCAGCCAAATCATCTCCGGGGTGTGTCGTGACTATGATTCGGGCCAGAACGAAATTCAGTATCGAACTCATGGCAAAGGAGACCACGAGGAGCCAATTGCAGAACGCAAAGATTTTGGTGAACTGACGTTGAGTACCCGTTTCTTCCAGTTTCTGGTCAATGAGTTCTGTGTTTAGAATCTGCGGATTGTAGAGAAAGGTTTTGATCAGAGGTCTACGGGTACGAAAAGTTACCAAAACCATAATGCCAATAACGGCTGGGATCGAAGCTTCCTTAACGGCTAGCCAGTATGGATCCACTTCTACCAGTCCGAATGTGCCGCTTAAGCCCACGCTGATAATTCCAAGTATGGATACAAAGTTGACCTGTTTGCGATTTAGTAGATCCCAGACTCCGTATCCGAAAGGGAAGGCGAGTCCAACTATCAGCGCGTTGACGGGTCCCAGGCGTTCAGGATCACTCAGCTTGGTCAGTATGAACAATGGGATGGCAATATTGAAGGCCAGGCTAAGAAGTAGGTTCTCCCTCTTTGGCATGGGCTTGGAGCTGGTGGTATCAGTCATTGGTGGCACAGTTGTTACCCCTAAAAGACTTGGCAATCTCAATAAGAGTATCGTTACTAGGGGGAATAAAATGGTTTTCGAGATTCATCATCAATCTGACTATTCTCAAAGTTCATGAGTGAAAAGCGTCATTCTCCCCTGGATCGAGTATTGGGCCAATTGGATCATTTGGATGAGACCAATTTGCAGAACTTGATTAACCGCTTAGCCGGTGAACGTGAGTTGTTCGAAAGCATCATCAACACCGTCCGTGAAGGCATCTTGGTAATCACCCGACAAGGGGTAGTTGAGTATGCCAATGCAGAGGGCATGAAGATGGTCGGGTTGAAAGAAACGGATATCGGGTCTGCCGTATTGTGGAAGTGGATACCCGATATTGCCCCTGTTATAAATATGGATGGGGAAGAGCCCGAAGTGGATGATCAATCTTCCGTGACCCGGGAAATTGAAATGACTTACCCTGAGCACCGCTACGTTCGGGTATACATGGTTCCGATTGAAGGCTTCGAAGATATGGATCCACACTTCGTTGTTATTTTATCGGACATTACCAAAGAAGTCATGTCGACCGAGGAGAAGATCGAGTCGGAGAAGATTTCTTCTATCTTTTTGTTAGCTGCTGGAGTAGCTCATGAACTCGGCAATCCGCTCAACTCGCTGACCATCCATTTACAGCTCATGGAGCGATTATTGGATAAGGTTGAAGATGATAGTGTCCGTGAGAAACTTGAACGTTCCCTAAAGATTTGTAGCGGAGAAGTTGAGCGGCAAGATGGCATCATTACCAATTTCCTTGAAGCGATACGACCCTCTCCTCCCGACCTAAAGGATGTGAACTTGATGGAGGTCATCGAAGCCGTTCTCCAAGTGCAGGAGCAGGAACTGCTCAATTCAAAAGTATCGGTGGAGATGGAAGTTGGGGATGAAGCTCCGGTGATTGCCGGAGATACCAACCAGATGAAGCAGGTGTTCTTCAACATCATCAAAAATGCTCATGAGGCTATGCAGGAAGGTGGGACTTTGCGAATTCAAGCGCGTTCCGACGATGATTACTTCTACATTATTTTTGCAGATACAGGGGAGGGAATTGATAAGGAAGATCTGGCAAGTGTATTTCAGCCTTACTACTCCACTAAGTCCTCTGGTAGTGGATTAGGGTTGATGATTGTGAATCGAATTCTGCGTGAGCATGGAGGTCAGGTGGCCATCGATAGTAAGTCCGGCGTGGGTACTGCCATTACCCTAAAGTTCCCAAAGAAACACCGGCGCGTTCGGCTCTTGCCTCAGAGCTGAGATCCGTTGTGAATATTATCTATCGATTGAATCATGCCTGCATCCATCCTCATTGTTGACGACGAAAAGCACACCCGCGAAGGGCTGCAGATGGCCTTGGAGGATGACTACGATGTGTATTTGGCCAGTGATGCTGACCAGGCTTTCAATTTGTTAGATAGTCAGCCTTTTGACGTCGTGCTTACAGACTTGCGGATGTCAGGGAAATCTGGGCTGAAGGTCATTGATTATTCTCTCACCATGTCCCAGAAGCCCATTTGCATCATGATGACTGCCTACGGAAACGTAGAGACGGCCGTTGAAGCTATGAAGCGTGGTGCATTCGACTTTCTGACGAAACCGGTTAATCTCGAGCGTCTAGAGATCCTGATTAAGCGAGCTATAAACTCTAAGCAGATTCAGGTTGAGAACAAAGAGTTGCACCAGCGGCTGGATCAGAAATTTAGTTTCAAAGGAATTATTGGAAACTCGGCTGCACTCGAGGCTGTGATTGAACGGGTTAAGCTGGTCGCACCGTCAAAGGCTACCGTTTTGGTCGAGGGAGAAACGGGTACTGGAAAGGAACTTATTGCGCAAGCCATCCACCAGAACAGCGATCGCTCTCGTAAAGCATTTGTAGCTGTCAATTGTGCCGCGTTGCCCACGAACCTATTGGAGAGTGAGCTGTTTGGTCATGAGAAAGGAGCCTTTACCGGTGCCATAGAAAAACGGGTAGGGCGGTTTGAGGCATCCGATAACGGAACGCTCTTTTTGGATGAAATCGGGGAGATCGATGCTGCGACTCAGGTTAAGCTCCTTCGTTTTCTGGAGTCGAAAACGTTTGAACGAGTAGGGAGTATAAAACCCATCGAGGTAGACGTGCGGCTCGTGTGCGCCACGAATCAGAATCTAAAGCAATTGGTTGAAAGTGGGGATTTTCGTGAGGACCTCTATTATCGACTCAATGTAGTCTCAATCTTCCTTCCGCCTCTACGCGAGCGCCAAGAAGACATCCCTTTATTATTAACCCATTTCCTAAAGTACTACGCCAAAGACAATGGTGTTCCGTTGCCTGATTTGGATGCAGCTGCGATCAGGGTTCTTCAGGATTACAAGTGGCCTGGTAACATCCGTGAGTTGAGAAATTTTGCAGAGAATACTGTGGTGCTGCATCGTGGTGGGACCATCACCGAGTATGACTTGGATAACCGGTTTCGCGAAGGTGCACCGGTAAGTGTTCAATCTGAGGGAGTTCAGTCGAACCTATCGGTCGAGGAAAATGAAAAGCACCTGCTGAGAAAAGCCTTACTTCAAGCCAAAGGAAACCGGACCAAGGCAGCGGAGTTGATGGGTATATCTCGGAGAACCCTCCATCGGAAATTAGTCCAGTGGCCGGAGTTGGACACAACGGGAAGAGCTGGAGGATAAGGTTCGAATCATGAAAACTTATATCTACCTAGCGCTCTACGTTTTAGCTCTTTCGCTTGTACTAAGATCTGCTGAAGCGCAGACGATACAAGTGGCTGGCAGCAACTTTGTTGTTTCAGCTCTTCAGGTGCAAAGCAGTGGTGAGCAAAAAATAGGAAATTATAACGTTCACTACCAAATGAGCGGTAGCCTCTTGGGTGCCCTCAAGTTAAAAGAGGGATTAGTGGATGTCGCTTTTGTATTACAGAGGCCATGAGCTTCAGAAGCTTGAAGGCTTGCACGTTATTCCACTGGGATTCTGGGGAATCTACTTCGCTGTTCAGGAAGACAATCCCATGACCGAATTGAAGGAGACTGAAATTGCTGAGGTTTTGCGGAAGACCAAGGATGGATTGAAGTCCGAGTGGGGTAGTCTTATTTCGAATGAGCCGAAATGGACGAATCGTTTGATCTTTGTAAGCTTCGATGTTCAGGAAGCGGATCCGTCCTTCCCCATTTTGGTGAATCAGTTTTTCGACAATGAGATTCCGGAGAATTACGGAAGTATGGGCGAGCGAATTGAGGATCCTTACCTGGCCAGTTCTGCCAATCTGCTGATTATGTCTCAATTACCTGATTCTTCTCGAGGGCTAAGATCTTTAAGTTGGATAGAAACGGATGAGAGTGTCGGTTATCCTCCCTCGCCGTAGAGTTTGTTTTATGGAGACTACCCGCTTCGATTACCTTTGTATTTGGTGGTGGCTGACAAAGAGGATCCCAAAGTGTTGGCTTACCTGAGAGATTTTTCGACTCAGACCAACAGGATATTCTCAAGAAAACTGGCTTTGTACCCGTTCCAGAAAACCTGCAAAAACAGGCTCTTTTAGAGTTTGACT
>CALJGU010000126.1 GCA_938075565.1 uncultured Opitutales bacterium | reverse complement strand
AATTTCTTCAGCGCTCATATATAGGGTGGATGATAGAGGAGTTAAGAAGCTTGCTTTCGCAGCAGATATAAAGAATTTCTTGAATCTTGCAGGGAAACAAAACCTACTCCCTGTTGATATTTAACCAGAAAGCACAATGTCTGAAAATTTTTACGGTGTCCTTACAGCAATGGTCACCCCGTTTAAGGAGGGGGAAGTGGACTGGGAGGGTTTGGATTCATTTACCGAATGGCAGATTCAGGAAGGAATTCAGGGTCTTGTTCCAGTTGGAACAACGGGCGAATCCCCCACCCTTAATCATGGAGAACATCTGCAAGTAGTTCAACGTGTGGTAGATAAGACAGCTAACCGCGTCCCTGTGATCGCAGGAACGGGCTCGAACTCCACACGAGAAGCAGTTGCCATGACTAAATCAGCTCATGAAGCAGGCGTAGACGGCATGTTGGTTGTGACACCGTATTACAACAAACCCAGCCAAGAAGGCCTGTTCCAATATTTTGGGGCTGTAGCTGAGGTAACAGATAAGCCTATTGTTTTATATTCAATTCCAGGTCGCTGCGTAATTGAAATTGGGATAGAAACCTTGGTCAGGCTTCGAGAGAAGTATCCTCATGTAAATTACATCAAAGAAGCGGGTGGGAAGACGGAAAGAGTATGCGAAATCCGGCAAGCCTTAGGTGATGACATGACTATTCTTAGTGGTGATGATAGCCTGACATTACCGTTCATGAGTGTAGGAGCCAAAGGAGTGATTTCTGTCGCCTCCAACTTGATGCCCAAGCCTGTAGTTAATATGGTCAGGGCTGGGATGGAAAATGACATGGCTCGGGCAACTGCGCTAAATGAACAATTATACTCTCTGTTTGTTGACCTTTTTGTTGAGCCGAACCCAGTTCCCGTAAAAACAGCAATGAAAGACGCGAACCTTATCGAAACAGCAGACGTCCGTCGTCCGTTATGCGCCATCAGTTATGAAAACTATCAGTTGGTTTCGAAGACCGTCAAAGAACTCGAAAAGAAATTACAGGGATGAGCTTAAACATTTTAATCCAAGGGGCGCTTGGTCGTATGGGCTCAGCGTTGAAGCAAGCAGTCGAGGAACGTGGACATACTATTGTCGCAGAAATTGATCTCGGGGATTGTGTTGAGGATGCCATTGCCGGTGCTGATCTAGCAATTGATTTTAGCCACCACTCCGCCACCTTGGCTTTAGCGAAATGCGCGGGACAAAAAGGCATTCCCTTAATCATTGGAACTACCGGTCATAGCGAGGAAGAGAAAGCGAATATTACCAAAGCACTAGAGGCGACTCCTGCTGTTTGGGCAGGAAACTATTCATTGGGTGTTAACCTCTTGTTCTATTTAACTCAAAGAGCATCAGAAATCCTTCCCAATGAATACGATGTTGAGGTGATTGAAATGCACCATCGCTATAAGAAGGATGCGCCGAGCGGGACTGCCGAGAACCTCTTGGATCGAGTAAAAGCAGCCAGTCAACGGTCTGACCATGAACTTCTTCATGGACGCGAAGGCATAATCGGTGAAAGAACCGATCGCGAAATAGGAGTTCACAGCATGCGCGGTGGAGATGTGGTAGGTGACCATACTGTAGTATTTTCAGCATTAGGAGAACGACTCGAGCTCACGCATAAAGCATCCGACCGAATGATTTTTGCACGTGGCGCTATCCACGCAGGCGAATGGTTAGTTTCTCAGCAGCCCGGCATTTACCACATGCAGGACGTCTTGGGACTCAAGTAGCTTATGATCGCTTCCCTCAAAGGAAAAGTTATTGAAAGCCACCTTCTCCAGGTGGTGATCGAGGCAGGCGGCGTGGGCTATGAGGTGCATATTCCAATAACTACAGCTGAAAAACTACCTCCTCCCGGAAATGAAGCGAAGCTATACACGCATGCGGTCTACCGTGATGATTCCCAATCACTTTACGGTTTCGTAAAACGCGAAGACCGGGAATTCTTCAAACTACTGGTCGAAAAGGTTTCGGGCGTCGGTCCGAAAATGGCTCTCACATTATTTAGCAAACTCAGCACAAAAATGCTGGAGGCAGCGATAATAAGCGGTGATGCAAAATTGCTTTCTCAATGCCCTGGCATAGGGAAAAAAACTGCTGAAAGGCTGATTATTGAATTGAGAGATAAAGTAGGGAAAGGATTTGGTTCTGCACCCTCTCCACCTTCAATGCCTTCAAGTGAGGCTGGTAGCATGGACGATGCTAGTGCGACCAAATTCCAGGATGCCATTGCAGCACTCACTGCGCTTGGTTACAAAATCACTGAAGCAGATAAGTCTGTTAATCGAGCCATCACTAAACTGGGGCCGTCGGCTACGGTTGAGGAAATTATTAAAACGGCTTTAAATCCGTAATTCCGAAAACTTTCCTACCGACGAAACTCGTAATTCGAATATTCGAATCCAAAGGTCGGTCCAGGCGACACGGTTTTCTTCTTTTCACGAATCTCGCCATCAACCCAAGTGTACAATGCTGGTTCCTGAGATGACTGAAACTCAGGTGTAGCTCGTGCATGGCGTAGTTCCTGCAAATAAGCCCACTCTTGTTGTGAGTTCTGTGCATTTACACGGAAGAATTCCAAAGTTGGCTGTGTAATTGAAGGCTCAGCTTGCGCAAAGGTTTCTATGGGTTGCAAATTGCTTTGAGAAACTTGAACGATGCGCGATTTACCAAATGGGCCATTGAAATAAATTGTAGCGAATGATCCCACTACGGCAATGATTGCGGCAGCGGCAAATACTTGCCTGCTAAAAGCGAAAAATGCGGGCTTACCCTTTCCTGGTTCAAGATTCGAATTAAGGCGAGGAATCACGGGTGCGGCACTCAGGGCAGCAAAGTGAGTTGCCTGGTGCATGCGGCAATAGCTTTCGAAGGTAGACCGTCTATCAGAATTGCGCAGCAGCTCCTCTTTAAGTATCCGGAGCTGTGCTGGGCTAATTTCTTTGTCCAGATATAGGTTTACGAGGTCTTCGAAAACATCATCCGTCATTGAAAATCTTTACCCATTTTTTCGCGCAAACTCATGCGGGCACGAGCTATGCGACTCTTAACCGTACCAATAGATAGGCCCAATTCGGAGGCTATTTCATCATACGACATATTTTTCACGTTTCTCATCACAAGTATTTCGTGATGCTTTTCGGAGAGATCTTTCATGTTTTCAGCAACTTTATCAACAAATTCTTGCGTTACCGTTGCTTCGCTTGGTGTTTGCCCTTCTACCGGACAAATATCGATCATGCTAAAATCTCCGTCATCACAAAGACTCTGCTCTAGGGAGATGGATTCACTCCGCTTCCGGCGAAACCAATACCAGTACTTATTGTGAGCTAAATTTGTAGCTATTTGGAATAACCAGGTGGAAAAGGCACTATCACCACGAAATTTTTCAAGACCTCGATGCGCCCTTACAAAGGCATCCTGAGTCACTTCTTCAGCATCCTGCTTATTTTTAAGCAATTGGTGGACGCGGGAGTAAATGCGATCCCAGTAGCGAGAAACTATTTCAGTAAATGCGTCCTCATCACCGTTTTTAAACTTGTCTACGAGTAAACGGTCTATGGCTACTTCTTGTGCTTTATTTGTCATCTTGATACTGGGTTGGAAATGTTGATTGAGGGTTTGTTCCTTAGCGAGATATGGATTTCAGGCTTTACGGCCCTTTTAATAATAACCCCTTGAATGAGGTTCGGTTTCAGGTTTTTACAGTTTTGCGGGTTAAAAATAAGATAATTCAGATACTGTCTTAGATATTAGAACCGTTCGGGCGTTCAAAAATTCTCTAGAATTCCACTTCTGTATGTTTCCAAAACGACTCGAAACTATTTCCCAAA
>CALJGU010000125.1 GCA_938075565.1 uncultured Opitutales bacterium | reverse complement strand
GACCCCCTGATTATATTTTACCTAACGAAACATGCGTATTAAGCACTGGGACAATTTTGCATTTATTGCGGGTTATCACCTGATTCTACTCCTTCTATTTCCACTATTCATTAAGCATTTTGAGTGGTCAGCCCTCGTGCTGTGTGGAGTGACTTACATCTTAGGGGGCTTGGCTATCACAGCTGGGTACCACCGCTTGTTCTCTCACCGATCCTACAAGGCGAGTCCTTTTTGGGAGAACCTAAATTTGTTTTGCGCAACCTTGGCCGTAGAGGCTTCTGCTCTCCAATGGTCCAATGATCATCGCATTCACCATACTCATGTGGATACAGAGAAGGACCCTTACAACATTCATAGAGGTTTCTTTTACGCGCACATTGGTTGGCTGTTTGTTCATCATGAGCCTATTCAGGATAAATTGGTGCAGGACTTGAAGAAGAACCCTCGGGTAATGTTTCAATTCAACCACATGCTATCGATGTCGTTGATCTCCAATGGACTTGTTTTTGCGATTGGTTGCTTCTTCATGCATCCAATTGCTGCATTGGTAGCTGGGGTGTTGCTTCGCGTATTTTTGATCCATCACTGCACTTGGTTTATTAACTCTTTAGCTCACATGTGGGGCTCTAAGACATATGCGAAAGAACAGACCGCAGTGGATAATAGCATTCTTGCTCTCCTGACTTTTGGCGAAGGATATCACAACTACCACCACGCAATGGCAAACGATTACCGTAATGGTATTCGCTGGTATCACTTCGATCCTACGAAGTGGGTGATTTGGACTTGTAGTAAGTTGGGGCTTACGTCCGATTTGAAACGTGTGCACAAAGTGCGTCTTCAAAAGCTCTTAGTAAGAAAAGACAAAGACCTGCTTCTTGAACGTTTCAAAACGGAGATCGACGAGAAAACGATCGAACTTAAAAAGCGGGCCGAAGAGTTGGCTCATACATTTGAAGACAAGGCTTCGGAAATTTTACGCAAAGTCCGTGAGCTAAAAGATGCTACAGATGCCAAGCGTGCTGAATTGAAGCGTGAGATTCGTGAACTAAAGCGCGAACTTCGCATTCACTGGAAGGAATGGGTCGAGCTTACTCAGTTTGTAGTGAGAAACTACAAGCTCTCTCACGCGCACTAGACTAGCCGTCTTTTCGGAACGCGTACACATCCTGGTGATTGTCCCACCCGGCAGGCTCGAAATACACGCATGACCAATCGCCGGCTTCAGCGGCAAGCGTTCTTATGACAGCGTCGCTGGTTAGGGAAATGCCATAACCCTCTCTGCTTTCATTATATTCTGAGAAGCCAGCGCCTGATTCTCGATAGCCTTTTAGAACTTTCTCAACTAGATCTGGGGTCAAAGAGTAATTGATTTCGCCCCGGGCTAGAAGATCTTCAACGCGTACTCCATGGCTGGTAAAAACGCAAATGCCCCCTTGGTTTAGATGCCGAAAGAAAAAGTGGAGTAGGGTTGCTATTCTTTCCTTTTCTAAATGCGTTACGAGTGAACCGCACCAGATTAGGTCATACTTATTCTCTAGCTTCAGCTCTTCCAAGTCTGGTTTGGAATCTAGTGTCTTGGCGCCGAAAATGCGGGAGCAAAATCGATTCGCTTTTTTATCCAGGTCGGCCCCTTCGATTTGAGCGCGTGGAAAGGCCGCTTTTAAGAAGCGCATCACACGACCGTAGCCACATGGAAAGTCTAAGATGGAAATGGGATTGGTTAATCCGCAACTATCCATCGCTTCATGGATGCACTTCATTGCTGACAATCCTACTTTCAGATAATGTTCACCCCCATCCGAAATGTATCCGGATTCATACTTGTGAACTCGAGTCGATATCTGTCGTAGCCAGGTTTTTTTCTCTGGGCTATAGTTCTCCTGGTTGAGAAGATTGTATACTGCAGCTTGGAGTGATGGCGACTTTATGAACTTAAGCATGGTCGCAGGATATATCCGCCGATGTGGGCGGCCGTTACTTTAGGTGAGGTGTTAGTGCTTCGTTCCACACTTCATATCCCGCGTCACTCATGTGCAGCATATCGTCGGCGAACAAGTCTAAATAAAACTTTCCGTCCTCGTCAAAAAAACGATCACAGGCCTCCCTGATGTAGCTTATTCGCTCATCCTTGATAGCTTCCATCTCCAGCAGATAATTGAAAGCAAGTTCGGTTTCGAAAATGGCAGCGCGTTTGGGGCTGGGGCGAGATGCGAGGACAATCAGTTTTCCGTTTGGAACACGTTTGAATAGCTTTTGCGTAAACTCCCGAAAATCTTCGATGACTTGCTGTGCGGGTTTTCGAGCCCATAGGTCATTGCTTCCGCAATAGATCACCGTAATGGCTGGTTCATACTGAAGAACGGTTTCTTCGATGTAGTGATTAACGTCGGAGATCTGTGAACCTCCGAACCCACGGTTAAGTGCCTGAAGCCCGGGGAAGACTTTAGGAATATTGAGACGACGAATGCTTGAACTACCGACAAAAACTATACCGCCTTTTCCATGAAAATTCTCTGCGTCATCCAGTCCAAATTCGGCGATAGCCTTGGAATAGCGGGTGGGGTCTGGATCTGCGGCCCTTTGTGAATACAAAGGCTGCAGGATAAGAATGGAAGTGCAGAGGGCTAAGAGTAGGCGAATTGAGAATCTCATAGGCTAGTTCCAGCCTGTGGTTTCGCGCTTCGTCGTCGAGGCAAAACACGGATTTTACGGTATGATTAGAACAAAGATTAAAATCTTTTCATCCAAATAAAACATAGGTCTGGAACTTGTTGAAAATGAGACACTTATTTGATCCCGATTCTTAATCACAAATATTATTAATTGTTTGTAACCTAAGTTCGGAAGTCTACGTTTCTGAAACATAGACGAAATTGCGTTTAACCCTAGCCATCTCTGATATACCTGATGCCAAAACATCATTCTTTGTACCCAGACATTTGTTTGGATAACAGCTCACGAGCTGAACGGAGTATCAAGCCTGCCCTGATAGTAGCCTTGTCTTCCCTGTTGCTGCTCAGTGGGTGTGTTACCAAATCTCCTCCAAACCAGTCCGATAAATTGGATATTAATGCCCCTGCCAGTTTCGTTTCAGATAACGATAGAGCTCCTTTCTGGAACGATGGCTGGATTCAAGATATCCAGGACCCCATGCTTCCCAAGATCATTGCTGAAGCATTGGAGCATAACTATAACTTAGTGGCCGCCGAAGGGCGTCTCGAAGCCGCACGTGCAACGGCTGTAATTCAGGGGTCTGGTAAGTATCCCAGCCTGACACTCAATACCACGGGTAACCGATCGCAGCGTAACAACGCGGGTGGGGTCGTTATTACGAGTAATCAAAGTAAGAATTTCGGTTTAAACGGACGGACCAATTGGGAATTGGATCTCTGGGGACGTGTTCGAGACCAAGCATCTGCTGGCCTGGCCGATTATCAGGCCTCAGTTGAAGATTACCGGGATGCTCGTTTCTCAATCGCCGCCAATGTGGCTCGTGCTTGGTATCGGGCCATCTCCTCGGAGTTACAACTTCAGATATCCATTGAAAGCTTAGAGACCTTTGAGTCGAATTTGGAGATTATTCAAGAGAACTTCAAGCGGGGGATTGCTCGCGCTCTCGACCTTCACCTGATGCGTGCGAATGTCGCAAACTCCAAAAGCGGCTATGAGAATCGACTGAGGGCTTTCGAAGGCGATCGGCGCAATCTTGAAATGCTGCTCGGGAGATATCCTGCGAATGAGATAGCCATCGCCAAAGAATTGCCCCAAATCAAAAAATCGATTCCAGTCGGCCTTCCGGATGATCTACTGAATCGTCGCCCAGACATTCGTTCTGCTGAACGCCGGTTGGCTGCAGATTCCAAGGGATTGAGTATAGCGAAAAAAGCACTGCTGCCTGGAATTAATCTTAACGGTAGTTATGGAGCCAGCACCCGTGAATTTGATCTTCTGGCCGATGATCGGTTTAAGGTCTGGAGCTACGGTTACAACATTAGTCTTCCGGTGCTCCAAGGTGGTCGGATCAATGCGACTAAAGATCGCACATTCGCGGTCTACAAACAGTCACTGGCCAACTATCATCAATCGGTCCTCCGAGCCTTTGAGGAAGTTGAAAACTCGCTTTCAGATGAGGACTCTCTCTTCCGCGATGAAGAAGCTCTCCGTGAGACGGTCGTGGAATACAATGCGGCGGTTGATTTAGCTTGGGAGCAATACAATCGAGGCCTGGTTGATATTATCACCGTCTTAGACTCCCAACGTCGTGCATTCAACGCCGAGCGTTCGCTCATTGTTATCACCAACCAAAGAATTCAAAGTCGAATCGGACTCTACCTAGCCTTGGGTGGAGGATTCGTAGACGAGGAAGAAGAACCCGAAACTTACTAATTTCCCATGAAAATACTCAGAATCTTATTACCCTTAGTTGTCCTTGGAGGAGCTGGCTTTCTCGCCTACTGGATCATTTCCACGAAGCCGGAGCCACGGCAAAGAAACTTCACACCTGGTGCCACGCAAGTGGAGGTTTTTGTTCTTAAGCCTAGTAACTACCAGGTAGAGCTGGAAACACAGGGCACGGTGCGAGCACGCACTGAAAGTACCCTGATTCCTGAAGTACGTGGCCGGATACTGGAGATTGGAGCCAACTTCCGTGAAGGTGCGTTCTTTGAAGAAGGGGATGTGCTCATGCGAATTGATCCCCGCGATTATCAAACCGAGATGGTCGTGGCGGACGCAAACCTAGCTCAAATGCAATTAGCATTGAGTGAAGAAGAGGCTCGTGCAGAACAAGCTTACGAAGACTGGAAACGTCTGGGGCTAGGTGATGAACCTGGAGACTTGGTTCTTCGCACACCTCAACTCAAACGAGCCAAGGCAAATGTATCTTCCTCTGAAGCTCGTCTGGAGACAGCCAAACGCAATCTTGAGAAGACTGAGATCAAGGCGCCTTACGCCGGAAGAATCCTTACCAAGAATGTAGATGTGGGACAGTATGTTTCTCCTGGAAACCAAATGGCTGAAATTTATGCCGTTGATTTTGCTGAGGTGCGTTTACCGCTTACGGAGACTCAACTTACGTTTTTAGATTTACCAGAAATCTACCGTGGAGAGCAGCCCGACTTCAGAGATGGTCCTAATGTTACTTTGTCTTCCAATGTTGCCGATAAAACGCATGAATGGAATGGACGTATCACGAGAGCAGAAGGTAGCTTTGACACGCGCACGCGTCAGTTATTCGTAATATCGCAAGTTCGGAATCCCTATGGTCGTACCGATGATGAAAAGCCTCCTCTAAAAGTGGGATCATTTGTGAAAGCAAAAATCCGTGGGGCCATTCTCGAAAACGTGTTTGTCGTTCCCCGCCGTTTGCTCCGGGAGAACTCCTTTCTTTTAACGGTGGATGAGAATGATACGCTCCGCCGCAAAACAGTAGATATTGTTTGGCAGAACGATTCATCCATTATTGTGGATGGTGGGTTGGAGCCAGGAGACAGGATTTGTTTAACCGATGTCCCATTTGCACTGGAAGCCTTACCAGTTGAAGCAACCGAATTGGACAAGCTTCCCTTTGAAGTTGA
>CALJGU010000124.1 GCA_938075565.1 uncultured Opitutales bacterium | reverse complement strand
CCTCCGGGTGATATTGCACAGAAAACACTGGCAAATCTTTATGGCGTAACCCTTCTACAGTTTCGTCATTTAAATTCACCTCAGTAATAATCGCCCCTCGATTCTCCAAATCCTCCTTGGTGGATGCAAAACCGTGATTTTGTGAGGTGATTGAAACCTTGCCAGTCTCTAAGTTCTTTACCGGCTGATTTCCGCCGCGGTGGCCAAATTTTAATTTAAAGGTCTCTGCTCCTAAAGCATGGGTAATCATTTGATGTCCCAAACAAATGCCAAATGTGGGCAAACGCTCTATCAATTGTGAAACTGTCTTATGCACATAGGTAACAGCCGCAGGGTCACCAGGACCGTTTGAAAGAAACAGTCCGTCTGGCTGACGCTCTAGTACTTCTTCAGCCGTGGTGGTGGCCGGAACCACTTCCACTTCAAAACCGTGATATCGGAGCTTACGATAAATGTTGAACTTTGCACCGAGGTCAAAAGCCACGACACGCTTAGTGGGGCGATCGAGGACTGCAGGTTCTAGAATAGTGCCTGGAACAGTGAATGGAGTCAAATCTGAGCCATCCTTATCCCAGAAAAAGGGCTCTTTGCAGGTGACTTCCTTTACATAATCCGCCCCTACCAAACCGGGCCACTCCTTGGCTTTGGCAACCGCTTCCTCATCACTCAGGTCTTCCGTAGACAGACAGGCCTTCAAAGCCCCGTGGACTCGAAGACACTTCGTAATGGTTCGCGTATCCACGCCGGACAATCCAGGAATCCCGTTTCGTGACAAATAGCTATCGAGATCTTCTCTACTCCGCCAGTTGCTTGATACAGGACTCAGGTCACGAACAACAAATCCTGAGACCTTGGGGCCCGAAGATTCTTCATCATCTGGGCAGATCCCATAATTCCCAATCTGAGGAGCCGTCATAGTGACAATCTGGCCGAAATACGATGGGTCAGTCAGTATTTCTTGATACCCGGTCATGCTAGTGTTGAACACTGCTTCGCCGAGAACCGTTTTTTCACTACCAAAAGAAATTCCACGAAAGACGTTGCCGTCTTCAAAAGCTAATACACCGGTCCTATTTTTAGACATTAGCGCATTAGCAAAAGAGCTGTTGTAAGGTCTGCAATCAATTTCTTACTAAGAGGCATAGTTTTGTTTCACATTGATTTTTCAGAAGGGTTTAACAGCCTCTTCCTTATCCATTTTTCTTCGTTCTAATGTCTGAAAATAATCGATCAAATTCCTGGTTCCAAGGGCAAGGCCTCTGGACTGATACGCCCAGTGAGGATTGGAAGAACTGGGGCTGGCAGCTTCGCAACCGTATTACGCGCCTGGACCAGCTCGAATCGCTAATGACTCTTACCCAAGAGGAGAAGGAAGGTTGCGAGTATGCCAATGAGAAGCTCGCACTGGCGATAACACCCTATTTTTTCAATCTGATCGACCGGGAAGACAAAGATTGTCCTATACGGAAACAGCTCATCCCGCGCAAAAATGAGATGACCGTCGCTCCCTGGGAAACACTGGATCCTCTCGCGGAGGACAGCCATTTGGTTGTACCAGGCCTGGTTCATCGCTATCCGGATCGCGCTCTCTTTCTGGTAACAGATCGCTGTGCCGCCTATTGCCGCTATTGCACACGCAGTCGTTTGGTTAGTAATAGCCAGGGTTATGACTTCCATCCGCAAATCGAGCAGGCATTCGAATACCTGCAGAATACTCCACAAATCCGGGACGTACTTATCAGCGGTGGTGATCCCCTACTCCTTTCAGACAAGAAGATCGATTATTTGCTCGGACGCCTGAAAGAGATCGAGCATATCGAATTCGTCAGAATTGGTTCTCGGATACCTGTTTTCCTTCCCCAACGGATAACTCCGGAACTGTGCGAAATTTTCCTCAAACACGAACCACTTTGGATGAGCATTCACGTGAACCATCCAAACGAATGCACCGAAGAACTCAAGGAAGCCACCGGAAGGTTGGCACGCGCCGGCGTGCCATTAGGCAATCAGTCCGTTCTTCTCAGCGGAGTGAATGACGATGTAGATACCATGAAGGATTTGGTCCATCGTCTGCTTCAGATGCGGGTACGACCCTACTATCTATATCAGCTGGACGCAATCACCGGGAGCAGTCACTTCAAGGTAGATATCAAGAAAGGCATAGAGATTATCCAAGGACTTCGAGGGCACACAACGGGCTATGCGATTCCACAATACGTTATCGATGCTCCACAGGGAGGCGGAAAAATCCCTATCAATCCCGACTATGTGGAATGCATCAATGACGATGAAATCGTCCTGAAGAATTTCGAAGGAAAGATATTCCGCTACTCCACCGATACACTCGGTTCTCCTAAGAAAGGTTCGAAACCAGATTTCCCAACGGAGCTCTACGCCTGAGAAACGGGGAAACTCGCCCCAGTCAATTTACACCAGGTAGTTTAGCAAAAGAAACGCCAGGTAAGTTCCCACCAGCAAGCCACCTACCCACCGGCTTAAGTGAGTATCGCATACCTTGATTCCAATTCGGAATATGATCAGTAACGCGAGCATTACTGGAAAATGCGTGGCAAAGAAATCTTTCGGAACAGCCAGCCCAGCCGGTGTCACCGCAGCAGCAGCTCCTGCCACAAAAAGCACGTTCAGTATGTCAGCTCCTATTATATTACCAATTGCGAGCTCTCCTTGTCCTTTTCGAATCGAACTAAGCACAGTAACCAGCTCCGGTAATGAAGTACCAAACGCAACCAGAGAAGCGGCAATCACACTTTCCGGCACATTAAGTCGATGAGCCAACTCCTCGGCACAGATGATCAGAACCTTGGAGGTAAGAATCACGACCGCAATAGCACCTGCCATGATCAGCAGATCTTTAGTGATGGTCTGCCAGGTAAGCTTCTCATCCTTGCCATTACTTTCCCTATTTTCAGCCTTCATGGCTGTCCGGTAACTCCAGAAAAAGTAAACACCTAAAAGCCCGACAAAAAGAAATCCAGCTACCTGGATCATCCGACCACCAGCTGAGAACATTCCACTCAGGTGAGAATAAGGTAAACAAACCAAAATTAATAATACACCCGAACCCACCTGAATCCAGCCCTGCCGGTTAACCACACGACGATCCAACGGGAGTGGTTTGATCAACGCACCCAAGCCAAGGATCAGACCAGTATCGCAAATGATGGAGCCCACCGCATTGCCCAACGCCATTCCTGGATTGCCTTCAATAGCAGCAAATACCGAAACGGACGCCTCCGGCAAAGTGGTACCGAGACTTACTATAGTAGCGCCAATGAGGGCTTTCGGCACGCCTGCGCTGTGGGAGATCTCAACAGCCTTGTCCACGAGCGAGTCGGCACCTTTTGCTAAGAGTAGTACCATGATTGCAAGGATGGCAAATAGCAGCGGAGTTGATTGACCAACTAGAAATTCGTGTAAGGCGGCTTCCATATACGGCGCTGAAAGCTACAGATAACCTTTCATTTGAAAAGATTTATTGGCTCCTTTTTTTATCCAGAGCCTTTACACAAAAAAGTCCCGTCATGGACGAGAACTTGAAATTCCAATTTGAATACTGCTCCACTGAGGTGGAGCGGGCGATGAGATTCGAACTCACGACCCCAACCTTGGCAAGGTTGTGCTCTACCCCTGAGCTACGCCCGCGAAACATCTGTGTTGATTTTATAAAACATAAAATTCAAAACTGCAAGGATAATTATACATTTTTTTAGAAAAAACTTAAATTTTTTGATTTTTACGCATTTTTTCCTTGGCAAGGGAAAAAGAATGTTTTATACATGTTTTCAAGTTCCTCGGTAGCTCAGTGGTAGAGCAATCGGCT
>CALJGU010000123.1 GCA_938075565.1 uncultured Opitutales bacterium | reverse complement strand
TTAAACCACGCATCGATTTATTCACTGGAGATGCTTGAATTTGTATCGAAGGTAATACGGAGAGCGTGACCAACGAGATGAGGCATCCGAGCGGAAAGTGACGTGCATCGACCTTCAATTTTACTGATGTGGGTAGCATTGGAATAGGGTATCCTGGGGGATGCCGGTAACCCGGCGGAAACTTTAAGAGGAGGGTAAATTGGAAATTTACTGCTCAAGATTCAAGATAATATGGATAAAACAATCCGTATTGATTGAATGGCGCCTACGAGAGTGATTACTGCAGTGGGTAGCGGAAATACCAGCTACTTATTTGATGGCAGAAGCCAACAGGGTTTCGAAATATGGCTCTTCGGGCTCTTTCGAAACGATGGATACTTCAATTTGGTCAAATCCGACGTCTTTTAACCAACGGTATAATTGATTTTGAGAGAATCCCAGCCATTGGTCGTTGTAGAGCTCCCTTGCTTCTTCGAACTGATGCTCGAGCAAGTCCAGAATGAGGATTTGTCCACCCGGCTTGAGTATTCGGTAGGCTTCTTCCAATGCTTGAAGCGGTTGGCGGGCATGATGGAGAGCCTGGCTCAAAAGAGAGAGTTCCACTTCGCCATCTTCGAGAGGAACGTTTTCGATATCTCCGAATTTATAGTGGAGATTTGTGAAACCGTTTTTCTTGGCGAGATCAGTTCCTACCTCAACCATGCGTTTCGAGTTATCGATGCAGTAGACCGTTTCTGCACGGCGCGCTAGTAGTTGCGAGATGATTCCCTCTCCAGCGCCGAGATCGGCGATTTTGATTCTAGGAGTCAGCTTTAAAAGAAAGTGACCGATGGCTTCCCAGGATCGCCCTGGGCAAGGATACTTCCCGAGGTTTTCAGCGATTGAGCTAAAAAACTTCTCAGATAATTCTCTACGTTGATCGAGAATTCGGTCCAAGTTCTGTGAATCGGAATCAGCTTGAGATTGTTTGTCAAAGGCCTCGCAGACGACATTCAGAAGCTTGGTCGTTTCCGCCGGAATTGAATTGCTCAGGCGGTAAAAGCTTTTCTTTCCATCTCGCCGATCTTCGACAAGTTCACCTTGGCGCAGTAGCCCCAGATGGGAGGAAATGCGCGACTGGCCCATGTTGAGGATCTCTTGGAGCTCTGCCACGGAAAGTTCTTCCCGTGTCAGTAGCCGAACCAAGCGTAAACGCGTGGGATCGGATAGCAGTTTAAGCGTATCGGCTGTATCCACGTGTCGTTTATCCTCCTCGAGGATCTCTAACTATCGATGTATCTCGAAATAGAGTTGAGCTTCCAGGTCTGGGAGTTTCCGGCTACTTCGACTTCAACCACCGCATTTGCCTCTTTTCCGAGGAGATTTTGTGCGAGAGGTGTCTTGTAAGAAAGAACGTTTTTGTCCGGATCGCTATCCCATGCACCGAGAATGTGGTAGGTTACTTTCTCCTTGGAATCTGCATTTTCAATTTTGACTGTGCTTCCAACGCCTACTACGTCGGTAGGTGCTTCCGTGAAATCAGTGATTTGAGCTACTGCAAGGTCTCTTTCCAGTAGTCCCTTTCGAGCCATAAGAGTGGTTTGATCCTGACGAGCCATTTTGTACTCGGAGTTCTCTTTGAGGTCTCCGTGTTCGCGGGCAACCGCAATGGCCTTCTTGTTTTCTGGGATCTTTTCCTTCACCAAATCGTCGTATTCTTTCTTACGACTATCATAGCTAGCTTGGGAAACAAATAGACGATTCTCCTCGTCCTCATCATTCGCAGATGTATCAACCAGGCTTTGTACGATTGGAAACAACTTAATTACCCGAGCCAGAATGGACTTCTTGGTAAGCTCCTCAAAACCCTGATTCATCAAGAGAGAATTAGCGAGGTCACGAGCTGTTTCTGGATCCGCCTCAGCCATGAGGTCACCGATCAACTCTTGGTCGTCTGATAACAAATCAGCCAGAGGAACACGGCGCGTTCCTGACGTTTGCAGCGCTTCGTAGTCAATCGCATACAAGATAGACATGAACAAACGTGGATTGATCAAGTCATGCACGATCGTAGAGAACTTACGTGAATTACGGTTCTTGATGATCCAGATCAATACTGGGCCTTTGAGGTTTTGTTCTACCAGCCAGCGTTCCAGTGTTGATTTGATATCTTTAACATCGGCCTTGGTGTAGAGGTAGTTGATACTCTCAGTGGTAAATTTACCACGGCTGTTTTTAAAGAGATCCAAGATAACCTTAGTCCATGAATCTGGATGAGTTCTTTCAACCAGTTCCAGAAGTTTGGTCTGGTAAGGTCCAGGAAGTTCATTGGCCAGCTCATCTAGAACCGGGGCTTGTGCCACTAACTCTTCAGGTTGTGGATCAATGTCGGTTTCTCTTCCCAGAATGGTCAGAGCACCATCACGGACCCAAGCAGCATGGAGTCGTTCAAGCAAATCAAGTTGATGCGTCTCGGCGATGAACTTGGAAAAGTCTTCAATCAACTCTGACAAATGCTGTTTGACCCCTTCATTTGTGTCATGCGCAGCAATGAGTTCTTCAACCAGACGCAATTTGCGGCCAGCAGCATTGGTTTTGAAATAGGCGTCAAAGACTTCGTCTTCACGATTCACCGGTTCGTCGCGGACGAAATAGGGATCTACCTTTCTTACAGGCATGCCAATCCGGGAGTCCTTAGCCACTTGTTTCTTAGTGGCGGTCCACCATTTT
>CALJGU010000122.1 GCA_938075565.1 uncultured Opitutales bacterium | reverse complement strand
CCGAAGCGTCTCTTGAGAAAGGGCGTGAGCGATTGGAGCTCATGCAGTCGAATATCAAGGAGATTGAAGCTACACATGGCCAATACGCAGAGCAGCTGAAACAGGCGAATGAGCATTTGGGTGAGGCGGAAAGCACCATGGATGCTAAGCGCAATACAGTCACTCAACTGGAAGAGTCTTTACAATCACTCCGTGAAGAGCGTGAGCAGAAACGCGAAGCGCTTTCTGAAGTACGAGTGGAGTTAGCTGCTAAGAAGCAGCAACTGGAAAGTCTGGAACGTAGCCTTCAAGAAATGAAGGAGCAGCTGGTAGAAATTGAAAGTGCTCGACTGCAACGCACCGAAGAAAAGGAATCACTTCACGCTCAGAGTAATCAACTGGTCCAACAAGTTGAGGAGAATGAAGCGGCCATGGTCGAGGATTCTAAGGAACTTGAAACGGCTCAGACAGCTTCAAATGAAGTTCGCGAGACTCTGATGGCTCAGGAGAAGGAAATTGCTGCTCAGGAAAGTAGTCTGGGTGAAGTTCGCAAAGAACTTCAGACTTACGAGGCTTCTCTCAATAAAGAGGCGATCGTCCTAGCAGAAAAGAAGTCCCAAATGCGTTACCTCTCTGAAGAGATAATGCGCGAATACGATCTCGAACTCGGCGATATCGATTGGCGACGTGAGTATTTCTTAGCCAATCAGAAACTGGTTGAGAAGCTGGCTTTGGATTTAGAGGAAGATGACGCTGAGGCGCCCGACCCAGATTCAGCACCTCAGATCGAAGAACCAAGTGCTGAAGTTCTTGAAGCATTGGAAGAGCCCGATTGGGATCCGATCAAAGAAGAAGTCGAAAAGTTGCGTAAGCGACTGCACTCCATGGGACCTGTTAACTTGGTGGCGATCGAAGAATACGGTGAGCTAAAGGAGCGAGATGAGTTCCTGAAAACGCAAAGCCAGGATCTTTGGAATTCCAAGGAAGAGTTGTTGGCTGCCATCGACGACATCAATCAGACTTCGCTGGCGCAATTCAAGGAGACCTTCAAGCAGGTCCGCGAGAATTTCATCTTCACTTTTGATAAATTGTTTGGAGGAGGGAAGGCAGACCTTACTTTGCAAGACGCTGAGGATCCTCTCGAATCAGGCATCGAGATTGTAGCTCAACCTCCTGGAACACGTTTGAAGTCCATCTCACTTCTGTCTGGTGGACAAAAGACTATGACGGCCGTGGCTTTGTTGTTTGCCATCTATATGGTTAAGCCGAGCCCATTCTGTTTGCTTGATGAGTTGGATGCTCCTTTGGATGAAGCCAATATTGGCCGTTTCGTGGACATCCTCCGTCAGTTTACCAAGCACTCACAATTCCTGATCATCACGCACAATAAGCGCACGATCTCTAGTGCTGATACCATCTATGGTGTTACCATGCAGGAGCGTGGTGTGAGTAAGGTGCTTTCGATGCGCTTCAATCGCGATTCCGGCTCTACAGAGGAAGTTGAGTTGGCTACTGCGGGAGTAAATTCTTAAAGCATTTCAGGTGTTATCAACGCATCTGATTACAAGTTTGCACTTGTGGCTAGTGGGTCCTATTATTTCGGCTTTCTTTTTGATTTTCCCTCATGTTTTCCAGCTTCAAATCTGTTTTATTCTTTCTGGTTTGTTTGCTTTGTAATCTCAATCTGTTTGGTCAGGCAAAGCTGTTTTATCACAACGAAGATGACCGAAAAAACGGGCTCTGAAACGGGCTGCTCAGGCCTACCTGAAAACGCTCAAGAAGCACCCTCTGGCCTACCGATTAGATGTGTTGGAGGTAAATCATCATCCGGATAAAAAATGGGAGATATTACATTTCTCCAACGTGGAGTGGCTTTAAGTTGTGACTCTGGGAATTCGCCGGATTGGTGATATTGATGAAATGAATTAGTAATTGATGCTACTAAAGGTATTGCATTCGGCTCTCTTGTGAGGCCATCTAATCACTGCTTTCCTTTTTCATTATGTCATCAGAAAACAGACATCCATTTCTCGACGGCCTCAGCAAGCACCGTGGTGCCCCACCAACAGTTGTGGTCATATTTGGTGCTTCGGGCGATCTAACCAAGCGGAAGCTTGTTCCTGCGATCTATAATCTGGGTCTCGATAACTTACTTCCTTCTGACTTTTTCCTCATTGGGTTTGGACGAAAACCCATTCCGAATGACGAGTTTCGTCAGCTGGCTCATGATTCACTGGTAGAATTTTCCCGTCGTGACCTGGATGAGAAAATTTGGAAGCGACTCGAGGCCAATACTTGCTATGTTGATGGTCCTTATGACGATTCGGCCGGTTACAAGAAGCTGAAAGATCAAATTGATTCCTATGAGAAAGAGGTGGGTCGTGATCTTCAGGTGATGTTTTACATTTCTACTCCACCCAGTGTCTTTACAGCTGTTGTGTCGGAGCTTGGGGCATGTGGATTGGCTTCAAGAAACATCGGTACGCCTTTGGCCTCCAAGGTCGTTGTAGAAAAACCCTTTGGCAAAGATTTGGAGTCTGCCCGTGCGCTCAATGCCACGATCAATCAACATTTCGAGGAAAACCAAATTTATCGTATCGATCATTATTTGGGGAAAGAGACCGTTCAGGATCTCCTGGTGCAGCGTTTTGCAAACTCCATATTTGAACCGCTCTGGAACCGTAATTTTGTCGAATGTGTCCAAATTACAGTGTCTGAGGATTTAGGCGTGGGTTCTCGTGGAGGTTACTACGATCAGAGTGGAGCGCTCCGGGATATGATCCAGAATCATACCATGCAGCTGCTCAGTTTAACCGCTATGGAGCCGCCAGTGTCACTCGATCCGGAATCGATTCGCGATGAGAAGGTGAAACTCCTGAAGGCCATCCAGCCGCTGGAATTGAGCTCGCCAAAGGGTGATGTTGTCCGTGCGCGTTATGGGGAAGGTCTGATTGATGGAAATAAAGTGCCAGCTTACATGGAAGAATCTGGGATTCCTGAAGATTCTTCTACAGAGACTTACGCTGCTCTCCGGCTTTCCATCAACAACTGGCGTTGGGAAGGCGTTCCGTTTTATCTAAGATCGGGTAAGCGCATGGCTCGTCGGGTGAGCGAGATCGCCATTCAGTTTAAGACTCCTCCAGGGATTTTATTCAGCAGTAGTAATGTTTTTGATCTCTCTCCCAATACCATGGTCATTCAAATTCAGCCGGATGAAGGAGTTTCGCTGGTTATGAATTCCAAAATCCCCGGATTAGAAACACGGACTCAACCTGTTCGTATGAATTTCCGCTATAAAACGACCTATGGTTCGAATACTCCTGAGGCATACGAACGTTTGATTCTGGATGCCATGATTGGAGACAGTACGCTCTTTATTCGTGGAGATGAAACGGAAGCTTCCTGGAAGATTGTGACTCCTATCCTCGAATTCTGGAAATCTTGTGGAAACCAATGCATGGCAGAGTACCAATCCGGATCATGGGGGCCTCTTGAGGCGGATCAGCTTGCATGGGAAAATAATCATCATTGGAGAAAGCCGGGACCTTAATGGCTTCTGTATTCAGCGTAATCCCTGGAATTGAGCTTCCAGTATCTGAGGTGGTCGACACCATGGCCAAGCTATGGGAAGCGGACGAACCGAAGCGCGGACACACCGCCCCTTTGGAGTTTCGCGCTTCGCAGATGAATCTTATTCTTCATCTCGGCTACGGAACTACCAACGAGGAAGCAAAGCAGTTGTTCAAAACGGCCAACGAGTTTGCCCATGCTTATCCCAGTCGAATAATCATTCTTTGCCCAACACCGGCTGAAGATGCCAATACCCTGTTAACCGGAAAGCTCTATTCTGAGTGTTACATAGGTTCGAGTCGGCGTGATATGAGATGCTGCGAGATATTGACCCTTGGGTACGATGTGAACGCACCCAAATACTTGGAAAACCAGGTTTCCGTATGGCTCGAGAGCGATTTGCCCACCTATTATTGGACGCATCGACTTCCGCCTGAGCGAATCAATACGATCTACAAAAGCTTTATCAGTTTCTGCAAACAGAAGGTTTATGACTCATCAATTGAGGGTCGGGAGTTTCGGAGCGAATTAGAAGATCCCGATGCATTCCGAAATCTTAGTTATGCTCGGCTATTGCCGATGCGGCAGACCATTGGGCAGGGGCTCAGTGGTTTTGAGCCAGCTCTTCTGACTGATAAGCTAGAAAACGCCGCTTTGATCTGTTCTCCAGAATTTTTCATGGAAGGTGGAGCGCTTTCTCATTGGATTTTCAACTGTTTGAAGGCTTGTGCGGAAGGGTCTGATATCAAGCTGCCCTTTGGACAGCTCGAGGTTGAAACGTCGGAAGAGGAGGGGGCCAGCGACTTTGATCTCCAATTTCACTATACAGATGGCAAAACACTGAGATTTCAGGCGGATATTGCGACTGGCACGGCTTCTCTAGTCGGAAATATGGGACGTGCAGATTTCAATTACTCTCTCCGAGCAGGACTATTATCCCCTGAGAATACCTTGGCTGAAGCGATTTTCTTCAACAACTAGGCTGCCTACTCGACGGTTTTCCTAAAAAACCGCTGGGCCTGTACAGAAGCAGAGGGCATGAAACCTTCTTCATACCCTCTACAATCCCAACTTATCCTTTTAACCTGCTACCAAAAGTTTGGAAAGTGATGAGCGCTAGGGTGAAGCGCGGGGTATTGAGTTAAAAAGGAGAGTTTTCGCTAACTAGAGCTGACTTCTTAATAATTACTAAAAGACCTCTTTATGAGGAAGTAAATAAAAATTCTTAGATTTTTGTAATGAGTGTATCTTTATACCAAATACACGACCTTCAGGCCTAAAAAAACGCTCCTAGAAGGTCGAATCCTAAGGTAACACCTTGAAAAACAAGCGTTTGCCAGCCTGAACTACAAGCTCTCCTTCCGGTTTTTGCAGCTCCAAGCCGAAACCTGCTTTTTCGCCATCTACCTTAACTGCGCCCTGTTGAAGCATACGCTTGGCTTCTTTTCTGCTAGGGAATTTCCCGGAATTTCCCAGTAAATTCAGGATGCCTACGGAATCTGCGCCTTCTGAGACGGTTTCCCAGGTAACTTCGTCCATGGTTTCTGGCAGTTTACCCTTTGAGAATACTTGTTCGAACTGTTGGAGCTCGTATTCTCCTGCTTTTTGGTCGTGCAACCGAGCGGTGACAGCGACAGCAAGGGCCTTCTTAATCGACATCGGGTGATCCTGCTTCATGGCTTCGATCTCCTCATCGGACTTGTAGAAAAGAACGGTCCAGTAATTCCACATCAAATCGTCGCTGATAGACATGACTTTACCAAACACTTCCTTGGCCGAGTCATTCAGGCCGATATAGTTGCCTAGGCTCTTGGACATCTTGTTTACCCCATCAAGGCCCACTAATAGGGGCAGGGTGATGACTACTTGCTCTTCCTGGCCATCGTCTTTCTGGAGCTGTCGACCGACTAGAAGGTTAAATAGTTGATCGGTTCCTCCCAATTCTACGTCTGACTTCAATACCACTGAATCGTAGCCCTGAGACAGGGGATAGACGAATTCCACCACTGAGATGGGCGTCTGAGACTTGAATCGCTTGGAAAAGTCGTCTCGTTCCAGCATCCTTGCCACGGTCATCTTACGCAGTAGGCCCAAGGTATCCTCGAAGCTCATAGAGGCTAGCCACTGACTGTTGTAGTGAATTTCGGTCTTTTCTGGGTCCAGGATTTTATAGACCTGATCGATATAGGTTTTAGCGTTTTCGGCTATTTCTTCTTTAGATAGCTCGGGTCGAGTAGCCGATTTTCCAGAGGGATCGCCAATGCGGGCCGTAAAATCACCTATAATCAGTACCGCGGTGTGGCCTAGGTCCTGGAATTGACGCAATTTCTGCAAGACAACCGTATGACCCAGCGTGAGATCAGGTTTAGTGGGGTCTGCTCCCAGCTTTATGCGGAGCGGTCTGTCCTTCTGTAGCTTTTTTTCGAGCTCCTCTTCGCTTAAAATGGTATCGGTTCCTCGGCGGATCTGTTCAATGACGTTCATAGGAAAAGGCTTATAAATTTCGTGTTCCTCCCGGAGTTTCAATAGAAAAGCTCACAATCTCCTGCGGGAACGAAAATTGTCTTTTTTACGATGGGAAAGCATTGCCATGATTGATTTTCCCTCCATTGTTTTCCCTCTTTCTGTCTCAACAAAATTGAAAACTAAAAAACACACCATCCATGGCCTTAGAAGTTGGAACCAAAGCACCCGATTTTACACTTAAAACTAAAAACGCCGACGGACTCGAAGAAGTCACTTTGAGCAGTCGTTTCGGCAGCGGAAAAACCGTTCTCCTATTTTTCCCGCTCGCATTTACCAGTGTCTGTATTGACGAACTTTGTTCTGTCCGCGACAGCTTAGCCGATTACAACGACCTCGGTGCTACTGTATACGGCATCAGTGTCGACAGCCCTTTTACCCAGGAAGTCTTTTCTCAGCAGAACAACCTGAACTTTTCACTGCTTAGTGATTTTAATAAAGAAGCGAGTACCGCCTACGATGTTCTTTTTGAAGATCTTATTGGTTTAAAAGGCGTTTCTAAACGCTCTGCATTTGTGATCGATTCTGATGGAGTGATTCAATTCAGCTCAAGCAGCGACGATCCTGCAGTACTTCCCGATTTTGACGCAATAAAAGCTGCACTTAGTTAATTTAAACATTTAACACAGGAGCCCGTTCAAGGGCTCCTTTTTGTAAACGCCCAAAATGAGTGATCTGAACAATCCGCTTAACACCTTAACTGCACTTAACGAGGCAGAGGGAAAATTTTATTACTCCCTTCCGTCATTAGAATCCGCTGGTATTGGACCCGTATCCAAATTGCCGATCAGTATTCGGGTCGTACTCGAATCTGTTCTTCGCAATTGTGATGGGAAGAATATTACCGAGGACGAGGTTAAGACCTTAGCTAATTGGAATGCCAAGTCTCCCTCCAAGAGTGAGATCCCCTTCGTGGTATCTCGCATTGTCTTGCAAGACTTTACTGGCGTGCCGTTGTTAGTTGATCTTGCTGCCATGCGTTCTGCCGTGGATCGTCTCGGCCAGGATGCCAAGTGTATTGAGCCTCTGGTTCCAGTAGACTTGGTTGTCGATCACTCGGTACAAGTCGACCGTAGTGGAACGGTGGATGCGTTTAAGGAAAACTTGTCCATTGAGTTTGAGCGGAACCGTGAGCGCTATGAATTCCTCAAATGGGGGCAGCAAGCCTTCGATACCTTTCAAGTCGTTCCGCCTAGCATTGGGATTGTTCACCAGGTGAACTTGGAGTATCTGGCACGAGTCGTTTTTGAGAAAGCCGAAGGTGACTCAACCGTCCTTTATCCGGATACTTTAGTAGGAACTGATTCTCATACGACCATGATCAACGGCCTAGGTGTTGTTGGTTGGGGTGTAGGTGGTATCGAAGCAGAAGCAGGAATGCTGGGCCAACCCGTTTACTTTCAGACTCCTGAGGTAATTGGTGTTAACTTGTCTGGCAGTTTGCGCGAAGGTGTAACAGCTACAGACCTCGCCCTCCACGTCACGGAATTGCTACGTGCAGAGCAAGTAGTGGGAAAGTTTGTCGAGTTTTATGGCGATGGTGCTGAGAAGCTTACTCTGGCTGACCGCGCTACCGTCGCAAATATGGCTCCCGAATACGGAGCAACTATGGGATTCTTCCCCATTGATGATAAGACGCTCGATTACCTTCGCTTAACCGGACGTGACGAGGCTTCTATCAATCAAGTTCGCGACTACTACGTGGCTCAAGGTATGTTTGGAATACCCAAGGCTGGTGAAGTTGAGTACACTAAATCTTTAGACCTCGATCTGGCAGTTGTTGTGCCCGGTGTTGCCGGACCTAAGCGACCACAAGATCGCATCAATGTGCCTGATCTCAAGGAACGTTTTCGTTCTTTGTTTGAGATGCCTGTAGCTGAAGGTGGTTTTGGAAAATCTGCGGAAGACATTTCTACCACCGTAGCAGTTCGATCTGGAGATGGAGCCGTTGCAGTTGCCGAGCCCGAGATTGGACACGGTAGTGTGTTAATTGCAGCTATCACTAGTTGCACCAATACCTCTAATCCGAACGTGATGATTGCTGCTGGCCTGGTAGCTAAGAAAGCGGTTGAGAAAGGCCTGACGATTGATCCAACCGTCAAAACAAGTTTGGCTCCAGGGTCTCGTGTTGTGACCGAGTATCTGGAAGCAACAGGGCTTCAGGAATATCTCGATAAAATCGGTTTCAACTTAGTGGGTTACGGATGTACTACTTGTATCGGTAATAGTGGCCCATTGGTTGATCCTATCGAAAATGCCATCCGAGAAGGTGATTTAGTCGCTGCCAGTGTTTTGTCTGGTAACCGGAATTTTGAAGCGCGAGTTCACGGATCGATTCGCTCCAATTTCTTAATGTCACCTCCTTTAGTAGTGGCTTATGCCTTAGCTGGCACAGTGGATATTAACCTAGATACCGATGTGATCGGCAATGACTCGGACGGAAATCCGGTTTATTTGAAAGACATCTGGCCAAGCCAGGAAGAAGTTCAAGAAAACGTAGCATCAGGAATCACATCCTCCATGTTCACTGAACAATATGCCAAGATCATGGATGCATCTCCTGAATGGCAATCGGTGGAATCATCAACGGGTGATATTTATAATTGGAAGGACGACAGTACTTATATTCAGGAACCACCATTTTTTGACGGATTCGGAATGGATCCTAACCAAATCAACAATCTGAATGATTTGCGTCCATTGGCGATCCTCGGAGATTCGGTAACTACAGACCACATTTCCCCAGCGGGTGCGTTCAAATCAGAAACACCAGCTGGAAAATTCCTAATCTCTAAAGGAGTCGAGCAAAATGACTTCAATTCCTATGGCTCTCGTCGTGGTAATGATCGAATCATGACGCGGGGAACGTTTGCCAATGTGCGAATCAAAAACCGCATGGCCGATGGTAAGGAAGGTGGATATACCCAACTGATGCCGGAAGGTGAGCTCATGGCTATTCATGATGCTTGTCAGGAATACAAGAAACGTGGCACCGGAACTATCGTGTTCGGAGGCGTTGACTACGGCATGGGAAGTTCTCGTGACTGGGCCGCCAAAGGCACCAATCTTTTAGGCGTGAAAGCCGTTGTTGCCAAAAGCTTCGAGCGAATTCACCGCAGCAATTTGATTGGAATGGGTGTACTTCCACTGGAGTTCGTGGACGGCGAGAGTGTCGATTCCCTCCAGTTGGATGGTTCAGAAGAAGTTTCAATTAGTGGTCTTTCCAATGATCTACAGCCAGGAATCCTTCTGGACATGGAAGTCAAGCGGGCAGACGGAAGCACTTTTAAAACTCAGGTAAGATTGCGCATCGATACTGGGATTGAAGTAGAATACTACCGTCATGGAGGTATTTTACCCTACGTTCTTCGCAACATTATCGCATCACAATAATTTCCTAAAATATGGCTGATGATACCGAGCCTACCTTTCAGGTAGATGTGTCGAGCCGACCCATTCTGGTTCATATTTGTGGCCGGGCCAATTTTCTGAATTGCAGCCCCTTACGCACCTTTTTTCGAAATATGGTATCGAAGGGAAGCCATGAGTTCTCCTTGGACTTTGCCCAATGCGAAGGAATGGACAGCACGTTTTTGGGGATTCTGGCTGGACTTGCGATTGATACGCAACGGTCTAAACCACAAGGCTCTGTTACTTTGACCGGGCTTGGGGAAAGAAATCTAGAATTGGTCAAAAATCTCGGCCTGCATCGTATCGTCAACATTGTTGAAAACAGCTCTGATCAGGCAGAGGAAATCTCTGATGGCGCAGAAGGGCTCACTTGCGAGGCTCAGACTGAAGAGGAAAAAAAGGAGATGCTTATTGGTGCTCATGAGGATCTAGTGAAGATCGATGAGACAAACCTGGCTAAATTCCAGGATTTGCTAACTTTCCTGAAAAACGAGGAATGATTAATTTTTGGCGCAGGTCGGCTAGGAATATTCATTCAGTCGTCTCGACATTTTTCTGGTGCAATTCTATTGAGTAAGACTTTTATAGCGAAATGAGTACAGAAACATCCGTTAATCCGTCAATGTTACCCGACGAGGCTGGACACTTCGGTCCCTATGGTGGCGCTTATGTGCCGGAAACGCTCATGACAGCCTTGCAGGAAATAGGAGAGGTATATGCCGAAGCCCGCAAGGACCCTGAATATGAGAAGCAACTCAAATGGCATCTCAAGGAATTTGCCGGCCGCCCGACGGAGCTGTATTTTGCCGAACGCCTAACCAAAGAGCTTGGTGGCGCTAAAATTTATTTTAAGCGCGAAGATTTGCTCCATACCGGTGCTCACAAGATCAACAATGTGATTGGTCAGGCTCTGCTTGCACTGCGAATGGGCAAGAAGCGTATTATTGCCGAAACAGGTGCTGGGCAGCACGGTATCGCGACTGCCGCAGCCTGTGCCAAGTTTGGTCTGGAATGCGTTATCTATATGGGGCGCGTCGATATGGAGCGCCAAGCGCTCAACGTTTACCGTATGCGCTTGTGTGGCGCAAAAGTCGTTCCCGTGGATGCAGGACAAAAGACTTTAAAAGAGGCTGTTAGCGAGGCCATGCGTGATTGGGTGACCAATGTTCGAAGTACTCACTACATTCTTGGTTCTGCTTTGGGTTCTCACCCATACCCGATGATGGTGCGCGATTTTCACCGAGTGATTGGTGAGGAAGCCAAGGAGCAAATCCTTGAAAGGGAAGGACGCTTGCCCGATGAGCTTTGTGCCTGTGTCGGCGGAGGTAGTAATGCAATAGGTCTATTTTACGATTTTCTGGAAGATAAATCTGTTCGCATGGTCGGTGTCGAAGCTGGTGGTCATGGCATTCAACAAGGTGAACACGCGGCCCGTTTCCAAGGAGGGAAGTTAGGGGTTCTTCAGGGAACCAAGACTTACGTCCTTCAGGATCCTGACGGCCAAATTGAGCTGACTCATTCTGTCTCTGCTGGATTGGACTACGCTGCTATCGGACCAGAGCATGCTTACTATCGTGATGAAGGTCGTATCGATTACACCTACGCTACTGATGAAGACGTGCTGGAAGCATTTCAGAAGTGCAGTCAGACCGAAGGCATTATCCCCGCTTTGGAATCCTCGCATGCGATTGCCTATGCTTTAAAGCGCGCTCCCGAAATGCCCAAAGATTCGATTTTGTTAGTGAACTTAAGTGGCCGTGGAGATAAGGATGTTCAGCAGGCTGCACGCATACTTGGAGAGGGAGAGCTTTAATGTATTCGATGACTGGATATGGGCGCGGATCTGCGCTTCACGAGAACTTGGAAATATCCATCGAAGTTCACTCTGTAAATCGGAAGGCGCTCGATGCGAATGTCCTGATGCCTCGGGAATGGCAGCTTCTTGAAGGAAGCCTCTTGTCCATTCTAAAAGAGCACATTCAACGCGGTCGTGTTGTTGTTAATATTCAAGCTCAGTTTTCGAGTGAAGCGGGTAGTGGAGATTTTGATACGAAAGGCGTTTCAGAAATCTTTAGTCAGCTCAAAAAATTATCGAACGACTTGGATGTCCCATTTGAATCAACCCCGGATCTATTGTTCCAACTCGCTCTGTATGCAAAAAAGAATCAGGTGCTTCCTGATGCTGAGGATGTGAAGGAGAGGGTTTGCGATGCGTTTACCGAAGCGGTAAAAGCGTTGGTTGCCATGCGCGAAAGCGAAGGTGCGAAATTGAAGGAAGATTTGCAGGACCGCCTTGGATTGCTGGGGGCGAGTGTGAAGGAGGTTGAACGTTACTCTGGGGATAGCGTCTCCAATTACCGTGAGTTGCTGTTTCAGCGTCTACGTCAGGCCGACCTTGAATTGGACCTTGATGACGAACGTGTCTTGAAAGAGATCTCTTTGTTCGCCGACCGAAGTGACATCTCTGAGGAAATCACCCGGCTTGGAAGTCATATGGATCAGTTGGCAGAATTTTTAGATGCTTCTGGACCGGTGGGGCGCAAGATCGATTTTTTGCTTCAGGAAATGAACCGAGAAATCAATACCATAGGTAGTAAGTCAAATGACATTCGCATTTCGCGACACGTGATTGACTTCAAAAATGAGCTCGAACGTTTACGCGAACAGATCGCGAACATCGAGTAAAAGCACTTGGAGCTTATTGTTGTTCCTGTACCTTGCGGGTCGCTTCTTCTTTAAAGCTGTAATAGCAGAAGAGTAGGACGCCAATCAGTATAGCTGAGTCTGCGACATTGAAAGCCGGCCACCTGTAGAAACCCAAGTGAACATCCAGGAAGTCTACCACGTGGTTGAATACTAGGCGGTCGTACAAGTTCCCCAGTATTCCTCCTGTTACCAGGCCTAGAGATAACTGAACAAAAATGTTTCTCAGCCCCAGGCTTTTTCTGAAGAAATAGAGTAGCGCGAGGGCGACTAAGGAAAACAAGGCTAACAGAAAGCTTTTGCCGTGAAACATTCCCCAGGCCGCACCCGTATTGCCAATATGGCAAATATAGAAAAAATTGGGGATTACCTCGATCATCGAGGACGAATCATAAGCTCCATTGGGAATCGTCTTTTGAACAATCCATTTGGAACCACGATCCAGAATGGCGGCAGTGGCCGCGACTATGAAAAACAAGCGGTAGTAAATTATGCGATCAAACCGTGAAACTTTATCGTCTACGGACAAAGGTTTAGTCGCCATCGTCGTTTGCTATGAACTGAGTAGAGTCTTCGATACCAGTGCTATAAACTCCACCGGACTTTTGCACTGAGAAACGCTTATTCTTTTCCAGTTGTTGTTGGCCTTCCAGGGAGTGCTTTGTGAATGGCACAGCCATGAGTCGCTCTTTTGTAATCGCTTCCCCTGTAATTTCGCAGACGCCATAAGATCCATCAAAAATGCGTCCAATCGCTTCTTCGATTTCGGCCAAGGCTTCTTGCTCGTTTGATACTAGGCTCAACGCAAAGTCGCGGTCAAAATTATCTGTGCCTTCATCAGCCATATGTTGGCTGTAGCTTGCGATGTCGCCGGAATCTTCCTTGTTGGATTTTTTCAACGTTTCGCGGGTATGAAGGTCGAGCTCGTCATTTACGTGGTTACGCAATTCGATAAGCAGGTCGTAGTAAACTTTGAATCTCTTAGGAACCTTGGTCTCGTCTGTTGGGGGGCTGGTTGATCCTTTGCTGGGATCGAAGCCAAGAATGTCAGCAAGAGATGCTGCGCCGAGGTTTTGTGCTTCATGCGGAACATCCTCGATTTCTTCAACGACCTTTTTCTTGGCCACTTCCTTAGTCGGCTTTGTTTCCTTTTTCGGTTCGTCCTTCTTTTTAGTTTTTAGAAGGCTTTGCACATCATCCAAAGTGAAGGCAGCGACTTTGCCGTTGCTGGCGTTTGATTTGGCAGGTGCTTTTTTCTCAGCAGCAGGTTTCGCTTTGGTTGCTTTTTTTGCAGCGGTTTTTTTGGCAGGCATGACAATTGGAATTTTTTGGTATTAAACGTTCAATGCCTCCTTACAGCGGGGGCATAAGTTGTCTTGGATAGTGGTTTCTAAAAGTGATTCTACGGTTCTCCAGCATCTAGGGCAGCGTTCCCCGGTTGCTGGTTGGATGGTTACAGATACAGTTTCAATTTCAGTTGGTTCCAAAGAGACTTGGGAAGTAATAAATATTTCCGGAAGTTTGGGTTCGTATTTTAGAAGAGTTTGAAAGAGGGGATCGTCGTTTGAACCTGTAATGCTTACGACGGCGTCGAGAGATTTTCCAATTTCTTTGCCTTGTCGAGCCTTTTCCAGCAGTTCATTCACCTGGGTTCTGAATTTTAATATATTTTCAAATTCTTCGACATTCTCGGGCCATTTCCAGCTCTCTGGAGCCTCTGGCCAACTATCTAGATGTATTGAACTTGAACTGTATTCCTCACCGTTTTTGAAGTAACTCCAGGCCTCATCAGTCGTAAACGCCACGATGGGAGCCAATAAGCGAGAAACGGTCTTAAATATGTGGTAGATAGCGGTTTGTGAGGACCGGCGTAATGCTGAATCAGGCGCCAGTGTATAAAGGCGGTCTTTCAGCATGTCGTGATACATGGCCGATAGAGTAACCGAGAAAAATTGATTAATCAGCTGATAAACCCGGTGGAATTCGTATTTATCGTATGCCTCGGTCACGGGACCGATCAGTTCAGCTGTTTTACTTAAGGCCCAACGATCGATGACGTCTAGGTCCTCAATGGAAACAGCGTCTGTCTCAGCATTAAAATCGAATAGATTAGAAAGCTGGAACCGAAGGGTATTTCTAACAAGACGATAGCTATCCACGATACGTTTGATGATATCGTCCGAAACGGGGATGTCGTTACGATAATCTTGAGAGGCGATCCACAGTCGAATTACGTCTGCACCATATTGATTGATGTAGGCGTCCGATGTTTGAGGTTTTCCTCCCTTGTTATCGCTTTTACTAATCTTGGTGCCATCACCCCTTACAATAAAACCATGGGTTACGATTTCCTTGTAAGGCGGTTGGCCTTCTGCAGCCATGGAAGTCCATAGAGACGATTGAAACCATCCGCGATGCTGGTCACTACCTTCGAGATAGAGATCTGCCGGGAAGTGTAGTGCGTCTCGTCGTTTAAGAACGGCTTGGTGACTCGATCCTGAATCTATCCAAACGTCCAAAGTGTCTTTTCCACAGCTTAAGGTTTTGCCCTGCCAGGATTCTGGAAGATCAATGCCTTCGAGAATCGTCGCAGCATCATTTTCGAACCAGTAGTTGGTTCCTTTCTTCTCGATCTTGGCGGCAATGGCTCTCACCACCTCTGCATCGAGATAGGCTTCTCCTTCTTCGTCGTAGAATGCAGGGATGGGAACTCCCCAGCTTCGTTGACGGCTTACGCACCAATCCGGGCGGCCTTCTACTGCGCCGCGAATTCGGTTTTCTCCCCAGCTAGGAACAAAATCTACTTTGCCAATAGCTTCGAGTGACTGTTCACGGAATCCATTCGTGTCCATGGAAACAAACCACTGCGGCGTAGCACGGAAAATGACGGGAGTCTTGGAGCGCCAGCAGTGTGGGTAGCTGTGCTCAAACTTTTCGAATTTCAGCAGATTACCTGAATCTTCGAGTAGCTTTAGGACTTCGACGTTGGCTTGGCTTCGTCCCTTCTTTTCCAAGACGGATACTCCAACCAATTCAGGTGGAATTTGCCCGTCGTCGATGTATTTACTTTCGTTGTCCAGCGGACAATAAATTTCCAATCCGTATTTCAGCCCGGACATATAATCCTCCAAACCATGACCAGGTGCCGTGTGGACAGCGCCGGTTCCGGTTTCGGTGGTTACGTAGTCAGCCAACAGGATTGGGCTGTCGCGGTCTATGAAAGGGTGTTTGCTGATCAGGCCATCCAGTGCTTCGCCTTTGAATTCCTTCTCAATTGTGTATTCACCGAGCTCCACATTTTTGGCTACGGTTTCAGCCAAGTCCTTGGCCACAATCAGTTTTTGGTCCCCGGCGACCATGACCACGTAATCTACTCGTGGATGAACCGCTACGGCCAAGTTGGCAGGGATAGTCCAAGGAGTAGTGGTCCAGATAACGATGGATACATCACCCTCAATCGCGAGTGCGCCCGTTTCGGGTAGTTTGAATTTTACCCAGATGGATGGACTGACGTGGTCCTTATACTCAATTTCCGCTTCGGCCAGGGCCGTTTTGTAGGGGATGGACCAATAAACCGGCTTTTTGCTGCGATAGACGAGGCCCTTATCGATAAAGGAGGAAAAGGTGCGCAGAATGTCGGCTTCATACTCGGGGTCTAGAGTACGGTATTCTTGCTCCCAATCGGCCAGAATTCCCAATCGGACAAACTGTTCCCGCTGGATATCCATGAATCTCAGGGAGAATTCGGAGCAGGCATTGCGGATTTCTGAGGAAGGGAGGTCCTTTCCCTGCTCACGCATTTCGCGGGTTACGCGTTGCTCAATAGGTAGGCCGTGGCAATCCCAGCCTGGAATGTAAGGTGCGCGGAATCCCTTCATCGACTTGTAGCGGATGATGGATTCCTTGAGGCATTTGTTTAAAGCTGTGCCAATGTGCACGTCTCCACTGGTGAAGGGAGGCCCGTCGTGGAGGATAAAAGATGGATTATCGGCGTTTTTCTCCTGAATTTTCTCATACAGCCCTTCCTTTTCCCAATGCTTAATGCGCTCGGGCTCACGTTGAACGAGATTCGCCCGCATGGGGAACTCGGTCGATGGAAGCGTAAGAGTATCTTTCAGTTTGGTGGGCATAACAGTAAAAGGATTCTGGGTATCCTGGTAAACAGGTCGCCGATAAGCGCCGGAAGAAAGCTATTTAAGCCTTACAAGTCAAGCGTTCTGCGCGCTAATTTATTTGCTCTCCAATAGTGACTTCTCATATGCCAGAACTCCCTAGTATGGGCGGACCTAGTCCATCAATCAGTCCAGAGGATGTTATGATCTGATTCTTGCTGGTTTTATGAAATGAGCCTTTGTTTTAAGGGAATTCGTGATGGGTCACTCACTGATCCAAATGGACAGTCGCTCTTAGAAACTGGCGTTTGCCTGAGTTGTATGAGGCTTCATCTAGTATGAATCCGGTTAATTCCATTTCTCCGTCTCGGTCCATGGAAATGGTATCTCCCTGGCATGCCGTCCACGTATTCAAGTCTTCGCTGCATTCAAATGTATAGCTGAGTCCAAGGGATTTGAATCCCGATCGTTGTGAAAATACCATTGCCCGTCCCTCTTCTAGAATCAAAGCGACCGGCGTGCCCCGCGTTTCCATATATGTTCGTTCGAGTACGATGGATCTATCGTGCTTGGTCGGATTCAAGCCAAAGGCATACTCTTCCAAATTTGTCAGCTGGTCTTCATCACGATCTTGGGTCGGTCCCAGGACATCTTCTCCGAGGTTTCTTGAATAATAAGCCTCAATCCAATCTTGATATTGAAAGGTCTCATCGAAAAGCAATCCCCCTTCATAGGGACCGAGATCGATTTGCCCGTTACGAACGCGTTTACCATCTGCCAAATCCACATAGCTTGGATTCACGGTTTTGTCTCCACTATCCAAGACGGTTGAGGCGACCGTCAGTCTGAAATCACCGTCTGTGGTGGGAGTACTGTTAGGGCTGATCGCTTTGGAAAATTGTGGATCTATGTCGATGTTGTTGCCTCCATCGACACCGGTTTCCGGATTCCAATCGAAACTACCACCGGAATTGGCGACCAGACTATAGCTAAACAGAGGACTCGAATTTTCATTTAATACCGATGATTCAGCCTGATTTGCGTAAGGTTCGTTTCCATTCCACCAGATGATACAATTTAAGAAATGGGGCGAGCTGGATACATTATGAATAGCCCCTCCGTCTCGACCGCGCTTGTTTGCCGTGAAGGTGCAATTGATATATTGTATCTCAGATCCTTGATTATTACAAACCCCTCCGCTAGTGTAGGAGTCGTTTCCTGTGAAAGCGCAGTTGATGTAGGAAAGTCTCGAACATTGGTTGTTATAAACAGCGCCTCCTAAGCCTCCAATGTTCCCAGAAAAAATGGAATTCGAGATCTCCATATTTCCCAACTCATCTAGGTAGATGGCACCTCCGTAAGCACTAGTATTCGATAAAAATTGGGAATTAGAGATCGATGCTGTAGTGCCTTGGATATAAACGGCACCACCTTTGGCTTGAGCGAAGTTTTCAATGAATCGGCAATTAGTTAGAGTAGGTGTTCGGGGTCCATCGCTGTAAAAGCCACCGCCACTATCATGCGGGAATTGTGAATTGGCATAGCCACCGGTTATAGTGAATCCATCTAGCACCGCTGTGGCATTGTTTCCCGTTCCGGTTACCACGTGGTAGACATTATCGAAATAATTGGTTTCTTCACCATTGTCGTTGTTTAGAAGATCACTGGAAAGAATGGTCTCGTTTGTTTCAGGATCTTCGCTTCTTTGTATTAGTTTGGTTTCTGTTCCAGAAAACCTCCCGAAAATAGTGACTCCGTTTTTAAGGCGAAATGTTGCAATGCGATCCATTGAAGTTCCTGGCTGATAAACCCCTTTGGCTACCCAAACCATGTCGCCCGGGAAACAGGAGTCGATCGCAAGTTGAAGATCAGTGGCAGCGCTATCCCAATCGGTGTATGGAGCAATTGGACTTTGGTTGGCTGCCCTGACGAATCGTATAGTCGAATCAGGGGCTACAAATAAAATTGAAGGACTCGTTGGTGAATAAAAAAGAGCCTCACCTAAATCGTCCTGGATATCACTATCCGTTGCAACCGATACCGAAAGGGTAACTTCTCCGGTAATTTTTTGGAAGGTTAGCTCATAAATATCTCCTCCGCCCGAAATGAATGGAGGGTCAAAGTTGATCGTAACAGTTGTCTCAATGACGAGGTCTGTTGTCACTGAATCAAAATTGGAAACGTGTTTGCTAAAGCTAATCCAATACCTTGCTTCGTCGCTTCTTGTAACCATCCCGGTGTTCGTTGTGATGGAAAGGGTGGTCAATGGTGCGCGGGCTGGATTTAACTCATAGGCTCCCATGTCGACCCGGGCCGTTTCCAGAAAACCTTTTATGGCACGTGGGTATCCAGCCACATCGGTTGGATAATCAACAACGGTTGCAGTTTCGCCTACGAAGAAGCTACTGACGGCTTCGTTATCCCCAGCGTCGATGGCAGGAGATCCTGGTAGCAGAGCTAGATTACCAAGCGTTGTAGGGGCAGTTGATGGATCAACCGGAGTTAGGAAATTCGAATCACTGTCCAAATTATTTCCCTCGTCGATGCCCGTCCTGGTGCCCCAGTTAGAACTTCCTCCCGAATGTTCAACGAGGCTGTGAGTGATGGTAATCTCAGAGTCATCATTGTCTGCCTTACCGATACTTGCTCGTACTGGGATAATAGAACTTAGGGATTCGTTGTTCCATACTATGCTATTCACCAGTGAAGGGTTTGAGCTGAAGTTGATGAATATTGCGCCTCCTTCATCGGCCCTATTTCCTGAAAAGGTACAATGGCTGAATGTAGAATCAGATTTGCCAAGATAGACAGCTCCTCCAAGAGTCTCGGCTTTGTTGCCTAGGAAAATGGAATTAAATATAAACCGATTAGCCTCTGTGATGGACATCGCTCCACCGGCCTGTGCCTGGTTGCCTATGAAGACGCACTCTCTGTTTTCTTGAGCCCTACCACCATTGTAAATAGCACCACCAGCCCAGCCCGTTCGGTTATTTATAAAGCCACAGCCAATAAATTCGGGTCCTCCGCCAGAGTTATAGACGGCACCGCCGCCACTAGCTAGTGCCTGATTTCCATCAAACTGGCAGTTTGTAAATCCTCCCCCCACCAGTATAGTTGACGAGGGCACCTCCTCGCGCTGAAGCACTATTGTTGGTGAAACGGCAGTTGCTTACAGTTGGTACGGATACATCAAATCTAGATCCTCCGGAGCTGATGTTCACGTCCATACCACCACCTGAATCATCCTCACCACCTCCATTCGCATTACCACCCTTGATAGTAAAGCCGTCTAGAATCGTGGTGCTGCTTACGGTATCGGCTATCAGGATATGATAGACGTTCTCGTGGTTATTTGCGAAATTGGGTCCATCATTTTGTAGCAGATCTCATAAGAGGATAGTTTCAAACGCTTCGAAGTTACGTGCTTCAAAGCCGCCGTCACTCCCACCGGCTGGAAATCCGCCATACATGGCTACTCCGGATTTCAAGTGAAACGAATTTGTGCGAGATTCACCTGGCAAATATGTCCCTTTCGCTACCCATATTTCATCTCCTTCTTCCGCTTCTGTAATCGCTAATTGTAGATCCTGAAATCCGTTTCCCCAGGAGGAGCCATTGTTACTGCCACTTGCCGAATGATCTACATAAAGGATCTTTCCAAAGCTGGCGATCTGGGTTGAAAAAAAGCAAAAGGGTGTGAGGAGAACACTGCGGGACATTAGCTGACTGGGGTTTGACGCGGATTACAGGATCGAATCGAAGGGTCGCTCAATTGTGTATTAAGAACTACAATTTTCTGGGCTGTCAACGCGACGACCGAGAAGATGTTTTTTTTAAAGATAAGTTCTAGACTTGGGGCGGTTATTTCCCGATTCTTTGCGATTCTCTGTCTCGGGATGGGGCAGCATTCAGACCTAAGATATTTGCCAATATATGAAAGAGGGAAAACGCCCGGTACTTCTGGTTATTCGTGACGGTTGGGGAGCCAACCACAACTCGGACCAGGATTCCTTTAATGCAATTAAACGTGCCCCAACGCCCGTTTCTGACAATTTGACGGAAAATTGGCCTCGGACGGAGCTCGCAGCCTGTGGACTCGATGTCGGAGTGCCTGTCGGAGTGATGGGAAATAGCGAGGTGGGCCATCAGAATATCGGTGCTGGACGGATCGTTGATCAGGAAGTGGTTCGGATCACCAAGGCCTTTGATACGGGCAGTATCCGTAGCAATGAAACCCTTCAGGGAGCATTTAGCCGCGCCAAGAGTGGGGGGAAACTCCATTTATTGGGCATCGTGTCGGATGCAGGAGTCCATGGATTGCTGGAACATCTTTATGGCGTATTGATCGAGGCGAAAGCGGCGGGAGTAGAAGAGGCCTACATCCATGCTTTTACGGATGGTCGGGACACCTCGCCCAAAAGCGGGCTGGGTTACATCCAACAAGTCGAAGCTAAATGCGCTGAGCTGGGTATCGGAAAAATTGCCTCTGTGTGTGGACGATTTTGGAGTATGGACCGAGACAACCGCTGGGAGCGCGTTTACAAAGCCTACCATCTCTTAACCGGCAAGGAAGCGGATCACACCGCTGGCTCTGCCGCTGAGGCCGTACAGCATTACTACGACAATCCGCTCGATAGTTCTCGTCAAGGTGATGAGTTTGTCGTGCCTACCTGGATCACTGGAGAAGGTGATGAGCCTATTGCCACGATTGGAAATGGCGATGCAGTCGTCTTTTACAATTATCGGGGAGACCGGCCTCGGGAAATTACCCGTGCTTTTATTGAAGATGGTTTCGAGGACTTCGATCGTGGAGAGAAGTTGGATCTCTATTACGCCGGCATGACGGAATACAAAAAGGACATGCTCGATCACATCGTTTTTCCACGTGTCGACAAAATGGTGAATATTCTGGGAGGGTATTTGGCTGATCATGGAAAGACGCAGTTCAGGTGTGCAGAAACCGAAAAGTACCCACATGTGACTTTTTTCTTTAACGACTACCGGGAAGAACCGTTTCCTGGTGAGGACTGGGCCATGGCTCCAAGCCCGCAGGTAAACACTTACGATCTTGCTCCCGAAATGTCGGCTGAGGAGGTAAAGGAGTTTACAAAAGATGCCATTCTCTCCGGGAAGTATGATTTTATCTTAGTCAATTTCGCCAATCCCGATATGGTGGGTCACACCGGTTCCATGGAAGCGGTTGAAAAGGCCTGTATTAAAGTAGACGCCTGTCTGGATGAATTACTTAATGCGATCGATGAAGTCGGCGGCGTTGCCTTGGTGACTGCCGATCATGGAAATTGTGATCAGATGTGGGACCCCACGGTGGATGGTCCGCATACGGCGCATACATTGAATCCGGTTGAACTGGCAATTTATGGAAAAGGGTGCGAAAGTTTGAAACTAAATCAGTCAGATAGACGTCTAGCTGATATAGCCCCGACCGTTCTTCATTTATTAGGCTTGGAACAGCCTGAAGAAATGACCGGACAAAACCTTGTTATCGAATAGTTCCCTCAATGCGCCTCGCTTTTAATACAGCCCTCGCTCTGATGAGCCTCTCCTTAGCAGGAGGTCTGTGTGCTCAGTTGAATAGTTGTTACGAACTAATGCCGCTTGAGGAAGTGAAGCCGGGCATGGAGGGGGAGTGGCTTACTGTAATGTCTGGTACGGAGGTGGAGGCGTTTCCGCTTCGTGTAATCGGAATTGCAGAGCATTTTATTGGGCCGAATGAATCGGTGATCATTTGTGAAGCCATCGACGATCGAAACATTCTATCTGGTCCTGTGGCTGGAATGAGTGGTAGTCCGGTCTTCATTGATGGGAAACTGGTTGGTGCTTATGCATACGGATACACCTGGCCAAAGGAACAGGCTATCATCGGTGTAACTCCCATTCATAACATGTTGCCGGTTCTAGAGGATCGTGGTGGGGAAGTAGCTGCTGGTGGTTCTATTAATTCCTATTGGAAGTCCGTTGAACCAGCCAGCCGCAGCCGACTGAATGATTTTCAAACTGTTCTTCAACCCTTACCCGCACCGTTGATCGCTGCTGGGATATCTGACCGCACCCTTGCGGCATTTAGTGAAACATTAGATGAGCTGGGCGTAAAGGTCATGAATGGTCCCGGTGGATCTGCATCCGCTGAACTTACAGGCGAGATCGAAGCTGGCTCGGCAGTGGCTGCGGTTTTGATGCATGGTGATTTCAGTTTCGGTGCCACTGGAACGGTGACCCACGTGGAGGGCGATCAACTGCTGGCTTTTGGCCACCCCTTCTTTCAATGGGGATCTGTCGAGATGCCTCTGGCTCAAGCTGAAGTATTAACCATCGTCCGCTCGATGCCCTCTTCCTTCAAACTGTCAAATACGGGAGATTTTGTCGGGCGTGTTTACCAGGATCGGTTGACCGGCATTGCTGCTGAATTAGGGCCGATCTCTCCCATGTCGGATTTGTCCATATCTGTTACGTATCCGGATTTCGAAGACAAAACGTTTTCCGCTAAAATGTTTCGCCATCCGCGGTTAAGCCCTGTGGTGGGAGCCATGGCTACCATGGAAGCACTACAAGGTGGAATAGAGTACTCGGAGGAGCAAACACTTCGTATAAAGACCAAGATCCATGTGGATGGCTATGACCCCGTAGAAGTGACAGACATTTTCTCTGGAGCAGGAGTGGCTGCGTCCGCTGCATTCCAACAAATGGCAATCCACCAATTGCTAACTGATAATACATTCGAATCGCCCGTCGTTGAATCATTGGAGGTAGAAATTGAAGCGCGACCGGTGACGGACATTACCTACCTTGAGGCGGTCTACATGCATGAAGAGAAGGTGAGCGCAGGAGCTTCTGTTAACCTGACGCTCCAGATGAAGACTCATCAGGGAGAACGGTTTTCCAAACAAGTATCCTTTGTATTGCCGGAAGAAATACGCAAAGAGCTTGTTGAAGTATTGGTGGCTGATGCGATAGCGGTTGATCAGGTTGAGTTCGAAGGATTTTACACCGCCACTAAGTTCGATCATTTATTGAAGCGTATTGAGGAGCTTAAGAGCCGGGATCACATTTACATCAAATTGTTGAGGCGCTCTCCCGGCATCAGTCTGGAGGGGCAACACCTGGCTGGATTGCCTCCTTCCACACTCATGCTGCTCAAGAACGCCAAGGGCTTAAAAATTGATAAGGACACCAGCAAGCAAAGCGGATTCGAGATGCGCATACCCGTAGACTCGGAATTTAGAGGCAGTGCTTCGCTACCCCTAACTGTTGAATGATATGAGACTTTTTTCTACCGCACTGGTTTTTGTTACTACTACCGCCTTCTTGGGGGCACGAACCCATGAGACGACTCATCAGTCATTTGATGACTTCAGTAAGGGTGAGCTGAATGAGATATCCCTGCACACCGACGGATATTTATTAGCTGCTCCTGCGTTGGAAACCTTGGCCGAGTTGGATGCTCCCATCTTGTGGGATGCCGTAGTCGATTCAAAAGGAAACCTTTACGTTGGCACCGGTAATCAAGGTGCCGTTTATAAAGTGACACCGGAAGGTGAGAGCGAAACCGTTTTTGAACCCAACCGACTCATGACACGGGCCATTGCTCTCGACAGTCGTGATCAATTGTATGTTGCAGTGTCTCCGGACGGAACCTTGTACCGTGTGAATCGCAATGGAGCCGTAGAGATATTCCTGAAGCTTGAGGACGAATATGTCTGGGATATGGTTTTCGGCGAAGACGGAAATCTCTACTTAGCAACCGGGTCGAAAGGTAAAATTTATCGTATTGATACGGGTGATAAAGATCCCGAAGCGGAGGTATTCTTTGATTCTGAAGAAACGCACATTACGGCACTTGCATTTGAGGCCGATGGAAACTTGTTGGCGGGAAGTGCAACGCATGGCCTCCTTTATCGGATTGATTCTGAAGGGGAGGGGAATGTGATCTATTCTACCGGAGAACGGGAAGTGCGCTCCATTCTACCTCAGAAGGACGGAACGATCTTTTTCAGTTCCTTTAATCAGCCGGGCCGTTCCTCCAGTCTGAAGAAACCAACTTCTTCCTCATCTTCGAGCAGCCAATCAAGCAACTCCTCAGGCAGTTCGTTCTTTGCCGATACGGACACACCGAGCAATGGGGATCAGAAACCAACTCCCTTTTATGCAATGACGGTTTCGGCCCGAGGGAGTGATTCAGGGTCCTTATATTGGATGGATACTGAGGGCTTCGTTACTAACTGGTGGCTGGAGAATAACATTTCAATCTACTCACTGGCTCAAATGCCTAATGGGCAGATGATTCTGGGCACTGGTAGCAAAGGGCATTTGTACGAAGTTTCAAATCCTGGCGATTGGTCTCTGCTTCATACGCTAGAAGCGGGTGGTGAGATTACAGGTGTTATTCCGGCTGGCGATGAGGGTGTATACTATCTCATCTGTAGCAATCCAGGCCGCATTCTGAAACTTGATACGAACGAATCTTCGGAAGGCTATTTTCAATCTGAAGTTGTGGATTTTGATCATGTCTCGAAATATGGAAGCTTCCAGGTTTACAGCAATCCCGGCGAAGAGTCGCAGATCGGTGTAGAAGTTCGTGGTGGAAATCTTGAAAGCCCGGACCGTACGTGGACAGAGTGGACTGAGTTGGCTGGAGAAAATGGCGTTTTCCGCAACCCACTCCCGCCATCGCGTTTTATGCAGTATCGCTTACTTTTTGTGGATGGGGCTGTGCCGCCAGTACATCAAGTCCGCTTTTTCTCCAGGACCCAAAACCTGGCGCCACTGATTACCACCATCAAAATCCTAGATTCAGGATACGAGACGCGGACTTTTACCACTCAGTCGACCAATCCAAGTGTAGATCTTGCCCGGAGCTTGAATAGTGGAGTCGAAGCAGAATTTGCAAAGCTGGCCAACAAACCTCGACAGGTGAAACTGTTTCCTAAGCCCGGCTCGCAAACCGTTGCGTGGCGATCGATTGACGGAAACGGGGATGATCTTAGCTACTCGGTGAAACTATCCGCACTCGGAGAGGATACCTGGGTGACTTTGGCCGAAGATCTTGAGGAGACCTATTTATCCTACACGACTCAGGGATTCGCAGACGGTTATTACCGTTTGAAAGTTACGGTGACGGACGATCCTTCCAATCCAGCTTCTGAAGCGAAAACTGGGGAACAGGTGAGTGAAGTATTTCTGATTGATAATACACCCCCGGTCATCCTTCTAAGTAGCTACGATCGCGATGAAGATGAAGTGACCCTTGAGATAACTGCGTCTGATAGCACGAGCCTCATTCGTTCGGCAACTTACCGACTCAATGGAAACGATATGGATTCCATTCACCCAGAGGACGGAATTTTGGACGAAAGCCTGGAAACCTTCATTCTCAAGGTGGATTCGCCCAAAGATTCTGAACAAAGTCTACTCATGGAAGTGGAAGATGAAGTGGGTAATGTGACTGCTTTGACCCGTCGGATGGACTAGGTCATTGGGGCTGACATCTCTCTGTTGAGAATAGCTACCTTTAATATTACCTGCAGAGAGGGTAAAATTGGTGTTGATTTCTGGTCTCTTCTATCGGTTTATAGCCAGCTTTTCATTTTCCTACTCAGGAAAAACCATTCGAAACGAAAGATAATCACATGAAACGTACGCATCATTGCGGAGAACTCAGAACGACTGACGTTGGTACACAAGCAGTTCTGACTGGCTGGATTGACAACGTTCGTGACCTAGGAGGCGTGTTATTCGTCGACTTGCGCGATCGTGAAGGAATTACACAAGTTGTTTTCAATCCCAATACCAATGATGAAGTCTCTAAGATTCTTCATCACCTAAAGCCTGAAAGTGTGATCGCTGTCGCCGGAGAAGTTTTGAACCGGGATGATGAAACGGTCAACGAGCGCTTAGCGACAGGTAAAGTAGAGGTTCACGGTTCTGAATTTGAGATTCTCAATGCATCTGAGACTCCTCCATTTCCAATCGATGATGAAAAAGGAGATAAGGTGAATGAAGACCTCCGTCTTACCTACCGCTATCTCGATCTTCGTCGTCCCAGGAATTTAAACACTCTGAAAACCCGACACCGGGCATCTAAGGTCATTCGCGACTATTTGGATGACCAAGGCTTTCTTGAAGTGGAAACGCCGATGCTCTTCAAAAGTACTCCCGAGGGAGCGCGCGAGTATCTGGTGCCGAGTAGAGTGAACCCAGGTGAGTTCTATGCACTGGCTCAATCACCTCAGCAGTACAAACAAATGCTGATGGTAGCCGGAGTAGAACGTTACTTCCAATTGGCTCGTTGTTTTCGTGATGAGGATGGACGCGCTGATCGTCAGCCTGAGTTTACTCAGGTCGATCTGGAGATGTCCTTCATTGATCGGGAAGACATGTATGCTCTGATCGAAGGCATGATGAAGCGCCTTTGGAAGGAGACACTCGATGTCGACATTCAGACTCCTTTCGAGCGCATGCCCTATGAGGATGCCATGAATAACTTCGGAAGTGACCGACCAGACCGTCGCTTCGACATGAAGTTGAACGACCTGAATGACCTTTTCGAAAACTCCGAGTTCAAGGTATTCAATTCCGTCATCAAGGGCGGCGGTAGTGTAAAGGCCATTAACGCCAAAGGACTCTCCGACCTCACTGAAGGTGAATTGAAATACTTGACCGATATGGCTGTGGCGATGGGAGCCAAAGGGCTTGCCTTTATCCGTACTCGCGAAAGTGGAGAATGGAAGTCACCGATTCTGAAATTCTTTAGCGACGAAGAGAAGGCTGCGATCAAAGAGCGCCTCAATGTTGAAGACGGAGATATCGTTTTCTTCATGGCGGCTGAGTGGGAACGTAGTTGCTCCATCCTCGGTAAGGTTCGCCTTGAAGCGGCAGAGCTTTTGAAAAAGCGTGGACGCCTCGCAATTGACAAAGACAAATGGGACTTCTTCTGGGTTATCGAATTTCCACTCATGGTCTATGATGATGAGGAAGGTCGCTTTGTATCGGCTCACCACCCATTTACCGCACCGGTAGTCGAAGATGCCAAATACCTGGATGAAGATCCACGCAAGGTTCGTGGTCAGCATTACGACCTCGTATTGAACGGGATGGAACTCGGTGGTGGAAGTATTCGTATCCATCAACCCGAACTTCAGCAGAAGGTGTTCGAAGAAGTGCTCGAGTTACCAAAGGACGTGATTGAAGATCGCTTTGGTTATATGGTGCAGGCATTCCGTTACGGTGCGCCTCCACATGGTGGTATTGCTTTGGGACTCGATCGTATTGTCGGTCTCCTTACAGGGTCACCAAGCATTCGCGATGTCATAGCTTTTCCAAAGACTCAAAAGGGACAATGTTTGATGTCTCAGAGTCCGGGACCAGCGACCGAGCGTCAGCTGCGTGATTTACATATCCAGACCATCGTCGTGGATAAAAAGTAGTAGATCTAAATTTTTATTATCAGGCCTCATCTTTAGCGGGTGGGGGCCTTTTTGTTGCCCACCTTTTTAAGGCCACTGTCCATTTTTGTACAGGCCGCGATTTTGGGCCGATGGGTAGAGCCAAATTCGATTACTATTAAGCACTAGTGCTCTTCATTCATCGATTTCGGAGAGATGATTTTTCCAACATCCGTTTGGAATGAATTTTCCTCTGATATCTTTTTAATGAACTTAAGTAGTTGAAGAATAGTGGATTAGAAGATCGTTCCAGAAGTTTTTTTCAAATTAACCCGGCCGTTGGCACACCGGTTGCTAAATGAGGAATAAATATCGGCATTTAACCTTACTTATCTCGATAGCTAACCGATCTAATTATGAAGTCAAAAAAATCACTACTATTCACCGCTCTTGTGTTGTTGGGGGTCTTCGGATCTGCAATTCACGGCTTCGCCCAGGAAGAGGCTGTCGCTGCTGCAGTTGAGGCCGCTGCTCCAGACGAAGATTATCTGGCTCTTAAGACGCAGTATGGAGAAACCTTCGATTTCTTCACAACTAGTGTGCTTTGGACATTAATTGCAGCTGGTCTCGTGTTTATCATGCACTTGGGATTTGCCACTCTTGAAACTGGCCTGACCCGATCCAAAAACTCGGTCAACATACTCTTCAAGAACGTCTTTATCATATGTATGGGTCTCTTGACCTATGCCGTATGGGGATTCAATGCGATGTATCCTGGCTGGGAAGGCTCTGGATTTTTTGCGATGGGTTCACCGCTCACCATGGAGGCCTATGGAAACACGGACTTCTCCTATGGAGGAACAGCATTGGCCATGACGGGCTGGGCTGACTTTATTTTCCAGGCTATGTTTGCTGCAACTGCTGCGACTATCGTTTCAGGTGCTGTAGCTGAGCGTATTAAGCTCGGTAGCTTTATGGTGATTGGAACGCTTTTGGTAATGTTCCTATATCCTATGTCCGGTTCTTGGAAATGGGGAGCAGGCTGGTTAGACGGTATGGGTTTCTACGACTTTGCCGGTTCTACACTTGTTCATGCATTTGGTGGTTTTGCTGCCTTGGCCGCGGTCATAGTACTAGGGCCACGTAAGGGTAAATATTTGGAAGGCGGACGAATTCGTCCGATCCTTGGACACAGTATGCCTCTTGCCACGATTGGAGTATTCTTACTATTCCTCGGTTGGTTCGGATTTAACGGTGGTTCAGTCCTTAGCGCAAATCCAGAAGGTATATCTTTCGTATTCGTTACCACGGCTCTTGCCGCCGCTGCTGGTGGATTCTCTTCCATCTTCTTTTCCTGGATTTTGCTTAAAAAGCCTGATCTTTCTATGGCCCTTAATGGTATTTTGGCCGGTCTCGTTGGTATCACTGCTGGAGCCGACTCTGTAACACTTTGGTCCTCCGTTGTAATCGGTCTAATTGCAGGTGTCCTGGTAGTCATATCGATCCTGTTCTTCGACAAAATCAAAATTGATGATCCCGTGGGAGCTATATCTGTGCACGGAGTTTGTGGAATTTGGGGAACCTTGGCTGTTGGACTCCCATTCTTTAATGGAGGCAACGAAGACTTGAGTTTCTTCACGCAGTTGATTGGAACCCTTTCAGTTGCGATATTCGCTTTCGTTGGAACCTTCATACTTTGCATTATTGTGAAGGCACTTATGGGAATCCGCGTTTCTGCTGAAGAAGAGGACGAAGGTCTGGACATTGGTGAACATGGTCAGGAAGCTTATCCCGACTTCGCTCCTGCCAGTCGTTGAATCTAGTTCTTATAAACAATCACTAAATAATTTAAAATAAAGGTATCACAATGAAGCTCATTTCAGCCATCATTAAGCCCTTCAAGTTGGAGGAAGTTAAAGAAGCCCTTGCCGAGATCGGCATCGAAGGTATGACCGTTACCGAAGTTAAAGGCTTCGGTCGTCAAAAAGGCCACACCGAGATCTATCGCGGCAGTGAATACACTGTAGACTTTCTACCGAAAGTTAAGGTCGAGATCGCCGTAGGCGGTGAGATTGCCGAAAAGGTAGTCGAGACCATCGTCAACGCTGCTAAGACTGGTAAGATCGGGGATGGAAAAATCTTCGTGCTCCCAATCGAAGAAGCAGTTCGTATCCGCACCGACGAGCGCGGTGAAGGTGCCATCTGATTGATCGCTTAATATCAAAGCATTTAAAAAGCCCTGCCTTTCGAGGCAGGGCTTTTTTATCTTTCTAGATAAAGTGGAATCTCCGGCTTATGCTTCCGGAAGCGTCTTGTTCGCAATCTCACCGAGGATAAGATCCAGGTATTCGGCGACCGGATACGTGCCCTCCTTGCTCTTGGCTACACGGGAGCGAATCGTGACATTGCCTTCTTCGGCTTCACGTCCACCGATGACTCCGACGAAAGGAACCTTGTCGAGTTCGGCTCGGCGAATTTTGGCCCCGAGCTTTTCGGAGGCGCCATCAATTGTTACACGGACTTTGGCTGCCTTGAGTTTTGAAGCAACTTCTTCGGCGAATGGCAGGACTGCATCGTTGATAGGTAGTAGGCGAACTTGTTCCGGTGCCAACCACATAGGGAAGTTCCCGGCAAAGTGTTCGATCAATGCACCACAGAAACGTTCCATGGATCCAAAGGGTGCACGGTGGACCATCACAGGCCTGTGAGGCTTGTTGTCTGATCCGATGTAGCTAAGGTCGAAGCGCTCAGGTAGGTTGTAGTCCACCTGCACGGTTCCAAGCTGCCACTCGCGGCCGATGACGTCTTTTACTACAAAGTCGATCTTCGGACCGTAGAAGGCGGCTTCTCCTTCTTCTTCTGAGAAGGGAACACCCAACGTTTCTGCAGCTACGCGCAGGGCGGCTTCTGCCTTATCCCAGTTTTCGGGAGATCCGACATACTTGTCTGAGTTGGGATCACGCAAGCTCACACGAACTCGGTAGTCTTCCATCCCAAGTACGCTGAACACGGTTTTCACAAGACCGAGGCAACCATTGATCTCATCCTGAAGTTGTTCGTCTGTGCAAAAGAGATGAGCGTCGTCCTGAGTGAACCCACGAACGCGAGTCATGCCACTCAGTTCTCCCGATTGTTCCCAACGGTAAACCGTTCCAAACTCTGCAAATCGAACCGGCAAGTCACGGTAAGAGTGATGCTGCGAATCGAAGAGCTTGATGTGCATGGGGCAATTCATCGGCTTGAGTAAATAGCCTTCGATTTGTCCTTCATCTAGAAGGTTAGTCAGGTCGGAGCAGGTTTTGTCCTCGTCCACTAGATCAGCCAATGACTGGCGATCGATTACGGGTGGATACTGAGATTCCTGGTAGTAAGGGAAGTGACCAGAAGTCTTGTAGAGATCCAGTTTACCGATGTGTGGAGTGTAAACTTGATCGTAGCCCTGTTTACGAAGTTCTTCAGAAATAAAATTCTGTAGCTCGTTTCGAATGATCGAGCCTTTGGCCGTCCAGAGAACGAGGCCTTGTCCCACATGCTCATCGATATGGAAAAGCTGCATGTCTTTGCCGATTTTGCGATGGTCGCGTTTCCGAGCTTCCTCTTGCTGATCGAGATACTGCTGCAATTCGTCTTTGGTTGCAAAAGCGGTGCCGTAGATGCGTTGTAGTTGCTTGTTCTTCTCGTCACCACGGTGATAAGCGCCAGCGACGCTCAACAGTTTAAACGCTTTGATCTTCTTGCTGTAGTTAACATGGGTTCCTGCGCACAGGTCCACAAACTCACCATTTCGGTAAAAGCTGATAGTGTCACCTTCGGGAATATCCTCAAGGCGACCCAACTTGTATTCGTCTTGGCCGATTTCTTTGATCAATTCGATGGCTTCTTCGCGTGTCTTCTCAAAACGTTCGAAGCGTTGATTCTCCTTAATGACCTTTTTCATTTCGACCTCAATGGCCTCCAGGTCTTCAGCGGTGAATTTGTGTGCGATATCAAAATCGTAGTAAAAACCGGTATCCGTAGGAGGGCCAATGTCGAGTTTGGCTTCTGGGAATAACCGCAATACGGCCGTCGCGAGAATGTGAGCCGACGAGTGTCGGATTTCTTCGAGTGGAGACATGTCTTTCATCGTCTAATAAAGAGTGGTGTCAGCAAGATAAGTTCTAAGTGATGGGAGTCAGATCGTAGCTGTCCTTCCGGTCAAGGCTTTGCCATCCCGCTTCTTGTAGCTGGGTACGAAGCGCATCCGCTTTTTCCCAGTCACGTGCTTGTTTGGCTTGCCAACGTTCTTCGCCGAGGGCCTGTACCTCATCGGGGACTTCAATGACGGTTTCTTCGACCTTCTGGAAGAGTTCAATACCGATGGCATAAAGCACAGTCGCTAGCGCCTTAAGTTCTTTTAGAATGGAATCGGTATTGAGCTCTACTTTTTCCAGCTGCGCGAAACCGGCAAAGATTCCCCCAGTTGCTTGGGATACATTGAGGTCGTTGGCGATTCCGTCCCAAGCTCGTTGAAAGTGTCCGAACTCCGTAGGGTAGGGGGCTTTAGCAAGAGCGAGGAAATCTTCTTCGGTCAATCCAGCCTGTTCCAGATATTTCGTGACCGCCTTCTCCATTTTCTTCATGGCGCTTCGGCCAGACTTTAAGGAAGCGAAGGTGAAATTTAACTGCTGTTTGTAGTGGCCAGAAATGAGCGTGTAACGCACCTCCATAGGGGTGAATCCTTTTTCCTCTAAATCTTCTAAGGTATAAAGGTTACCTAGACTCTTACTCATCTTTTGTCCTTCGACCATCAAGTGAGCGTTGTGAAACCAGTGCCGGGCAAACGGTTTGCCGGTTGCTCCTTCACTTTGCGCAATCTCATTTTCGTGATGCGGAAAGCAAAGGTCGATACCTCCGGCATGAAGGTCGAAGCTGTCACCCAGGTATTCCTGGCTCATGGCCGAGCATTCGAGGTGCCAGCCAGGGCGGCCTTCGCCCCAGGGGCTTTCCCAGAAGTTATCACCATCATCCGGTTTGCGCGATTTCCACAGAGCGAAGTCGGCTACGGATTCGCGATCATACTCGTCCGCGTCATTTTGCTCGCCGGAACTCGAAGTTGATTGGGTAGAAATCTCCCGCTCTTTGAGACGACTTAATTTACCATAAGGTTCGTAGGCGGAGACCTTGAAGTAGACGGAGCCATCGTTGGCCGCGTAGGCCAGGCCTTTTGCAGCCAGCCGTTCCACAAGCAGGATCTGTTGTGGAATGTGTTCGGTGGCCTTGGGTTCCTTGTGAGGGGGAAGAATGTTGAGGGCCTCTGAGTCTTCATGGAATTTTTCTGTCCAGAAGCGGGTAAATTCAGTCAGGGATTTTCCTTCTGCTTGGGATGTCCGAATGGTTTTATCGTCTACGTCGGTAAGGTTCCGGACATGGAGCGGGTTCAATCCAGCTACCTCGAGGGCTCGCCGGAGAACATCTTGCACCAGGAATGCGCGAAAGTTTCCGATGTGTGCCGGTCCATAAACGGTGGGGCCGCAACAGTAGAAACGAAATTGTTTTCTGTCTTCAGCTTTTAGAGGCTGAACACTGCGGGTCATGGTGTCGTGAAGATGAAGTGGAATTTCCATGCTTGGGAATGAGTCCGGAGCAGATTTTCAATTGCGGCGATTTAGAAAACGGAGCACTATCAGGATTTGCATTCTGTGAATCAATCCCATTGTTTAGCGATCGAATGGAAACCGAATTTGAATTAAACCTGCAACGCAGACCTCGTCGATTACGCCGTTCTGCTGGAATCCGCAATATGATCCAGGAGACCACCCTGGGCGCAAACGACCTAATTGCCCCACTTTTTGTCAAAGAAGGTGAAGGAGAGCCCGAGCCGGTTGAGTCGATGCCAGGTGTGTTTCGTCACAATTTGTCGGACTTGGTGAGGGAGTGCGAAGAATTACTCAAGTTGGGTGTGCCTGCTGTGGCCTTGTTTCCTCAGGTAGATCCTTCTTTGAAAAATGATCAGGCCTCCGAAGCTACGCAGGAAAATAATTTGGTGCTTCGTACCGTTCGAAAGCTGAAAGAAGCCCTGCCTGAGCTTATTGTCATCACCGATGTCGCACTGGATCCTTACACGACCCATGGTCATGATGGACTCCTGGACGAATCAGGGCAGATCATTCTTAACGATCCGACCGTCGAGGTGCTCTGTCGCATGGCACAGCAGCAAGCCGAATCAGGGGTCGACTTGGTCGCTCCTTCCGATATGATGGATGGTCGAGTCGGGGCTATGCGTGAGGCTCTTGATGAATCAGGGTTTACTGAAACCGGAATCATGGCTTACTCCGCGAAGTTTGCATCGGCCTACTATGGACCTTTCCGTGAAGCCGTTGGCAGTGCGAAAGCAGCTGGAACGCCCGGCTTGGATAAGAAAACCTATCAACTAAACCCCGCCAATCGGAATGAGGCTTCAATGGAAGCTCAGCTGGACGTGCTTGAAGGTGCGGATATTGTGATGGTCAAACCCGCCGGACCCTACCTCGATATCATCCGGGATTTACGAAACAATACCGAGCTTCCCATTGCGGCTTACCAGGTTTCTGGGGAATATGCACAGATCCATGCTGCCGCCCAGTTAGGTTGGCTCGATCTCGAAAAGACTCGGGACGAATCGCTTCTCGGCATCAAACGCGCCGGAGCCGACATGATCCTTACCTATTTCGCCAAGGACATCGCGAAGACGCTTTAACAGTGGTCAGGTGCCGGGTGTCAGTGTTCAGGATTCTGGAACGGGTGATCGGTAACCAGCAGCGAGTGTGAGTGGTCTTCGGTGATAATTATATCACTAAATTTTGAACAGATAACGGATTACTTAATCTTCCGACACTGAACACTGAACACTGAACACTGAACACTGAACACTGAACACTCAGGTTTTGGCACTGCGTGCCTAAACCTTCGGATCCATATCCTCCTCAGCCAAGTCAGGCGGAGCAGTGGGTCCCTCAAGGTCTTCTTCCTCTTCCTCTTCTTCCTCGTCCCATTTCATGGTGTCATCTTCTTTGATGACTTCATTGGCTTCTTCGAGGTCAGGAATGTCTTCTACCACTTCCTCTTCTTTGTCAGATGATTTCTCATCCTCATCTACGACATCGTCGTCCAAAGAGTAACCAGCAGGAGTGTAATCCAGTATAGAGGTGATTTCGGTGAAGTAGTGAAGGTTCTTACCTTCAAAATGCATGTTGTTCAACTCGTCACGCAGGTCTTCTTCCAGCTCGCTGGTTGACATGCTTTGCTCAAAATCAATCAGGTCGTTTAATAACTTTACGCGGAGAGTGGTGATGTGATCGAGGAAATCGGCGTAGGGGCCGGTTTCATCATCATCTAAAACGTCAGGGAGTACAAAAATGATTTCCTCAGACTCAAATAGAGATTCGCTGTTGGGGACCATGCGGATCTTTTGGTCACCGAGGTCTTTATCGATTCCATAGGAGACAAAGGCGCCTTCCACTAAATCGGTGTCCAAACCGTACTCGCGCAGCGGGTCTAAAAGATCGACTAAGTAGGACCATTGTTTGGGATCGATAATGCCAAGGCCGTCGAGATCCCAAGGGATGTCTTCGCTGACTTCGATCACCCACCAGTTCATATCTTCTTGGAGGGAAGCGACGAGCCATTCTAACTTACTGGATTTGGATGCCATGAGCTATGAGTGAGTGGAATCTGGTTGTATATAAGGTGGAGGATTTTTTCCTTTGTATTAATGAGTATCTTTCAATTTGTTCGTCCCCCAGTAAAGACAAGGTTTTTTTGAAACTTTCTTCCATATTTTGCAAAAACATTCTCTGCCGTAAAGCGCTGAGAGTATTATGATCAGAAATCAATATTAGATGGGTAAGTTCTATGAGTCGGTGATTCGGCCGACATTATTTCGCCAAGATGCCGAAACTGCACATGAACAAGGTGTAGCTTTCATGCGTTTTATGAGCAAGTTGCCCTGGTTTTGTCGTTTGATGGAATCGCGCAATTTGCGACCCCGACATTCTGAACCTATTAAATTGTTTGGCTTGGAGTTTCCAAATCGTGTGGGTCTCGCCGCTGGAATGGATAAGAACGCCGCTTGTTGGCCAGCAGCAGCAGCGTTTGGTTTTGGTCATGTCGAGATCGGGACGATCACTTATCATCGCCAACCGGGTAATCCGCGACCACGAGTGTTTCGATACCCAGAGCATGAAGCAGTGATCAATCGGATGGGTTTCAATAATGAAGGGGCCCAGTTTGTTGCCGCCCGATTGGCAAAACAAAACAAAGGCCTCAAGCGGAGGATTCCTTTGGGCATTAATATCGGAAAGTCGAAGAAGACTTCGATTGAAGATGCTGCCGACGATTATCTGCAGTCATTTAACTTACTCGCCGAGTATGCAGACTATTTCACCATCAATGTAAGCAGCCCAAATACTCCTGACTTGCGAAAGCTTCAGGGGTCGGAACATTTGCCGACTTTGCTTAAGGTTTTGGCGGATGCCAACAATGATCGCAGTGAAAGGCTAGGAGTGGGTCGACTACCGATTCTATTAAAAATCGCGCCTGACCTGAGCTACCGCGAGATAGATGGTATTTTAGAAACCATGTTGGCGCTAGGCTACGATGGTATCATTGCGACGAATACAACGCTCGCTCGCCCTGGGCCGTTTGCAGATGTAGATCAGGCCGGCGGGCTTAGCGGAACGCCTGTGGATAAAAAATCGACCGACATCATTCGTTACATCAGCCGATCTACCGAATCCAAATTACCCATCATCGGAGTAGGGGGAATCATGGACGCTAAATCGGCAGGCGACAAGATCGCTGCTGGAGCATCACTGGTCCAGATCTACACCGGCTTCATTTATAGAGGTCCCTTGTTTCCACGTGATGTAGCCATGGCACTGTCTCATGGTCATCGTGAGTGGTTCTAGGAAAGAATGATCAGGTTTATATTGAAACAGATACAATCGTTACCGAATTGTCCTGACACCTGACACCTGACACCTGCTTACTAGCGAAGCGTGCAAGCTTATGGCAGCTCTATGCTTGCAGTATAAACAACCTTGGCTGGTCCAGTTAAGGTCACCTGGTCAATCTGATCTCCGTCGACATTGAAGTCCACACCCAGCGTATCTCCGCCTGCTACTTTAAGATTGATCGGCTTTTCCACGCCATTGACCAAATGAGCTAAGATGGCGACAGCTGTGACTCCCGTGCCACAGGCAAGGGTTTCATCTTCAACGCCGCGTTCGTAGGTGCGGACCAAAACTTGATCCCCATCTAGTTGGGCAAAGTTGACATTGGCTCCTCGAGGTTGGAACGCATCGTGGAAACGAAGTTCAGAACCTTCCGGCTTGATATCGACGTTCGAGATGTCGTCGACGAACTTCACCACGTGTGGGACACCCGTATCAGTATAGTGCACGGTAGAAGGTCCATCGTTCAAATTGACTCGCAAACTCAATTGAGTGTCCAGGGCAGGTGTCATTTGCACGGTAATGTGACCGTTTTCTGCAACACCTTCCATATCGCCAGCATCAGTGCGAAACTTGAGGCGGCCGTCCAGGCCGAGTTGATGGGCTAATGCGAAAGATATAAAACAGCGTGCACCATTACCACACATCTCAGCGCGGGACCCATCGGCGTTGTAATAGACCATCTGTGCATCCAGGTCCTCAGTAGGGCCTTTTTCGAGGAGTAGCAGTCCATCTGCTCCAGCTCCGAAGCGACGGTCACATAAATAGATGATTTGCTCGGTGGTCAGGTCGTACCGTCCGTCGAGGTTATCTATCACCACAAAGTCGTTTCCGGCTCCGTGCATCTTTGTAAATGGAATGGTCATTTGGATGGGCGATAAAAAGGGAATTCCAGTTAATTTCAAGGAGATCCTTCGTTTCGCTCTTTGTTAGTAGGAATATTTTGAGGAAACTTACAAATTGGCTCAAAATGATAAATGAACCGGCTCTAAAAAAATGCCCTCAAAGTCATTTTAGACTGGGCGATTCTGAGAAAAGTAAAATACTACAGTTTTTCAGCAGTCATTGCTGTGATTCGCATAATCAGTTAACAACTCTTATTTCATTTTTTATGAGCAATTCATACCCAAAACTTCACAATGCAACTTGGCCAGGTGTGGTAGGTAAAGGATCCGACGAGGAACCCTTTATCAGCCTGGATAAAATGATCGAATACACCGCCAATTCCGAGGTGAATGGTCGCAAATTTGATGGTGTCGATTTATTCATCTCTGAGCCTCACGTATCGATCGACTCAACTGACGACGATCTCAAGGCCCTCGCTGATCAATTGGGTGGCCACAATTTGGTGGCTGGTTCCATCGTGGCTCCCGTCTGGGACGTAACCGGTGGTGGTTCAGCCATGGGTAGCGATGAGGATATTGAAAAATTTCTAACTCAGGTCCGGAAGGCCTGTGTGATCGGTGGAAAGCTCCGTGACCTCGGTGTGCGCCCCTACGGTGTGGTGCGAATCGACTCTGCTGCAGGTGTTGAGGATTGGAGCAAAGACCCCGACGGAAATACAGCCAAGATCGCTGATACTTTTAAACAAGCGGCTGCCATCGCTACTGATAATGGTGAGCGACTCGCCGCTGAAGGAGAAATCTGTTGGGGTGGCATGCACAGCTGGAAATGGATGCTACGCACTTTCGAACTGGCTGATGCCGGGGATGCTCTAGGCTTTCAGGCTGACCTCGCGCATTCCATGCTTTACCTCTTAGGTTACAATGCTGAAGAGCATCGGATTCTTCCTGCGGATTTCTCGTGGGATGATAAAGAAGCCTTCGCCGCAGCCTACAAAGAGATGACGGATGCACTTCGTCCTTACACAATCGATTTCCACGTCGCTCAAAATGATGGGACAGTCCATGGCACGGGTTCTCATGACAAGACCGGCAAACACTGTTTAGCTGATGATCCCAACGGCAAACTCGACGTTGCCGATGCCGCTGGCTACTGGTTGAAAGAACCAGATGGCTCTATCCGCAAGCAGATCCAGCACATATGCTGGGACGGTTGCATGTTCCCGAATTCAATCATGAGCGATCAGAACACTTGGAATACCATTCTTGCTTCGATGATCTCAGTTCAAGAAGCACACGGTTGGTCAGAATAGACATTTAATCCCTTAATCATTCAATAGTTACTATCATGGCAAATATATCCCTAGGCGCAGAAGTTTACACCTGGTTCATGCGTGAATCAGGAGCCGCTTACGAAAATCAACTCGGTCACATGATTGAGATGTGCAACAAATCCGGTTTCACTGGCATCGAGCCGATGCACTTCTGGATGGGCGATCTCACCGATCCTGGCCTCTTGAAAGAGAGTTTAGATAAAAACAATGTTCAGCTGTCTGGCATCGCGCTGGTTCATGACTGGAATAATCCTGAGGAAACAGTAGAGGAAGTTGCTGGGGCAAATGCCTGCATCGAACTTCTCACACAATTCCCTGGATCAAAGCTCTGCACCGTGCAAATGCCAACCGGGCGCCACGACCTCGAGCAACGTCGCCTGAATCTTGTATCTTGCGTCAACGCCGTTTCCAAACGCGCAGTCGATGCAGGTGTGGAATGTTCGTTTCACCCCAATTCTCCCCATGAGTCCATCAACCGAACCGCGGAAGATTATGATGTCATCCTGAATGGTCTGGATGCCTCCGTCACCGGCTGGACGCCTGATGTAGGACATATCCGCAACGGCGGAATGGATATCCTGGCAAAGATGGCTGAATTCCGCCCGCTTATTAATCACATTCACTATAAGGACTGGGATGGTAACCCAGAATGGGCACTCATGGGTGAAGGTAAGATCGACTTTGTTGAAATCACTCAATGGTTGGTCGACGAAGGTTTCGAAGGTTGGATCATGTGTGAAGACGAAGCCGATGCCGCGATCGAAGATCCTGATGCTGTGACTCTTCACGATGGAGAATACTGTAAAGAGAAGTTAGTCCCCATCATTTCATAACTCAGATTTACTGACCGGAAACTTCCGGAACTTTCTATGAAGAAAATTATTAACGATCCGCATACCGTAGCTACCGAGCTATTGGATGGATTGGTGGATTACTACAATGGGGATGCCTCTTTGGTATCTCCTGGAGTAATCACCATGAATGACATTCCTGACAATAAAGTGGCACTGCTTGTGGCTGGTGGCGCTGGCCATGAACCCATCTATCATGGGTTGGTGGGTAAGAACTTTGCCGATGGTGCTGCTTGTGGGGATATCTTCGCCGCTCCACCGCCCAACATTATGTTGGATGCCACCCGTGCCGTGAATAAAGGCAATGGTGTCATGTATCTCTATGGTAACTATGCTGGTGATGTGATGAACTTCAACATCGCCGAGCAACTTGCTCGGGCAGAGGGGATCAATGTCGAGACTGTCTTGATTTATGATGATGTGGCTTCCGCGCCACCCGACGAAAAAGAAAAGCGTCGTGGTATTGCTGGACTCATTCCCATCGTGAAGCTTGCCGGTGCCGCATCGAATTCTGTCGATTCACTCGAAGAACTCGTCCGTCTTACGACCAAGGCTCGTGATAATACACGCTCTGTGGGTGTGGCCTTGGCTCCAGGATCTATTCCTGCCTCAGGGCTTCCTACCTTCGAGCTCGATGAAGACTCCATCGGAATTGGTATGGGTATTCACGGTGAGCAGGGTGTCGGTGTTGAGCCGATGATGTCTGCTGACGATTTGACTGCCAAAATGATGGATCTGATTTTTGGTGATGATCTCTCATTCGAATCGGGCGACGAAGTCGTCGTGTTGGTCAACAGTCTTGGATCTACCACATTGATGGAATGCCTCATCGTTCTGAAGAAAGTGAAGCAGATTCTCAGTGAGCGTGGTGTTAAAATCCACGACATCATCACGGGTAATTTAGTTACCTGTCAGGAAATGGCGGGACTCTCTATCAGTCTTACCAAATTGGATGACGAATTAAAACCCCTCTGGGACATGCCTTGTTCATCACTCGGTTACACAAAACTCTAATAATGCTAAGCGCAGACGCAGTTAAAAACATGCTTATTGCCGTAGCAGATACGGTGATTGCAAATGAAGATATTCTAGGTGAAGCCGATCGCCAACTCGGTGATGGAGATCACGGAATTGGAATGACCAAAGGATTCACCGCCGCCAAAGCGCAATTGGAAGCACTCGAGCCTACATCTGTAAGCCAAGTATTTACCACTACTGGCATGGCGCTTATGAGCACCATGGGTGGCGCATCGGGAGCCGTCTTTGGAATGATGTTCCAAAGTGGAGGAATGGCCATTGCTTCAGCAGAAGGATTGGACGCTGCTACACTTTCGACATTCCTGGAAGCTTCTGCTCAAGGAGTGATGAATATCGGAAAAGCAAAACCCGGTGACAAAACCATGGTTGATGCACTTGTCCCAGCTCAGGCAGCCGCTGCCAATGTCAAAGATGGCACCATAGCAGAAGCGCTCGCCGCCGCTGCAGAAGGAGCCAGAGTTGGCATGGAAAAGAGCAAAGACATGATTGCTCAACATGGCCGCGCCCGAACCTTAGGAGAAAAGTGTATTGGTCACCCTGATGCCGGAGCGGTTTCTGTTTCCATCATCTTCAAAAGGATGAGTGAGTTTGCGGCCGCATAACATTCAAGCTACCGCCATCGGTCCATACGGAATTCCTAATAGATCGATGACTGCATCAGCATCGTAGTCGTCCTTCTCGTTTAGAAATCGCTCGAAGTCCAGGTATGCTCCGGAAGTAATCAAGGGCAATTCGACTCCCCCTTCTTTCATTGCGTGCGGATGTCCGGCAGTGGCAAGTAGGCCATTGCATACACAGCGCCGATCCGTGAGCTCTCCCTCTTCGCCTCCTTTGGTGAGGAAAGTAGATTCAAGTTCGGATGCGCAACGCCAACCAATACTGCCATCCTCTTTACGGTAGGCACTGCGCAAACAGCCGTGGATGCACACCTGTCGTTTACGTTCCTCGGCAGGTCTGCCGCCTTCGGTGTCTTCCAGGTCGAGGGTTTTGAATGGAAATCCGGTTGGAGAACCCCGTGCTTCAGTAATCGTCCGGGTCGTGCCATTCAGGGCTGCGGATAGGGCACGTTTACGGAGGTTTTTATCCATGCCTGAGTCTGAGCAGAACGCGAAGGCGGTATCCACTTGAATACCGACTGCTCCTGCTGCTTGTGCTTCTTTCAGCGCTTCAGAATGATTTTGTGCACCGGCTAGCCAGAAAGGTTTGCCCAATTTGCGAACACGTTCCAGATCTGGATTATCCCGGGGACCATAGACCGGCTCGTCATTGCTATCGGATGACCAGCCACGGGGTGGGGCGTTGTGCCCGCCCGCCATGTGGCCTTCGACTATAAATCCATCGACTCCGCCAGATCGAGCCAGCGCCATGGCTAAAACATGTGAGCTGATAATGGCTAGAAATTGAGGGCGTGCTAGCGGTGGCAGGTTCAACCCAATCACATTCGGATCGAATGGAATGGACTCGGTGGATCCATCATCGACATTGAGTCGTAGCGAACACGATTGATGTTGGCAAAGTTGGTCCATGTGCCCCGGGATCTCGCGCGGTATACCTGCGCCCATAAGAACGTAATCGACCCCGGCGAGTAAGGCACCATACAGAACGGGCAGAGTAGGGGCCTGGATCTTTTCCAACAGATTGATCCCGATCGGTCCTGCCTTTTCTTCCTTGGCCAACCAGACTTCTGTGAAGGCCGCAATTACCGTCAGTTCGAGAAAATGCTGGGGTGGGTTTACACCATACATGGTCAATCCCTTGTATTGGCCAGGCTCCGCCAAGCCATCCGGATTGTGCCAACGTTTGTAGATGCGGTTTGCTAACTCGCGATTGGGAAAGGCGTCAAAAGCGCGCCGTATTTGACCATCTTCGTCACCTTCTTGTAATCGCAAAGCCATGACTCGTTCAATCGCAGTACCAGAAACCACTCCCATATGACCACGGCGAGCAACCTTGCGGGCCAATTTCCATGATGATATCGAAACACCCATGCCACCTTGAATTAATATGGGAAGGTCTATTTTAGAAATGTCTTTTGTCATGTTTTTCAAAATGTATGGATTAAGCTCGTTCCCCCACGGATTGACCTGAGTAAAAATGGCCCTAAGTTTCAGTATCTGAATTCCTACAGCTTCCAGATCAAAAACGAGCTTACTTGATCTATGGTAATTGTTTTCAGATTTTTCGGTTTCTTAGTGATTTTCGGAGGAGTTGGGCCGACCAAAATTTACCGTAGAGCCGATTCTCATTTGTCTTGGTGTTGCGCTTTGGTAGAAGCCATAGCAATCTATCGTTATGGAGTCCTACCCCACATCTTTTGAAAATGAGGAAACGCTCGAGGAAGCGTTGTCCCGACCTACTCCTGAGCTGGTTAAACTCATGGAGCGGTTGGACGGTGATTTGCTGTTTCTTGGCGTATCCGGAAAGATGGGTATTTCTATGGCCAGTATGGCCAAACGAGCCTGCCAGCAGGCTGGGGTAGAGAAACGAATTATTGGTGTTTCCAGGTTTAGTGATGCCGCGAATCGTGATTACCTCGAAGGTCTCGGAATTGAGACGATCGCTGGCGATTTACTTGACCAGGAATTCTTATCTCCACTGCCGGATTGTGAGAACGTGGTTTATCTGGCAGGAACAAAATTTGGAACTCAAGGGAATGAAGCCTACACCTGGGCTATGAATGCCTATCTACCGGGTCTGATTATGGAACGGTTCAAGTCGGCACGGATGGTCGCTTTGTCAACAGGTTGTGTGTATCCGCTTGTGAATACGGCGTCGGGTGGGTCTTTGGAAACAGATGAGGTAGGTCCTGTCGGGGAGTATGCTCAGTCCTGTTTAGGTCGGGAGCGCATGTTCGAATTCGGAAGTAAAGAACATGATACTCCAGTGGTTTTAATCAGGCTCAATTACGCTGTGGAAATGCGTTATGGTGTGCTGGCAGACATAGCCACGAAGGTTTGGGAAGAGGAAGCCATCGATGTCACTATGGGGCATGCCAATGTCATTTGGCAGGGAGATGCGAACGCCCTCATTCTAAGAGCTTTCGATTTATGCAGAAGTCCTGCCCGGCACTTGAATGTGACGGGACCGGAAACTTTATCCATCCGATCAGTTGCTGAACAATTTGGGCAGTTACTCGGAAAGGAACCAAAAATCGTAAGAGAAGAAGCACCTTCCGCTTTGCTATCGAACGCTTCAAACTTGTTTAAAGAACTGGGGAGGCCCAGCGTATCAATCGAGCAAGTCATGGAATGGACCGCTCGTTGGATTCGAGATG
>CALJGU010000121.1 GCA_938075565.1 uncultured Opitutales bacterium | reverse complement strand
GGTAAAATCTTATCGGGTGGTGTTGAAGCCGGTGCTTTGCAAAAGCCCAAACGGTTCTTCGGTTCAGCTCGTAATATTGAAGGAGGTGGAAGTCTTACCATCATGGGTACTGCTTTGGTCGAGACTGGTAGTAAAATGGACGAGGTTGTTTTTGAAGAGTTTAAGGGAACCGGTAATATGGAGCTCGATCTGGACCGATCTCTTTCTGATAAACGTATTTTCCCAGCTATCAATTTGGAAAAGAGTGGTACTAGAAAAGAGGAACTCTTATACCATAAGGATGAGCTACCTCGCATCTATGCCCTTAGGAGAGCCATGAAGGGCGTCCCTGGCACGGAAGCCATGGAGATGCTCATTACTCGTATGAAAAAGACCTCGACCAATATTGAGTTCTTGATGCAGGTGAATCGATAAGCTTTACTCGAGAGTCGTGAAGAGCTGTGATGAGATTGCTCTACAACTATTAGTCGAGAAGTCGATCGTTGCTCCCGAAGCTCTTGATTCACTTAAAGACGTATTAAAGCCGGGACAGACCCTGATTGAGGGATTGATCTCTGAAGGTTTTTCTACCGAACAGCAGATTCTCGAGCTCTTAGCTGAGGAGTTCAGCTTATCCATCGTTGATCTTTCAGTTTTAGATTCCGGTCAGATTGACCATGAATATCAGGATCGTAGCTCTGTTCTTGAATCTGAAACCCTGATTTATGATCTGGGAGCTGGATCTGCGAAGGCTGCCATCATTGATCCGCTGCACTTGGAATGTGTAGATGAGCTGGCGCAGTGATTCGGATTGGATTTAGAACCTGTGCTGAGCGCAAATAGTGGGTTTCAAAATGCTGTTCTTCGGTTTTTTCCAGAGCACGCGGAAGGACTAAAACCCCTTTATCAGGAAATATCCAAGAAGCAGGCGGAGATTGCTCCCGATCGATCCAAAGGGGACCCGAATAACCAAGATGACGGTGCAATCGTTCAATTTGTCCATTTGATTATCAAAGAAGCGTTAAAACGGGGTGCCTCCGACATTCACCTTGAGCCATTGGAAAAGCGCTTTCGAATTCGATTCAGGGTTGATGGTGTGCTTCAGGAGACTGAAAGCCCCCGAAGCGCCTCCAACCTGCTATTATCTCCCGAATCAAACTGATGTCCCAAATGAGCATTGCGGAAAAAAGGCTGCCCCAAGACAGGCGCATCCAGCTGGACTTGCAAGACCGGCTGGTGGACTTCCGTGTGTCCTCTGTTCCCAGTGCCCACGGCGAGACCATCGTTATGCGTGTGCTCGACAAAGAAAGTCTGCAGCTGGGCCTCGGAGAACTTGGATTCTGGGATGACGACAAAGAGGAGATTGAGAAACTAATTTCCAATCCAGATGGTATTGTTTTGGTCACAGGTCCAACCGGCTCCGGTAAATCGACCACATTGCATTCTTGTCTCAACTATTTAAATAAACCTGATCGAAAGATTATCACTGTCGAAGATCCCGTTGAGTATCAAATCTCTGGGATAAACCAAGTTCAGGTCCGCAGCGAAATTGGTATGACGTTTTCAGCAGGCCTCAGAGCTATGCTTCGTCAGGCACCCAACATAATCATGGTGGGCGAGATTCGTGATCTTGAAACGGTTGAAATTGCGATCAATGCATCCTTAACCGGACATCTCGTTTTTAGTACCCTCCACACCAATGATGCTCCTAGTGCAGTGTCCCGACTACGCGATCTGGGTGTTGAGCCATTTTTAATTTCAAGTTCTGTCCGTGCGGTTATGGCGCAGCGCCTTGTGCGCCGTGTTTGTGCCGAATGCAGCGAGCCTGTTTCCTTAAGCGACCTGGACCTTTCTGTCATAGAAAGTGATTTGGTTGCTGAGCAGAAACATGAGTGGCGTGCAGGAACCGGTTGCCAGGCCTGTAACGGTACTGGCTATCGAGGCCGGATCGGAATCTTTGAAATCATGAACATCACTCCTGAGATGGAATCCTTAATATACTCCGGTGGTTCACTCCATGACATCCGACAACTCGCGCGGACTCAAGGAATGAGAACCATGCGGCAGGATGGCTTACGCAAAGCCATGAAAGGGGAAACCACACTCAGCGAGGTCATGACAGTTACTTCCAACTAATCCTAAATTTTAACCAACCCAACTACCAATACCATGAGCTACGAAATGAATGACCTTTTAACCTTGGTTGTAGAAGAAGGGGCATCCGATCTTCACATCCAAGTAGGACAATCACCGACCCTCCGACTGCACGGCGAAATGATCCCAGTCGATGGTCCCAACCTTGAGGCAGATGACACCGAGGCATTGGTGATGGCCATCACCTCTGAAGAGCGTTTGCAGGAAGTGAAATCTTCTGGTGGTTGTGACTTTGGTTTCTCTTTTATGGATCGTGCACGTTTTCGTGTGAGTGTTTTGAAAGCTCGCGGAAAGTTTGGTGTCGTTTTACGCCAGATTCCGACCGACTTGTTTAGTTTGGAAGACATTGGTTTTCCCAATATGGTAAAAGACCTTCTTAAGCGCCCTCGCGGTTTGATCTTGGTTACAGGCCCTACCGGTTCCGGTAAATCAACCACGTTGGCATCCATGATTAATTACATGAATGAAAACCATGATGGTCACATTATCACGATTGAAGACCCGATTGAGTATTACCACGACCACAAGAAGTGTATCGTTACTCAACGTGAAGTCGGCGTGGATGTTTCCAGTTTTGCTGATGCGATTCGCGGCGCTCTCCGTCAAGACCCGGATACGATTGTCGTTGGGGAAATGAGAGATTTAGAAACGATTGAAGCAGCTGTATCTGCGGCTGAAACTGGTCACTTGGTTTTTGCTACCTTGCACACTACGGGTGCAGCCAGAACGGTTGATCGTATCTTAGATGCGTTCCCTGATACCACCAAGGATCAGATTCGTACTCAGTTGTCCTCTTCAATCGTTGCAGTTATTTCTCAGGTTCTCTGTCCACGTGTGGGCGGTGGCCGTGTAGCTGCCTTTGAAATCATGGTTAATACGACTTCAATTGCAGCTCTAGTTCGCGACAATAAAACTTATCGCATCGCTTCCGAGATTCAGACGGGAGCTAACTACGGAATGATTTCCTTAGATCAGCATCTGCTGTCGCTTTACAATCGCGACCTGATTCGGGCCGAAACTGCATTTGAAAAAGCGCAAAACCCAGATGAAATGCGCGAAAAACTTGCACAAATGGCAGCCAAGCTTCAAATGGTGTAGTACCAGTTAAGGTACTAATTACCATTTGAATGTATCCTGATCACAACGCGGCAATAGCCGACATACTGAAACTGAACGAAGCTCTCACTGCAGAGCAGCTTGAGTCTATCGTTATCGCCTTGTTCCTACCTTTGATTGGGATTTTCGAACAGCTTGGGACTTGATTGATCGGCCGATTAATCGACTACGATTTTTCTATCTTTAGTTGATAGCGGTTCGAAGATTTTCGAATTCGCAGAGGAGCTGAGAAGGCAGTTGATAGATTTTTTGATGTCAGTGATTCTTTAAGTGTTCCCTGGCTTTCAACTTTGCCCTGACTTATGAGTAGTGCATGAGAAAATGCTGGCGTGATTTCTTCAACATGGTGAGTCACCAAAATGATAGGGAGCTCGGGTCGGTTCTGAGCGAGGTTATTCACCGTCTCAAGAAAGTGTTCTCGTGAGACTGGGTCCAATCCTGCGCAGGGCTCATCCAGGATAAGAATTTCAAGCTTTGCCATCATGGCTCGGGCAATGAGTAACCGCTGTTTCTCACCTTGAGAAAATGTAATCCAGGTTTTCCCTTCTAGGTGATCGCAGCCGAGTAACTTCATATAGCTACGAGCTCGTTCTTTGTCCTTTTTGAAGATACGACCCCAGTAGTTGATCTGTGCGTATTTACCTGAAACAACCACGTCGATAGCAGGTTCATTTTCTTCTATGCGCTGTTGCAGGGAACTCGATACAAGGCCGATTCGCAACCGCAGGTCATTCCAATTGCTACGACCGAAGGTCTTTCCTAAAACAGAAATCTTACCACTGGTGGGAGGGAAATAACCGACAAGGGTTTTTAGGAGAGAGGTTTTTCCAGATCCATTTGGGCCTAGGATTACCCAATTCTGCCCGCGTTCAATGGTCCAGTTTACATGATCCAAAATCGCTTTGTCGCGCTCAATGGTTAAGTCTGTTACAGACAAAATGGTCTCCGGAGTAGGCATGTTGTGAATGACAAAGAGCTCTAGAGAAAAGACCAGAAAAAAACCGATCCCTTTTCAGGGACCGGTTTTGAAAGAGTTAATGCTGTAGACTTAAACTTGGCCGAACAGAGTCTTTCCGTCGGAAAGCAAATCAGTAACTGCTTCTGCGATACGATCAGCCATCGCCTGTTCACCTGCTTTGAGGTAAGAACGTGGATCATAGGCCTTTTTGTTTCCAATCTCGCCATCCACCTTAATTACACCGTCGTAGTTCTTCATCATATGATCTGCGATCGGACGAGTGAATGCATATTGGGTATCGGTATCGACATTCATTTTAACTACGCCGTAGTCTAGGGTCTCACGAATCTCAGAGAGAAGAGAGCCGGATCCACCGTGGAAGACTAGGTCGAACTCAGCATCTGAACCGTATTTCTCGGTTACTGCGGCTTGGCCATCTTTGAGGATTTGTGGGCGAAGCTTAACAGCGCCTGGTTTGTAGTGTCCATGCACGTTACCGAAAGTAGCTGCAAAAGTGAAACGACCAAGACCACTGAGTGCTTCATGAACAGCGACCATATCTTCTGGAGTCGTGTAAAGAAGTTCATCAGGCATGTCTTCAGAACCTGCTGATCCATCTTCTTCTCCGCCGACTACACCAGCTTCTACCTCGAGAATGATTTCATTCTCAGCACAAAGCTTCAGATACTCTTGGGAAATTGCCATGTTCTCTTCGAGTGGAAGAATGGAGGCATCGAGCATATGGTTTTGGAAGAGATTGTTTTCTCCCTTAGCGCGACGCTTTGCAGTGGCTTCAATCAATGGTTTGAGGAAGTCCGCTGCAGCACCTGGCTGACAGTGGTCGGTGTTAAGGCCGATGAGAACGTCGTATTGCTCAGCGAGAGCATGGGCTGCTTCAGCTAAAACGATCGTTCCGTAAGCGGAATTCTTGTTATTAAGACCTGAGGCGAATTGACCAGCACCGGTAGAGAATTGGATGATACCATCCGATTTTGTGTCGGCGAAGGCCTTCATGGCCGCGTTCAAAGTGATAATGGAGGTGCAGTTAATAGCTGGGTATGCGTAGCTGCCTTCTTGGGCGGCATCCAGCATTGCTGCGAATTGTTTAGGTGTAGCTATGGGCATGAGTTAACCTATTCTTTGAGTTCTAATTGGTTCTTAGTATGATCGTTGTTTGTAAATGTAGCTTTGATTGAAATATCGTCAAAGGGACAAGAGATTCTTTTTTCAAGCGGATCGAAACAAGATTATTCTTCTCCTTCAGGCTTCTTTTCCGCGGTCTTTTTAGCCGCTTGTTTCTTCTTGGGAGGTCTTGGAGGGAATTCAAATCCGACTGAACCATTCTTTTTCAGAATTAAAAACGCCGCAAAAGGCTTCTTGGTTCTCTTGGAAATGAACTTATCCATTTTGTCGGTTTTGCCTTCAGTAAGCAGCTTTTTGACCTGATCGACGGTAATGGGTTGTCCAAGGATGGCTTTACTCATGCGGAAGCCTTTTCCGCTACCTCCAGCTTCCAATCGTTCGCGGCAGCCAAAGGCATTTTCCGTTTCGAAAACAGGTGTATCGTTTACAGGACAAGTGCCAACCACTGGCAGCTCATCAAAGTTGAGTGGGGTGGAGTCATCTTCACCGCTATTCTCAAACTGGAACTTCACCTTCCACTCGTCATTGAGAGTGAGTGTGGCTTCAAAGGGGCGTCCTGCTTTTGAGCGGAAGCCTTCAAGTGGACCGATCTTTTTCTCCTTCAGAAGAACGTCTAGTTCTTCCAAGGCTAGCTTTCTATTGCCGATCACTTTGTAGATCGTAACCAATCCGTCCTTCGATTTGTAGGAGCGAAAGTTTTCGAGCATCTTCTCGTTGTCGGTGGGGCTGACGATGTCGATTTCCGTGGAACTCTCTTCGTCCTCTCCAAAGTTTTTCACCTTGTCGACGATCTCCTTGGTTTGGTCGGCGATGGCTTTCATGAACTCTTCTCTAGTAAGTTCACCTTCCTCGATTTGGTGGAGCTTATGCTCCCAATCGCCTGTGAGGGATGGGCTGGTCAAAGATTCCGCTTTCAGGGCGGCAAGAAAGTTCAAAAGGTTTTCCGCTTTACCAGTGGGTATGATTTCCCGGCGATCGCGTTCCATGTATTTGAGCGCATAAAGGTGCTCAATGGTCTGCGCACGGGTAGCCGGTGTGCCCAGGCCTTTTTCTTTCATAGCCTCAGCCAATTCCTCGTCATCAACGAGTTTACCTGCGCCTTCCATGGCGGAAAGTAATGTGGCTTCCGAGTATCGTGCCGGTGGTTTGGTCGTTTCTTTCTTAAGATCTACAGAAACAACTTTTGCATTAGCAGGATCGCCATCTGCATCGCTTAATGCCGGTAATGTTTCTCCGGCAGCATCTCCTTTACCGTATACCGCTAACCAACCAGGGACAGCCAGCACCTTACCTTCAGTTTTGAAAGTATGGTCTCCTATGATCGACATACGCGTTGTTACGTCGAACTCAGCTGAAGGGAAGAACACAGCGATAAAACGACGTGTGATCATATCATACAGCTTCGCTTCTTCGGCGTTCAGGCTTTTGGCTGGCGCGTTGGTCGGGATGATCGCGAAGTGATCGCTGATCTGCTTATTGTTAAAGATACGCTTGTTGGGCTTTACCCAATCGTTTTGCAGAACTTTGCTGGCGTGCTCCTGATATTCATCAGAGAGATTGCCCAGAGTTTCATTACAGGTGCTCAAGTAGTCTTCCGGCAGTGCCCGAGAATCAGTTCTCGGATAGGTAACCATCTTGTGTCGTTCGTAAAGAGCTTGAGCGAGAGACAGAGTGCGTGCAGCTGCGAAACCAAAACGATTATTCGCTTCCCGCTGGAGGGACGTCAGGTCGTAAAGGCGGGGTGCAATCTGCTTCGAGCGCTTTTTCTTTTCCTGGATTTCAGCATTAGGTGCTTGTTTGACCGCTTCTACAACTTTCTCAGCTGTTTCTGCGTCCCAGATACGATCGATCTTGTCCTGATCGTCTTCATTTTTTTTCCATTCAGGTTTTTGGTAAGCACCTTCGTACTGACCTTCTGTAATCCCAAAGTTTCCAGTGATTCTCCAATAGTCGCGTGGTTTGAAATTCCGAATCTCGAGCTCTCGCTCCATGACAATCGCCAAAGTAGGAGTTTGCACACGACCCACGGTGGCAACTTGTCCGGCACGGGAACCAAACATGCGCTTGGTAATTGCCCGGGTGCCGTTTATTCCAATCAGCCAGTCAGACTCACTGCGGCAACGAGCTGCATCCTGTAAGGGTTGCATCGTGGATCCTTCACGTAAGTTTTGAAAAGCATCCTTAATCGCTCCCTGCGTCATGGATGAAAGCCATAAGCGTTGAGTCGGCTTTTTCGATTTGGCCAACTCCACTATATAAGTAAAAATCAACTCACCTTCGCGACCGGCATCACAAGCATTAATGATGGTTTCAACGTCCTTGCGGGCTATGAGTTTCTTGAGCTCTTGAAACTTTGCCTTGGTCCGAGTGATAGGTTTTAGGTCAAACTTGTCGGGAACGATGGGAAGACTACCCAAGCTCCAGAATTTGAGCTTTTTATCGATGTCCTCAGGCATGAACAATTCCACCAGGTGACCCACAGCAGAACTGATGATATACTCATCGTTTTCGAACCAATCGCCTTTTTTAGGCACTTTCCCAAGAGCTGTAGCAAGGTCCCGAGCTACACTGGGTTTCTCCGCGATGATCAGGCTTTTCATGTCTTCTTACTATTGAGCTATTAGAGGTTACCGGTGGCTTCAATGGCTCGGTCAAGCATTCCTAGATATTCTCGGATGCTTTCCTCCGTTTCGTTGCCCATGTTGTTAATTCTAAATGTTTTTCCTTTAATCTTTCCGTAGCCCTGGTCCATCTGTGCGTTACAATTTTCACGCAGGTAGGTATTCATGGCGGGTATGTTTAGGGAACCGTCGTTGGCGACACAGCTAAGTGAAACAGATGCGTAACCTTCCTCGGCAAAAAGCTTCAGGCCTTTTTCGTTCAGCCATTCATGGACAATGCCATTGAGGTGTCTGTGGCGCTGGTAGCGGTTTTCCAAGCCTTCGGCATTAATTTGAGCCACTTGCTGTTTAAGAGCATATATATGAGAGATGACCGGAGTACTTGGCGTCATGCCCTTATCATGATTCTTCTTAAACTCGTGGAAATCAAAGTAGTAACCGCGGTCGTCCAGCTCTTTGGCACGATCCAATGCGCGCTCGCTTACTGATAGAAGTGCCATCCCTGGTGGGAGGGCTAGGGCTTTTTGTGAACCCGTCAGGATTACATCCACGCCCAATTCATCCTTCTTAATTGGCAAAACAGTGAATGAACTAACCGTGTCGACGATGGAAATGACGTCTGGAAACTCCTTGAGCACTTCCATGATCTCCTCGAGAGGGTTCATGGTTCCGGTGGACGTTTCGTTGTGAATCAGCGTGATGGCATCGAACTCACCGGTGGACAGCTCCCTTCGGATATCTTCCGGTTTGATGGCTACGCCCCATTCCTTTTGGAGTGGCTTGGCGTGTTTTCCGCAGCGTTTGCTTACGTCGAACCATTTGTCGGAGAAGGCGCCTGACATACAGTTTAGAACGCCTTTCTTAACCACATTTCGCAGTGAACCCTCCATCACTCCCCATGCGCTACTGGTACTAATGAAGACCGGATCTTCCGTATACAACAGCTTCTGCAAGTCGGGTTGAATCGATTGGTAGAGCTCCACGAACTCTGGGCTTCGGTGCCCGATCATAGGCGTGCCCATGGCTTTGAGGGTTTCCTCGGACACCTCGACTGGTCCTGGGATGTATAGTCTAAAACTCACTTTGGTTCGGTTTTGGGTTCAACCGGCAGTTGTCTCTGCAGGATATGTGGGACAGAAAAATTACTTAAAAAGGGTAGTCGGCAATGCTTCGTCAATCTCGGATTGCTGCCCCGGCTGAAAAATCTCTCTTTTTAGGGAAATGAGGCTCAGAATGCTTCCTCAACTTCAATCTAGGGGAAATCCGATTTAGATCTTGAGATTTTCTGGCATCAGCAAAATCTGATTTTCTCTCATTAACCATTCCCAACTGCTTCCGGTTTACCTTTATGCTGAAACGCTTGACCACCCGTGTGAATCAATCTTTGGAACGCTTTGCGCTGTTTGCCGAAGATGTGATCATGGATCGACGCACGGGGCGGGACGTAGCGCTGTTCGCAGCATTTCTTCGAGCCTGGTCATACATATTTTCCGGTGCAGTGCAGTTACGGCTCTGGCTTTATGAGAAGCGCATCTTCCGAACTCGGCACCTGGGGTGCCTGGTAGTCGTAGTGGGCAATTTAACGGTGGGTGGAACCGGTAAGACCCCAGTGGTCGAGAAATTCGCTCGTTCTTTGGCTGCCCGTGGCCGGAAGGTGGCCATTTTGAGCCGAGGTTACAAAAGTAAGAAGGTTCCTCTCTACAAACGATGGTTCAGGCAACTCACGCACAAAGGGGATCCTCCGCCAAAGGTGGTTTCTGACGGCGAGAGAGTGCTCCTGGATTCTGAGGAAGCAGGAGATGAGCCTTTTATGCTAGCGAGTAATCTGCCTGGAGTGATGGTCTTCGTGGACAAGAACCGCGTGAATGCCGGTTCCTATGCCATCCGCAAATACGGAGTCGATACCCTTATTCTAGATGATGGATTTCAATATCTGCCTCTCAAAGGGCGCTTGAATCTCTTGCTCGTTGATAAAACCAATCCGTTTGGCAACCGCCGCATGCTTCCCCGTGGAATTCTCCGAGAGCCTGTAAAGCATCTCAAACGTGCATCTTATGTGTTTATCACCAAATCCGATGGGATATCGGATCCCGTCCTGGAAGATACCATTCGGCAGCACAACCCAGAGGCCGACATTATCGAGTGTGCTCACCGCCCTCAATATCTGCAGCATTTGGATACAGGTGAGAAAAAACCACTCAGTGAGTTGGAGGGAAAGCGCATCGGGGCCTTTAGTGCGATTGCCGACCATTTTAGTTTTGAGCGATTTCTTAGGAAGTTTGGGGCAAACGTTCTCTATTCTCGAAGATTTCTCGATCACCATCGATTCACGGATTCCGAGCTAAAGCATGTCTTTGCTCAGGCTGGAAAAGAGAATCTGGATTTCATGGTGACGACTGAGAAGGATGCCGTTCGAATCTCCAAAGATTTTCCGAAAACCATTTCTCTATATTACCTGCGATTAGAAATTGAGATACTCTCTGGAGACAAAGATTTCGAAAAGGCGGTTGATCGAATATGCTTTCCAGAAAACAAGACTGAACTTCCTTTTCAGGCCTCCGGCGATGAAAACACTTAGCAAGAAAAAGTTAAACTACTCTAAACCAACCTTTTGGTTGCTCTATCCCCGAATAATCATTCAAAAATAGTCCTTTTAGATGGCTACCATACCCAATCCTTCCAAAACACAGGATCTGGAGATTAAAGATGCTCAACTCATCTTCAACTCCGTCTGGCAACAACTGGAACTTCAGCATGGGCGAGAAAATCTCCGATTTCCCAAGGAGCTGATTTGGCTTAATGGAGCGCCTGGGTCCGGTAAGGGAACTCAAACTCAGTTCATTATGAACTTTAGAGACCTTACGGATAGTCCGGTGGTGGTGAGTGATCTGCTGACGAGCTTAGAGGCTCAACAGATGAAAGATGCGGGCAACATGGTTGGCGATGCAGAGGTGTTGACTCTGGTTTTCAATGAGCTGCTTAAATCTCGTTACGAAAGCGGCACGGTCGTGGATGGCTTTCCCAGAACTAAAGTTCAAGTTGAGTGTTTGAAATTGCTCTATCAAAAGCTTCGGGGTTTGCGGGCTCAGTTTTATCACACCGATCTTCAGGAATATTTCCCGAAGTCCATTTTCCACATTATGGTTCTGTTTGTGGACGAGCGTGAGAGTGTTGCGAGGCAAATTCGTCGCGGACGCCAAACACGGGAGCACAACGAGAAGGTTAGAGCATCAGGAGTAGGGAACCTGAAGGAAGAACGTCTCACGGATTTCGATGAGAACACAGCGCGACGACGTTACAGAACCTTTAAGGAAGGAACTTACGAAGCCCTGAAGGATTTGCGCCAGATCTTTCACTATCACTACATCAATGCCCATGGTTCTGTTGATGAAGTGAAGGAACGCATTGTTGGGGAAATGCGCTATCAGAGTTCACTAGAACTCGATGAACGAACTTTTGACCGCTTACGGAGCATTCCCATCGCTGAAGAAATCGTGCGGCATGCTCGTCAGGATCTGGTGAAACGCCTCGATGACTATGCTGAGCATCATGAAGAACTATTCGCCGGTATGTGTGAGCATATTAATGAGAAATTCATGCCGATCATTATTCGCCATGCCATCTCGGGTATGGCTTTGATTAATTCAGAAGATCCACGTTTTCATGAACCTTTGGCCCTGCAAATACTCTTAGATATTTTCTCAGAGCGGGGTTATCATACTTCTATTGATATTAAGAAGAAAAATATCCCAGCGAAAGTGAACCTTGAGACAGGGGAAATCGAATTGCTCAAGAAACGTATTTACTCCTTCCGAGTGCGTTTCGAAGGGAGCGAGATTCGTCGAGGTTAGATTATTTCATCACAGATTACTCATTTATGGATTCCAGGTATTTTGATTTGGCGAATGTCCTTACAGGTCATTCTACGAGTGTAAAGACAGGCGACAAGGTGCTCATTGAAGCCTTTGATGTGCCTGATAACATGGTGATCGCACTCATCCGCACGGTTCGTGAGCGAGGAGGCATTCCCTTCGCTTCCAACTATCATGCGTCGGTTACCCGAGAGCTATTGATGGGATCCAGCGACGAACAATATGCTTATGACTCAGATATCAAGCTGCAGCAAATGCAGGGTATTGATGTCTATATTGCTTTGCGGGGTGCACATAATATTTTCGAAACATCCGATGTGCCTGGCGAACGCATGCAAATTGCCATGACGAATTATCGACCCGTCCAGGATTATCGGGTACAGAAGACTCGTTGGGTGGTTCTTCGGTGGCCAACATCCGCTATGGCGCAGCAAGCGCAAATGAGTACGGAAGCCTTCGAGGACTTTTATTTCCGTGTGTGTACCATGGATTACGCTCGTATGACGGAAGGCATGGAAGCTCTCAAAGAGCTCATGGAGCGTACGGATAAGGTCGAGATCAAGGGGGAGGGGACCGACCTTCGTTTTTCAATCAAGGATATCGGTGCGGTTACCTGTGGAGGTCTACGTAATATTCCTGATGGAGAAGTCTTTTCGTGCCCAATTAAAAATAGTGTAGAGGGTGTTATTCAGTTTAATGCCCCCACCGTCTATCAAGGTTCATCTTTCGATAATATCCGTCTTGTCTTTGAGCAAGGGAAGGTAGTTGAAGCTACAGGCTCCGATACACGTCGTTTGAATGAGATTCTCGATACGGATGCCGGGTCTCGTTTTATTGGCGAATTTGCAATTGGGTTTAATCCTTACATAACGCACGCCATGCGCGATATTCTCTTTGATGAAAAAATTGCCGGATCATTTCATTTCACTCCTGGTCAGGCCTACCAAGAAGCGGACAATGGGAATCGTTCACAGGTGCATTGGGATATGGTTTGCATTCAAACCCCTGAGTTTGGCGGTGGTGAAATTTACTTTGATGGAGATCTAATTCGCAAAGACGGATTGTTCCTCGCAGAGAGCCTTCAAAAGCTCAATCCCGACTATTTAATGGGAAATTCCTAAGCCAGTATGAGTCGAGCAGAAGTAGAGGCTAGAATTGCTGAGTTTATTCAGTCACTCCCTAAAACGGAAACGCACTTGCATATCGAGGGGGCGGTGCCATGGGAATTGCTACAAGAGACATTTCCAGGAGAGTTTGATTTCACACCCGAGGCTTGGGCGGCAGATTTTCGTTACCATAACTTCACTCAATTCGAGGACGAGATTCTGAGTTATGCAGGGCGTTATTATACATCGCCTGAACGATACCATGAATCCGCCAAACACGTATTTCAGAGGCACCTGGATCAGAACGTCCGTTACGTCGAAACGAGTTTTCATCTAGGTATTGTTGAGGCTCTCGGTGCCACCGGACCTGATATTCTGGATGCCATCAAATCTGCAGTTCCTGAAGGACTGGAAGTCAGAGTGTTTTTGGGAATGCTTCGAGATCATTACCGTGATGACATGGCGAAATTACTGGATGCTGTTCATACCTGGGATGGATTGGACGGAATCGATATGCATGGGCACGAAACAATTCCTTGGGGAGATTGGACCGCTGACATCTGGAGAAACGTTCATGAAGCTGGCAAGTGTGCTAAAGCGCATGCCGGTGAATTTGAAGGGGCCACTGATGTGAATCGAGCTCTTGATCTTACTAAAAGCCAACGTATCCAGCATGGAAATGGTGCCATTCAGGATGAATCTACATTTCGGCGCCTCCTAGATGAAGAAGTGGTCCTCGATATGTGTCCGGTATCCAACGTTAAGCTCAAATCCGTTCTCGATGTCACCAAGCATCCTATTCGCGAGTTCTTTGATGCTGGAGTAAAGGTTACTGTCAGTACCGATGACCCCACTGTTTTTGGTAACGACCTGGTCCATGAATATGATCTGTTGATGACTCATCTGGATTTTTCAAAACAGGAAGTCATTCAGGTTGTTCGGAACGGTTTTGATGCTGCCCTCGTAGATGATCAGACTCGGAGAATGTGGTTGGATGAGCTGGCCACTATAGAAAGTCAGCTCTAGCATCCTAGAGTATGTCGAAAACTCTGAAAGTTGAAATCGGTGTGGGGAAAATTCGCGCCGATAAATGGCTCAGTAGCCAATTGGCTGGAACTACGCGTACTCACGTCCAGAGAGCATTCGAAGAGGGATTGGTCATGGTAAATGGTGTGGTTGCGACCAAATCGACGAAGCTACTTGAAGGTGATTCTGTTGAATTTGCACTACCTGAGGAAAAGGCTTTCGACCTGACACCTGTCGACTTGTCGTTGGACATTCTGTTTGAGGATGAGCATCTGTTGGCTCTTAACAAACCAGCAGGCCTTGTTGTGCATCCTGGAGCTGGAACTGAAGGAGCAACACTAGTGAATGGCTTGCTCTTTCACTGCAATGGGAACCTTAGTCAGATAGGCGATCCTGAACGTCAGGGGATCGTTCACAGGCTCGATCGCGGAACTTCTGGAGTCATGGTGACTGCAAAGACGGACAGCGCTTACGAGGCCTTAGTAGAAGCCTTCTCAAAGAGGGAAGTGATCAAAGAATACCTTGCTCTTGTTGCGGGTATCCCGGACCGACTCTCTGGCACGATTAAGAAACCAATTGGCCGCAATCCCTCTCATAGGCACAAGATGACTATTCGGGAAGATGGTAAATCTGCTCATACAGACTGGGAGTTCCTTGGTTCAAATGAGAACGGCATCTCTCTTATTCGCTGTCATCTTCATACGGGGCGCACTCATCAGATACGTGTTCATCTTTCCGATTTCGGTTTCCCTATTCTCGGCGACGAGGTCTATGGGTATCGCCCAAATCGAATTAAATTGGTGAGTTCTGTTGAAAGAGTGTTACTGCACGCTCATAAGTTGGAGCTTACGCATCCCATCACAGCAGAACGTTTGAAGCTTGATGCGGATCTTCCTGAGGCCTTTCAAGTTCAGTTCCCTGATTGGAGGTCGTCTATTGATGCTCAAACCTAGCGGTTATTTATACTGAGCCAGATGCTAGGGGGCAAAAGATACAACCACTCTAAAGAATTTAGTTTTCGTAA
>CALJGU010000120.1 GCA_938075565.1 uncultured Opitutales bacterium | reverse complement strand
GAATTCAGGCACACTTTTGGTTGAAGCCGCCAGACAGTATCGCGACGCGGGTATTCCTATCTCTGTAATCGGGATTGGAGAAAATGCCCCTCCAGGAGATATCAGTGTACACTTTACCGATTCGCAACTCGAAGCCGAAGTCGGGGAGATCGTTAAAGTCAGTGGTAAGGTTACCAACGATTTCAATACTGAAAAACCCGTAACCGTTCAGCTATTCCGTGGAGGGGAGTTGCTGCAGGAAAAAACCATTAAGCTCGAATCTAGCGAAACGCGCGATGTGAACTTTGAAGACCGAGCAGAATACGCCGGGGCGCGAACCTATCGCTTACGCGTGGAGCCATTGGTGGAGGATACCAATCCCGCTTCCGATGTGGATTTCGCTACCATGGAAATCAAAAAGCCAGACGAGTACCGCTTGCTTTACCTTGGATCTCAACTGCACTGGGAATTTCGCTTTCTTAAACAAGCGTTGAAAGATGATCCTCGCTTTTCACTCGATAGCTTTATCAGAACCGGACCGAAGTCATACCTGCAAAATAAAGCGGCCGAGAATGAATCCGTACCATTGACCGAACTTCCTCAAGAACCGTCCTTTTATTTTGAATACGATGCACTGATCATTGATACGCGCTTAACCCACTTGCTCAGCGAAGCTGTCCTGAATTCATTGCGCAACGTGGTAACCAAGCGAGGAGCTGGTCTGCTAGCACTGGGACCTATGGACCAATCGCCCAAAGTTTTAACCTCCATGTTGCCAGTGAAAGAGGCAGACGTCGTTTTATATAAGGATAAACGGTATCTCGAGTTGGAGATGGATCCTGTATTTGCAGGAAATAAGGGAGGTTCTCTTTTTCAAAGCCCTGGGCCCTTCCTGCCCGAGAATACGCCGGTTTATTTGGGAAGCTCTGTCAGTCGTGGAGGACGAACCTCTGCTGCAACGAAGGGTCGCAATACCCCCGTTCTGGTTGTTCAAGCCTTTGGAGCTGGGAGCACTGCTTATTTAGGCACCGAGAATACTTGGCGCTGGCGGATGGAGTCGGGCAAGGGAGTGGAGCAGCATGGGTTGTTTTGGCGCCAACTTCTGTTCTGGCTGGCGAGTGGTGGTAAGGAACGTATGGACATGCCATTGCAAGGAACCGTCCAGTCTCTCGACAGTTCGGTCGACCTTGACCTTAAAGTGCGAGCTCAGGATTTTGGGGCCGAGTCAAATGCCCGTGTATCCGCCTTTATTGAAAAGCCGAATGGAGAGACAGCGGATGTGCTGCTCAACCCATCCCTGACTTTACCTGGTCAATACGAGGGTGACTTTCTCCCTACCGATTCTGGAGAATTCCATGTCCGCTACTCCGTGGAGTATGAGGATGGTGAGCTGTTGGAGCAGGATGCGTTTTTTGCCGTTTCTCCTACAGGACCGGAATTGTCGGACACCTCCTTTAAAGAATCTCTATTAAGAGATGCCGCCCGTCTGAGTGGTGGTGAATATGTTTCTTACCGGGATTGGAAGTCGATTAAGGATATTCCTGTCGCCGATCATATCCCGGTGGTTCAGCAACGTATTTATTGGGCGCACAGCTGGCCCTATTTCATCGTGTTGGCTTTGTTTCTTTTGAGTGAATGGTATCGCAGGCGGATCCTGGGGCTGAAATGAGGAATATGAACCATATTCAATCGGCAGCAAGCTGCTCTCCTACAGCTCTTCAGAAACTGCTCCACCTATTTCTTGGACTCATGTTTGTAATCCTGCTGTTAGATGGATGGCTCTCCTCTTCCTTGAAGGCACAGGAGGCAGCCACTGAGGATGCTCAGCTTACGCATCAGGAAACCATCAGTCGTGCGTTAACTGATTTGCAATCTGCCAATGTAGACACCCGTGTTGGATCCATCATGCTTCTGGGTAAGTATGAAGACCCCAACGCATTGAATGGAGTAGTAAAAGGTTTGTCCGATGCTCATGTGCGAGTGAGGCGGGCAGCGTTGGTTTCCCTGGTTGAAATTCAGGCATCCATGCCTCCCCATGCAGTGGAACCGATGATGCTGTTGCTCAACGATGAGGATGCAGAGATTCGTCGCATGGTGTCCTCCAGCCTAGCTATGCTAATCAACTTGTGGAATTCGTATAATCGAGGAAGCCAGTTGATTCCAATTCGACCCACTTTGCCGCTTCAGGTTCGACAACGATTCATCAATGCTTTCCTCGATGAGGATGTGGTGGTTCGGCGGAACATGCTGAACTATTATTTCTACTTAGGTATTCAACTTCCTGAGACGGTACTATCTTCCTTATTGGAAGATACGGATGATATGGTGCGCCTCGAAGCCTTGCGTCTTTCTGCCCGCATCAATCGCCATACCACCGTGCTCGAACAGGCCGAGAGTTTGGTCGTTGATTCAGTCCAGAGTATCCGCCTGCTCTTTGCCAACATGTTGGCTACCGACCGAATGGGTTCCGCCATGCCCTGGTTGGAGATCTTGTTGGAAGATGACAATGCGGAGGTAGTGAACGAGGCTCAGTTGTCGATATTTCGGTTGAACCCTAGTTTCCCAATGGCTCAAAAGATCACCCAAGCTGTCTTGGCAGGGAGCTATAACCAGGAACAGGGGACGACCTTCATTAAGAATCTCACTATACTAGGCACCGATGTCCGAAGCCTGGTAGATCAATTACTGGAATCAGACAATACAGCCTACCGTTTGGAAGCTCTACGAATTTATCTCGGCTATGCTGATATAAAGGGAGATAGCAGTCGCATACTTGATCTGGCTCAGGACAAATCGGAGCGTGTGCGTATTCAGGTTCTAAACTTTCTACGATCCAGCCGTGAGAAGGTGCCTGAAAAAATAATCGAAGAACTCGCCTTCGCTCGTGACTCCAAGGTTCGGGAAACTGCCCTTGGCTTGACCCGTCGTTATGACGATAAGGCCGCTGAGCCCATGTTGTTCGACTTTCTAATCGATGAAGATTCGCACATCCGAATGATGGCTTTGGACGAGCTGGTGCGACGTGGTATGCCAGATGTAAAAGAAACCCTACGCTTATCCATGGAGGACAGCGATTGGTTGATCCAGCGTCGTGCGGTCATACATCTTATCGGAATGAACGATCCGGAGGAACTCAATTTCTTGAAATCGGTCGTGGAAAAAGATCCACAACATCCGCTTGCCCTCTACATAAAAGATCAGATGCTTAAGCGATTGGGTGTCCAACTGTGATGCAAAAATTTAAAAACATTATTATCCTGGCCGTTGGCCTTATGCTTCTACCAACCATGCACGCGGTTGTGGAAGCGGAAGACGAAAAAGCAGAACCGTCATTGCCTAATAAGGATGTGCCATACCTCAAGGTTGTTCAGTTGGTACAGGGAGATATGATTCGGCGTCAGTATGCCGATGCATTGCCTAGCTTGCTCGCCGAGGTTCGCGAACGAACCACGCTGAATGTGGACCCGTTTCCCATCTACATCGAATCTTTCGAGGATGAAGTCATTTTTAAACACCCGGTGATCTACGTGAACTTTGCGGATCGAGCTGACTGGACTTTGACTTCAGGCGAAGTGAAGAATCTACGGCTCTTCATTGAGCGCGGAGGCTTTCTGTTTCTTGATGCCGGGATCAACGCGTCCTTCCTCCGAGGCAATGTGCGCCACGGCCAGATGCATAGTTTCGCCGACTGGGAAGTCAGCCCCGAGGTGGAAGCTGCTTTCAAACAGATTTATCCAGACCGCCGGTTCGAGCCCTTGTCTCGCAGCGATGTATTTTTCAAATCCTACTATGCCGGCTTGCCGGATGCCACTCCATTGCCTGAAGCGATTCGCGAGTTCATCATCAATGAGAAATGGCCGCAGGGAACGTATTCCACCATGGTCATGCGCGAGGAAGATCGAGTGGCTGTCATGGCAATGCCCATCATGGCCATGGGCTGGGGCAAATCAGAGTTTGGCCAATGGACCACTCGCATTGGGTTTAGAGTCCGTGAAGGCGCTGAGGGATTATCTGACCGTCTGAGCGAAGCTGCTTACGGAGGTGAGAGCTACGACACCACGCGTGAAGATGGACGCAGTGATGTGATTTATTGTGAAACACCCGGCATACCTGCCTGGGTGGAAGAGCCAAACGGAGATTGGCGTGTGTTTCGTTACTACCATAGCCAGGAGATCAGCGATTATGCTCACGCCTTCTATACCCGGCTGGGTGTGAACCTGTTTGTTTATATATTTAGTCAGTAGGGTATTGGGATTACATCTTCTCTGTGGCTGGGCGGCTCTTTGAGATATTTTTAAAATCACTCCTCGAAATGCATTCCCTACAAGAACTACTTACAAGCCAGAGGGGCTTAATCATTTTTGAGTCTGTCGTTGGAAGCCAGGCTTACGGTACAGCTCTTCCTGAAAGTGATCAGGATATAAAAGGGATTTTTGCGGTTCTTGCCCAAAAGTATCTGCAGTTGGAATCTCCGCCTTCTCAATTGTCTGACGAAAAAGGAGACACAGTCTTCTATTCTCTTCGTCGATTCCTAGAACTCGCAGCCACAGCGAACCCAAATATAATCGAGTTGTTGTTTATGCCGGCTGATTGTGTGCGATTTAAATCTCTGTGCTTCGAGTTCATTGAAGAACGAAGAGATATGTTCCTTACAAAGGCTGTCTACGATTCTCATATAGGTTATGCGCATGCACAGATAAAGAAGGCTCGTGGTCAAAACAAGTGGGTGAACAATCCTCAACCTGAAGAGAGACCGCTGATTGATGACTTTTGTTGGTTTGTCCCTCATGAAAATAATTCCAAAGACGAATTCCCTTTAAGGCCCAAGCCTTTGAGTACGCTACCGGTACTTTTATCCGAATGCCATGCTGCAGCTTTAGAGCACTGCCCTAGCATGTAGTGAATCTATCATATTGGAGAGGCGGCCAAAGGTGTAATCAGAGGAGGCAAAGTCGCATGTGAATCTATCTCCCCGGATGAAGAAATTCATAAATGCATCGGGTTGCTGTGTATTAATCTACAAGCATTTGAAAGAGCTTCTAATGAGCATCTGCATTATTGGGATTGGAGGAAACATAGAAACGAATCTCGTTGGAAAGCCCAGGAGAAGGGTCATATCGATTACGATGCGAAAAATATGATGCACACCTTTCGATTACTTATGAGTGGGGAGTCGAAATTAAGGAATGGATCTCCAATTGTTCGGTTTGGAGGTGAGAGCGTATCTTTTCTAATGAAAGTTCGAAGTGGTTCGTACTCTTACGAAGAGCTCATAGACTTAGTAGAAGAGAAAGTTTCTGGATTGAGTGAATTTCGGGATAAGAGTGATTTGCCTGAAGCTCCAGACCTAGAAGCGATTGAGACCTTACTTAGGGAAGCAACTCAATTATGGCAGAAAAATAGTGGCGAGGAGTAGACCTATGATAAAAGATCAGATTCGAAAAACGATTCAAGAGCTACAGGAGCGCGAAGACATTCGAGTCCTATACGCCTGTGAATCGGGGAGTCGCGCCTGGGGATTTGAGTCGCCTGATAGTGACTACGACCTGCGGTTTATTTATGTTCATTCGAGCGATTGGTATTTGGAGATCCAAGAGAAGCGCGATACTATCGATCTTATGTTACCGAACGACCTCGACTTGTCTGGTTGGGAGCTCAGGAAGGCGTTAAGATTGTTCTCTTCGTGTAATTTGGCCCTAAACGAGTGGCTAGGTAGTCCTGAAATCTATTGGGAGGAGTCGGGGTTTCGGAATTCGTTGATTGAGCAGATTCCAAACTACTTTAATCCGAGGAAGGCTCTTCATCATTATTTAAGTATGGCAAGAAGTACTGCTGAAAGCAGCTTCGATGGGAATCAGATAAAGATTAAAAAGCTATTTTATATCCTACGCCCTCTGTTGGCGCGTCAGTGGGTTTTGAAGCATAGGACAATGCCCCCTACTAAGTTTCAAACATTGTTAGATGAAGGTTTGATCGAAGATAAAGTAGATCAGAAAATTTCAGAGATTCAGGAGCGGAAGCAGACCGCAATTGAAGGAGAAATCGTTTTTGTAGTCCCAGTCTTAAAAGAATGGGTTCTACGTGAGCTGTCGGCGTTGGAAGAAGCAGAGGATGCACTTCCCGGAAGCCAAAAGCCTGGATGGGAAGTTCTCAATCAGATCATGAGAGAATGGACTTCGAATTGATAACTTTAAGAAGTAACTAGAGTTTAGTTTTAACGTTAGAAAATAGGATTGGAACAATTCCATTCATAATGAGTAGTATATCACTTACTATTTATTTAGGCCCTTCGATTATATTATGATTACAAGATCTACGACTTTCGCCCTAGGCCTTTTGCTGCTTATATCCGGGCTGTCTCTGAGAGCGCGTGAGTTGCCCAACTTCAACTTGCTTGATACGCGGGAAAACAACGTCGAGCTTTACGGTGCCCGTGGAAAGGCAGTGGCGCTATTCTTTACTGGCACGGGTTGCCCAATCGCACGGAAGAGCGTTAAGACCTTTGCGAAACTCGAGCGCGAATACGCTGCCCAAGGAATTGATTTCTGGATTGTTAACTCGTACGCCGATGAATCCGCACGGGATATTCGTCGTGAAGTGGGTCAGCTCGGTCTGCGAGAAATGACTTACCTGCTGGATAATAAGCAGACGGTGGCTTATGCCTACGGCGTCAATCGCACCGCTGAGGTGATTTTGATCGATACCTTTTCTTGGGAGCCTGTTTACCGCGGTGCTATCAACGATCAGCTCAGTGAAGGGGCCGAAAAACCCAAGGCGACCAAGCACTATTTGAAGGATGCAATGGATCAATTGTTGGCTGGCGACGAGATCGCCACCCCAAGAACCCGCTCAGTGGGATGCATTATATCCTATCCGAAAGTCAGTTCCTCTGATGATGCACCGGACTATGCCACCCAAGTCGCTCCGATTCTAAAAAAGAACTGTGTCGAGTGTCATCAGCCTGGAGCCATCGGGCCCTGGAGCATGACAAGCCATAGCCGGGTTTCGAATTACTCGGCTATGATGGAAGAAGTGCTGCTGACCCGACGTATGCCGCCTTGGGATCCGCACCCTAGCTACGGAGACTTTATTGACCCACAAGAGCTAAGCCGTGATGAAGAGCATACCTTGCTCAGCTGGATCAAGGCAGGAAGTCCCAAAGGTGAGGGCCACGACCCATTAACTGATCCTTTGCCTATAATTCCTGATTGGAGGCTGGGTAAACCGGATGCGATTATCCGACTTCCTGAAGAGCAACATATTAAAGCAACCGGGATTGAGCCCTACCGCTATATTGAAGTTAAAAATCCTTTCGATAAAGATGTGTGGCTCAACGGCATGGATGTGAAGCCGGGTAACTTGGCGGTCGTTCACCACGTCATTCTCTACGTTAATTGGCCGGGTGCACCGAGAGACGGTGGCAGGCTGGGGCAATTCTTCTACGGGTGGGCACCGGGTGCCAGCTCGTTGAAATATCCAGAAGGTGTCGCCAAGCGTCTACCGGCCAACGCAACCCTGACCCTGGAGATTCATTATACCACCAATGGTGAGGAGCAGACCGATCTTACCGAGATGGCTTTCTACTTAGCCGATGGACCCCAAGAGCGTAAGGGCGAAACTCGACAGGCGATCGCAACCGATTTGGATATTCCACCCGGTGAATCAGATGCCCGTCATCTAGCTACCTACGCGTTTAAAAAACCGGCCACAGTTTACGGCTTGTTTCCGCATATGCATTTCCGCGGTAAATGGATGCGTTATGAGCTCCTGACCCCTGATGGCAAACGCAAGACCTTACTTCATGTGCCTCGCTACGATTTCCAGTGGCAGCTATCCTATTATTTGAAAGAACCACTTCGTGTGCCAGCAGGCTCCTGGCTGATGGTAACAGGCTCATTCGACAATTCGGTTGGCAATCCCAACAATCCTGACCCCACCCAACGCGTGGTCTTCGGCGAACAATCCTGGGATGAAATGTTTATTGGGTTTTTCGAAGCGGCTGATGATCCGGAACCGGGATTGGCCTTAAAGTAAGGCTTGAGCGCATTGATAAATGCTGAGGGAGAAGGTGTCTCTTCCGTTCCTTTTTATGAGTGGATCGGAAAATCTACCCCCTCCCCATGACTTCTTAGATCTAAAGGTTAATTACTCGAAATGGAGGCCACTCTGGTCGTCTATTTTGGCTTTCATGCCCCAGCCGCCGAAACCTTCTTTAAGGGTGAACAGGACTTCGTTGTCGCCCTGCTTGAGGTTGAGGTAAAGGGAGTCAAAAAACCCGATGGTGCCTAGGTAGCGGTAGTCGCGTGTCCGAAAGGCGTTGGTGCCGGCGTAGATGAGCTGGCTGGAATGTTGACTCGCTTTAAAGAAGCCAGCGATGCCAACAAGGTAGAAGCCCTGGTAACCATAGCTCCCAGCGATAGCACTACGCATCAAATGATCATCAAAGTTATGGATGCCTGTTCGATTGCAGGGATCACAGGTGTTAATTTTGCCATTTCAGAAGACTATTAGATCGAATATTAATCATTGTAATTCAGGGCCGTATTCGTTTTGTCTTCGTCGATTATGAGTAAGTCATCCAAGCAGGCGACCTGGGGTGGCCGGTTTTCTAAGGGACCGGCTGAGCTCATGTTGCGTTTCAGTGAGTCCGTGTCTTTCGACCAGCGGCTCGCTTTGTTCGACCTTCAATGCAGCGAAGCTCATTCTGCTATGCTTGAAGAAGTCGGAATTTTGAGCACTTCCGAGAAGGAAGCCATTCATGCAGGATTGGCTACACTCCGCAGCGAGATTGAGTCAGGGGAATTCGCCTGGGATATGTCTCTGGAAGACGTGCACATGAATATTGAGCAAGTGCTTACTGAGCGGGTGCCCGAGGCGGCAAAACTACATACTGCACGTTCCAGGAATGACCAGGTTGCCACCGACATGCGGCTCTTTTTCAAAGCAGCCTGCACTGAGCTTCAATCCGCCTTGGAGGCTGTACTCACTGCGCTTTTAGATCAGGCTGAAAAGACTCAGCAGATCTACATCCCCGGTTATACTCATCTTCAACGGGCTCAACCTGTGAGTGTCGCTCACCATTTGTTGGCCTATGCAGAAATGATCAGTCGTGATCTTACCCGGGTTGCTGCTGTCCAAGACCAGGCAAATTGGTGCCCTCTGGGCTCCGGTGCCATTGCAGGGACGACCTTGCCCATCGATCGGGAAAGTTCAGCCCAGAAACTAGGATTTGTGGACCAAGACGGAAACGTTCGGGTCACGCAGAACAGTATGGATGCCGTCAGTGACCGGGATGTGCACTTGGATTTTACCTACGCCTGCTCTGTCATTGGGATTCATTTATCCAGATTGGCAGAGGATCTCATCCTCTGGTGCAGCTCTGAGTTTGGATTTGTCGACTTGCCGCAGAACTTTTGCACAGGGTCGTCCCTGATGCCCCAGAAGAAGAATCCAGACGCCATGGAATTAGTCCGGGGCAAATCGGGCCGTGTAGTGGGAGACCTCCAGACCTTGCTCACCATGGTCAAGGGCTTGCCGCTCACCTACAATCGGGATCTGCAAGAGGACAAACCGCCTGTGTTTGATGCGCTTGAGCAATCGCTCATTTCTCTTCAAGTCGTTGAAGGAGTCGTTTCCGGCATGGAAATGATCCAGGATAAGTGCGCTGAAGCAGTAGCTGATCCCGCTCTACTAGCAACTGACGTGGTTGATTACCTAGTCCAAAAGGGAGTTCCATTCCGGAATGCTCACCACATTATTGGAGCCTTGGTCGCTTTGGCAGAAGAGAAATCCATGCCGCTGAACGAGTTGTCTCTCCAGGATGTCCAAGGGGTGGATGAACACTTTGAGGCTGATTGGGTGGATTGTTTTGACGTAGTTAAAGCCTTAGAATCTCGTGAGAAGATTGGAATGCCGGGGCCCAATGAAGTAAAATCCCAGATTGCCCGCTTACGTCGGAAACTGGGTTAGGGCTATTTCAAGGGGATTTTAAAATACGGCAACTTCTGGTCAGGTAACCGACTTTTTGTTTTCTCATTGCATAGGCCCGCATCCTGCTAGTAGGATAAGCGCCTATCAATTGCCTCACCACTAATCTGGCGGGGCATTCCAGTCTATATCGCTTTGTATTGAATGAACTCTTTAAAACACGCTATTGGATTCGATCCAGAAACATCGCCTCGTGAAGATGAAGACATTAACTTGGTTGAGTTTGTAAACCTCAAGCTCGCCGCCCGTGGATTTCCGACTTTCGGAGATACTACCGATTATCCTTTTCTCCGACTTGGAGAATCCCTGCTAGCCAGCTTCGTTGAGAAAAACCGGCTGCTGAAGGACCACCTTTGTCCGGTCGACCAGCGCATTCATGATTTTCTGGATTCCTACATGGGGACTCATGCAGGGGGTATAGGTGAGACAACTTTTGTTCCGAGTAATAGTTTGGTAGTTGAGCGCCATGGGCTCGCCCGGGTTCTATCTCTGCCGCCGGACTCCGATGTATTTAAGTCCGACATCATTTCGTCCTATCGGACCATTAACGGAGTGTTGCACAATCCGGCCAAAGACCGTCGGACTACTCAGGGAGTATTTCATGTGGCCGAGGGAGGTTTGCCTATCCCCGCCGATAAAAAAGCCGTTCCGGTGCAGGCATTTGCTCAACTCCTTAAGCATGCACTCAATCCGCCCAAGGAATTGATGCGCTTGCCGTTCACTTCCACTCAGGATGATCAGGCCGAAGTCTTTGTATCATTGTTGCTGCGTCCTGTCGTTTGCCCAGAAGTCGATGGAGCAGTTCCAGAGCTCACTATGGAAACCCGCTTTTTTGCGCCGGGTAATCTGGTGAGCAATTTAGACTTCGTGGAATCCATCTTTGGAAACGCAGGTGATCCTTACCTGCCTGATAATGATGCCCAACTAGATATCGAACATTGGTCTGGCCACACGGGGGCAGTTATTTTGGCACCCCATTTAGTGGGCGTTACCAAGAAGGAACTTGGACTACCGAATATTTCTGACGCAACAGATAGACAGAAGCGCGATAGCATGTGCTGGGAGTCGGAAGACGAACTCTACAATGATGGTGGTGCCTTCAAGGTAACCTGCCGAGACCATCGAGGTGTGATGGTTACGCTTATCGCAGATAACTACTTTGGTTACTGCAAAAAGGAAGTGAAGACGCAGATCAGCTACGCAGCCAACCTGTATGGTCAAGTAGAGGAAGAGCATGCTGGCGGTGCAACGGCATTTCCTAGCTATGACCTTGGTGAAGAGTTTCACCTCAGTAATTACATGCCTGAAGTGGATCATAGCTTTGAGGATGTGATTAAAAACTTCGGCGACATTATGGATGTGCAGCCTGAAGGTTACGCAATCGATAAGAAGTATTCAAATATCGTATACGTCCCGGAAGATGTGCACATCGAGCTACACGATCAGACCATCACCTGGGAGAAAGACGGAGAGCCTCAGCAAATCCATTTAGTTCCCAACTCGACCTACGTGTTGCCCTCTGGTTACAAGGTTCAGATGGGTCGCCCTGCTGCTGATCGCCGCTGGCGTCTATTTGGCACTACCGCCGAAGGCACATTTTGCCACAAGCCATGCACCGTTTCCGGTGGAGGAAAATCAGAGATTTCAAAACCGATCTCTGACGCTATGGTCTCGGGCCCCGTTTTCGTGGCGAACTTCGAGCGTGATTTCGATCGAGTTGAAGAAATTATGGATCGTGACTATGGTCAGCGATTTAAGGACGGCACCCGTAACAAGGAGAAAGGTCGTGCCATCCTGAGCACGGAACGTTCGCTCGGATCGGTCGTAAAGCTGTTTACACCTTCTTCGACTTATACAGACGAACACAATAAATACATCGAATCCATTCCACGGTACATCCGTGATTTGGTTTTTGTCGTAAAACGTTTGTGGAAGCCTGATTGGGGTGACAACTGGCGTTCCCGTTTCGGTGTAGATATCATCAACGGTATGTCCGGGAATGAGCTGAAATACAGAGATACAAAGCTGGTTACCCACTACTTGAGAGTAGGGTTTATGCCCGGTGGTGCCTGGCGCACATTCTCGCTCCGTAAAGACTTCAATCCGTCCCGGAAAATTCAACGTGAGGATGATATCACTGCATCCATCACACTTCCGAATTCAGGAGAGATTCCTACAAATCCGCGTTTCAAGCATACTGGCGTAAAGTTCACTCGGAACTGTGAGTATCGCTTCTTCCAACGCCCGGATGACGCTATTGTCCGAGGTTACGATAAACAGTCGGAATTGGACTTCTCGGGATCGACTAATTTCTTTTCCAACTATGAGCCATTAACTCGTGAGCAAGGTAAGGAAATAATGCGCGATGCCATTCGCTTCGATCAGTTTACTGAGCCGATGAAGAATTTGATTCGCAAATTCGTGGAAGATGAAAACGAACCTGATTATCTTGTTTGCACTGCGAATCCTCGCCTGGTCGATGGAAAGCCAACCAAGAATCCACGGTACCTTCAAACGCGGCCTAATTTAGAGAATCCGCGCAATATGTACCTGGCTCATATTGGCGCTCGATTCTTCAGACGCATTTCACTGGAGAAGAAAGTTCCTTTCCCAGTGAATGCTGTCCTTACAGGGCGACGTAATAATCCTCCCGACGCTGAAGCAGGCATTCGCCCTCTGTGTGTGTTCAATCCTCTTCATTATCAGGAATTGCCTGAGTTGTTTATGGATTTTATCGCCAGCTTGACGGGCAAGTCACCATCGACGACAGGTGCTGGATCTGAAGGCGCCTTGACTAAGGGCCCGTTTAACGCACTTCCTCCCATTGTTGATTTAAATAATTCTTTGGTGTCGTACCTAATATCTGGGTACGGATGTTTTTCTTCAGCTGCCGGCTGGATTGGGCCAAAGTATCGCGTGGATCACGACATCAGTCTGTTAGTTCCCGAGATCTGGTGTCGAATGACTCCTGAGGAGCAAGACGTAGATTTCCTCATTGAAAATCGTTTTCTCGAAAAGGTGGAAGACTTCGAACACGAGGGGACTCAGATTCCAGGTAGTCGTCTTGGCTACCGCATCACCAAGAAGTTTGTTCATACATTTTGCGGACGAATTCTAAGTAATCCATCTACATTGTTTACTGAAGACATGCTCAAGCCAGAGCTGCAAGGTATGGATGTCTATGTGGATGGTATTAACAATATCGTCGAAACTCAAAAACGGGTTGCAAAATTGTATTTTGAAGATGGTTCGATCAAGGATGCCTGCCCACCATTGAAGGCACTCCTCCATATCATGGCAGAGGGAAGCTATGAAGGAAAGACCTTGGCCGATCCTGAAATCCGCGAGCTCTTTTCTGCAGAGAATTGCTACGAAAGTGACTGGTATCAGGAGCGATTGATTACTCGACACGAGGTCAGTGTGAACTTGGCCAAGCGCTATGTGTCCAGCATCCAAGGATTTCTGGAAAAGCCTGGTTATCAGGAAGAGTGTGAGCGTCTGGATATGACTCAGCGACTTGCTGATGCCAAAGCTTCGCTTGAACGGATAAAGGAACAACGATCGCTTGTATTATTCAAGGGCACTCTTGGAACCGATCCTTCGGTGACGAGATCCTAATGCGTTTCAAACTTTAGGCGAGAGCCACCCCTTTGTTACAAAGGTGGTCCAGATGGTAGATTAATATTTCCATGCTTGGGAGTCCCTAATAGGCTCCCAAGCTATCATGAATATTTATCCGATCCGTTTATTGTGTTTCCTGTTTTTCCTGGGTGTATGTTTGCCTGCTTTGAATTCAGCTGAAGAAGAAAAAATCTTTATTGCTGTTGTGGGAGGCACTTCCTTTGGCGCTCCTGAAAAATTTGGGGAAGGGTTGGTCGAAGAGGAAGGCTTTATCCAAGTCGAGACACCGGTGGGTTTGGGGCCGAAGCTCTATAAGATGCGCTACAAGGGCGTGCCTTTCTATTACGTGCGGATGTATGGTTTTGAAACTAAAGTTCCTGGCGAGAACGACGGCAATGTGCATGTGCGAACCTGGTATTCACTCTACAAGGCTGGGGTAACCCATGCTTTAGGCGGAGCCAGTTCGGGAGCCATTCGGACAGATTGGGACTACGATGACCTGGTTATAATCGATGACTTTATGATTATGGAAAACCAGCGGCCTCAAAATATTTTGGATTTTGCGGGAATTGAGCGACCGGGCGTATTTGCCAGTTTTGCTCATCCGTTCAGCCCTTCTTTGCGAGGACTGCTTATCGATGAAGCTCGTAAAGCGCAGCCAGGCTACACGGGGGAACTGTGGGATCGCGGTGTGTTCTTTCAGAACAATCCTGGTCGCTTTGAGACCGCCGCTGAGATCCGCGCCATGCGCATTTTGGGTGGAGAAATTACCAGTCTTCATACCGGAACTTGTACCGAATACGCGCGGCAGTTGGGAATCCGTTGGGCATCTATTTGTTCCATTGCGAATCCTGCGGTGGGTGTCCGGCCATTCAGCTTCGAAGAAATGCAATCAAGCGTGCAACGAATCGCTGCCCAGGCCATCCCCATTGTTCTGGAAACGATCGCCCGAATTCCAGAGGAAGCCATGGGTCCGGAGCCCATCAGCACAGGCGAAGTATTTACCGGTTCTTACGCAGACCCGGACGCCAAGTCCTCTAAGATTGTTGAAGGAGACAGAAACTAATTGTACAGCTCAGCCGGATTGCTTGCGGGTTGCAGGCACATGCTGCCAATACAGCGCTGGTATCCTGTCGGCTGATTCTCCGCATCGGTGATCATCGTTATGCGGCGACTCCATGGTAATTTGCGCAATTCGTCGGGCAGCTTGTCGAGGTTGTCGACGTCTTTGGCTTTAATCACTTCAATGCCGTTTTGTTCGGCCATGAGTGCGCTCAATGCGTGAGGTACTCCATGGGGGTTGCGAGCAATGAGCCCGGTGTAGCCTTGTCGGAGTTCCCTCATGGCTTCTTCGTAAGTGGAATCCACGGTGATGTAGTAGAGAGCCGTAAGAACCTGCAGCATAGATGCATTGCCCGATGGGGTAGCGTTGTCCCACCATTCCTTTTTCCGGGCAATCAGAGATTCATGATCATTCGATGTGAAATAGTAACCCACAGAACTACCGTCCGAGAAGTGTTCCATCGCGCTTTTGGCAATGGCTTCACAACGCTCGAGGTAAACTTTTGATTCACCCGGGTAGTGGAAGTCTACATACGCAATGATGCTGATGAGTGCTTCCGCATAGTAAGCATAGTCATCCAGGTATCCATTCAACTGAGCTTCGCTGTAGTAGACAGATTTTAGACGATTATCTTCTGTCCTCACCTGGTCCCAAATAAAGTCTGCGATTTCTTTTGCTGTGTCGAAAAGGTCTTTGCGGTCCAAAGCAAAACCAGCCTCAGCGAGACCGCGAATCATTAAGCTATTCCAGGATGTGAGTTGCTTTTTATCCAGGCCGGGCCAAACGCGATTGCTGCGGTGTTCGTAGAGTTTCTCGCGTGCTTCACTCAAAGAGTTGCGAATTTCGAAGTCATTCTCGGTGAGTGCTGGGTTGGAAAACCCATGCTCAAAATTGCCTGTGTCCGTGATATTGTAGACGTTACAGAATTCAGTGGCTGCTTCTTCCCCAAGCACGGTTTTGATTTCGTCGGGTTTCCAAACATAAAATTTCCCTTCTTCGCCTTCACTATCTGCATCGAATGCTGAGTAGAACGCTCCGTCCGAATTGCGCATTTCCCTCTGTGCCCAGCGAGCGGTTTCTTCTACAATGGCTTTGTAAAGGGGTTTGCCGTACGTGGTGTAGGCCTTGGCGTAGGTGTCTAGCAAGAGCCCATTATCGTAGAGCATCTTTTCGAAGTGTGGGATAAGCCAGTAGCGGTCCACACTATAGCGAGAAAAGCCGCCTCCGATTTGGTCATATAAGCCACCGTGCGCCATTGCGGTCAGCGTAGTATCGATAACCTCATCGATGCGTTTAACCACTTCCAGCTGGTCCGGTGCTTTCTTGGCCGATTCTTGCAGACTGTTCCGTGCCTGCAGCAAAAAGTTGAGTGCCATGGAGGGCGGAAATTTTGGGGCCTGGCCAAACCCTCCAAACTGGTCGTCATGACGTTTGGCGAACTCCTGGGCTGCCTGCTCCAAGGTCGTCCGGTCGATGGTCGCATTGGTTGGTTCAGCCGGTGCGTTGGAGGCCATCAGATTTTTTATGATACTATCTGCATTCTCTTCCAGCTGATCACGGTTTTTCTTATAGAAATCGATGACACGAATCAAAACCTGCGGCCAGGGAACCATACCGTTTCCTCGGTCTTCAGGGGGAAAGTAAGTTCCGCCAAAAAAGGGACGACCGTCGGATAGGCAAAATACATTCAGCGGCCAGCCACCATGTTGGGCGATCATTTGCACCGCTTCCATGTATATCTGGTCTACGTCGGGTCGTTCTTCCCGGTCCACTTTGATGCAGACAAAATTCTCATTCATCAGACCAGCGATGTACTCGTCCTCGAAGGACTCATGTTCCATGACATGGCACCAGTGGCAGGAAGAATATCCGATGCTTATGAGCAAGGGTTTATCCCCCGCCTTGGCTTTGGCGAAAGCCTCTTCTCCCCAAGGATACCAGTCTACTGGATTGTTGGCATGTTGCAGTAGGTAGAGACTCTTTTCGTTGACCAGATGATTGGGCATAATGAACCAGACTTAGATGCTTACGGCATCTTAAATAAACGCAAAACGTGGACTGTTTATCCAGTCAGCTTTGAATAGTGCTGTCCAATGTCTTTATGGAGCCACCTACTTTTTCAAGCTCCATATGGAATTGGCTTCGCTCTTCGTCCGACAAATCACCTGCGCTTTTCAAGCTATCGCGCAGTTGCTGACAGGAAGTCCCTAAATCGCTGAGTCCAAGGTTGGTTGCAGCACCTTGTAAATTGTGTAGTAGCTTTTCGGCTGCATCCGAATCGAGGCTATCTTGCTTAAGTTGATTCGAGGTACCTTTATAGTCCTCCCAAAATTTATTTAGGAGCGTGATTAAAAGATCCTGCCTTCCCAAACATTGTTTGAGTGCGAAAGCTACTTGGATACCAGGTAGGTGGTCGGGGAGGGAGTGTGAAACGTCGTGCATAGGGGGGAAGCTGCTCAGATGACTTTCAGGTGATTAACCAGAAAGAATAAAGCTTGCTCAAAAACATTTTTGTCAATTGTCCACTCTCTTTCCTAAACATAGTTTTTTACCTGATGTAGAATCTAGGGTGATCCTCTAAAATCAATTCATACTCTAGGAAAATGCTTTCGCTTCTACTAAGTATCACCCACACTGATTTTTTATGCCCGAAATTCGAGTACTCCCTGACAAAGTTGCCAATCAGATCGCCGCTGGCGAAGTGATTGAGCGACCTGCTGCAGTGGTTAAAGAGTTGCTGGAAAATAGTCTCGATGCCGGAGCTACCCGCGTCGAAGTAGAGTTCAAAAATGGAGGGCGATCTTACATTCGCATTGAGGATAACGGCTGTGGCATGACGCATGACCAGGCTATCCTTTCTATTGAACGACATGCGACCAGTAAGATTCGGCAAGCCGATGACTTAATGCAGATAGCATCGTATGGGTTTCGTGGGGAGGCCTTGCCATCGATTGCCAGCGTGTCGCGCTTTCAGCTCAGGTCGCGTACGGATGAGATTGAAGTGGGAACTGAGCTGATGATCAATGGAGGCAAATTGATCCATGTGAAGGACTGCGGAATGCCGGTGGGTACCCGAATGGAAGTATCGCACTTGTTTAACTCTGTGCCCGCACGACGGAAATTTTTGAAGGCTGATGCCACCGAGGCCGCACATATCATCCAGTTAGTTCGCGTATATGCTATCGCTAATCCGAACACGGGCTTCACCCTACTGGAAAACGGACGCTTGTTGTTTAATTCACCTGCTTGTCCCTCTTTGAAAGAACGGGTACACGAAATATTTGGAAGCAACATTTCAGATGGGCTTATTCCGGTGGAAATGGAGGAACCTGATTATAAAGCGCATGGGCTGTTCAGCGTTCCGGGACGGGGACGTTCTACGCGTCATGAGATGATCACGATTGTTAACCAACGTCCGGTTACAAGTCCGACGCTCAACCAGGCATTAGTTGAAGCCTATCATGCTTATTTGCCGCGAGGTCGTTACCCTATTGCCTTTCTTTTTCTTGAACTGGACCCCGGGGCTATAGATGTAAATGTGCACCCGGCAAAGCGGGAGATTCGTTTTCGCGAATCAGCTCGGGTCCGAGGGTTTATTATCAGATGTCTGCTCGAGCACCTGCGTGAAGAAACTGCGGCCAGCAAGCCGAATGAAGTGAAGGGCAGCGAACCTGATAAGAATCTACCGAGTCCCAAGCTCCAAGGTCGACCTGTTGTGTCCCCCGCACCCGTTTCAGTTAGCCCGACTCCCAAAGTGGCCGTCAGTGCTGGGAAAGCACCAGCTAGTCCTCGCCCTGCTACTCGTTCTAAGCCTCAAGCAGATGAGAGTGAGCCAAGCTGGGATACGGGATGGAAGTTTGTCGGTCATGTGCAACGTGGGCTTGCCGTTTTCGATTCGAAAAAAGGGATTGTAGTGTTGGATCGCCGCTCTGCTCACCAGCGAATTTTATATGAGAAATTGGAGCAGCAATACCTGAATCAAAAAGTACCTGCCCAGCAGCTCCTGCTTCCTGTGCCAGTTGAGCTGGATGCACTTGGCTCCAGTCATTTGTTGGATCATATCGATTTTCTAAATAGCAGTGGGTTTCGTCTTTCAGAATTTGGCCGAAATTTCTTCCGGATTGAAGCGGTTCCCGTTTGGGCCACGCCAGAAGAAGCAGAAGGCCTGATCCTCGATTTGGTAGGGCTTATGAAGGACGGAAAAATGAGAAAGGATAAACCAGTGGAGGCATTCGATCAAATTGCCCGACTAGCCTGTGCTAAGGCGGTCCGGCTCGATGATTCTGTCAGCGAGCGGGAAATGGTGTCCTTGGTTTCTCAGCTATTTCAGTGCAAAAATCCGCTCATCAGCCCCCTGGGAAAGCCGACCTATTTTGAGATGGGGAGAAATGAGCTGGACCGCCGTTTTATGAAACGAGGTCTGTTTTGAGGCTTTAGATCATAAAAAGTATGAAAAATTTGCATAAAATTTTGTGTTTTGGTGCTCGTCATCGTGATCCGCCTCTTTATTAAAACCCTCTCTAATAATGGAGATTGAGCCCCGAATCTCACAACCATTGAGAATCGAAAAGACTAACCAGCAACTACGACTATGAGTGTTAGCTCCTCTAAAAAGGCCAAAAAAGGCACCAACGGATTCCATTTTAATACTGAGGATTCAGTGGAGGGAATGAAAACCTCCATCCTGAATCATCTTAAATTCACACTTGCCCGTGATCTGGGAAGTGCAGGAGCTCGAGACTATTGGGTTTCGACCTGTATGGCAGTTAGAGATCGCATCCTTGAGCGCATGATTGCGACGCAGGAAAAGCACTATGAGGAAGACGCACGCCGCGTGTATTACCTCTCTCTGGAGTATTTGATGGGGCGATTGTTGAATAACAATCTGTTCAACACCGGTCTCGCAGATGAGGCGCGCAAGGCTCTGAGTGACCTTGGCTATAACCTGGACGAGATTCGCGAAGAAGAACCAGACATGGGTCTTGGCAATGGTGGCCTCGGCCGACTGGCCGCTTGTTTCCTCGATTCTCTAGCCAGCCTAGATTATCCAGCGATCGGCTACGGTATACACTACGAGTACGGACTATTCCGGCAGGAGTTTGTCAATGGACACCAAGTGGAGCATCCGGACAACTGGTTGCAGTTTGCCAATCCGTGGGAAGTCGTTCGGCCTGAGTATTCAATGGAAGTGCGTCTGTACGGACAGGTAGAAACCCAATTTGATTCCTTTGGGAATCCACATGAGGAATGGATCAACCCGCAAGTGATGGTCGGCGTGCCTTATGATATTCCTATCTGTGGTTATGGCGCTGGAACGGTAAACTTTCTCAGACTATGGGCGTCCAAGTCTTCAGAAGAATTCGATTTGGATACCTTCAATCAAGGTGGTTACGTCGAAGCGGTTCAGGACAAAGCAGTCAGTGAAACCATATCCAAGGTTCTTTATCCTAACGATTCCTCAGAAAGCGGAAAAGAGCTACGCCTTGTGCAGCAGTATTTCTTTGTTTGTTGCTCTCTGCAGGATATCATCCGCCGTTATAAACTGAGTCATTCTGGCTGGGATCAATTCTCAGATAAAGCTGCGATCCAGTTGAATGATACTCACCCGGCGCTCGCCATTGTAGAGCTTCTGCGAATCCTGATGGATGAAGAGAAACTGGAGTGGGACACTGCGATGGATATCATCGTAAAAACGTTTGGTTACACAAATCACACCTTGTTGCCTGAAGCCCTTGAAAAGTGGAGTGTACCTCTCTTGCAGAAAGTGCTACCTCGTCACCTTCAGCTGATTTACGACATCAATCAGTGGTTTCTGGATACACAGGTAGATACCAAATGGCCCAACGATGATAAGATGAAGGTAGCCCTGTCTATCGTTGAAGAAGGAGATGTGCAGATGATTCGTATGGCTCACCTCTCAGTTGTTGGAAGCCATAGTACTAATGGTGTGGCTGCATTGCACACTGAACTTCTCAAGAAAAACATACTGAAAGATTTCTTCGAGCTGTATCCCGACCGATTCAACAATAAGACCAATGGGATTACGCCACGACGTTGGTTGCTGGCCTGTAACCCAAAGCTTTCCAGTTTGATCGCTGAGAAAGTGGGCGATGACTGGCCGCTGGATCTCGACAAGCTACAAAAGCTGCGACCTTTTGCTGACGATGCTAAGTTCCAGCAGCGTTTCATGGAGATTAAACAGGAGAATAAAGTGGAGTTAGCCGCGATTATTCGACGCCTCTGCCATATCACTGTGAATCCGGATGCCATTTTCGATGTGCAAATCAAGCGCTTGCATGAATACAAAAGGCAGCATCTTAATTTGCTTCACATTCTCACACTTTACTACCGTATCCTTCATGATCCTGAGTATGATATGGTGCCACGTGTGTTTATCTTCGGGGCAAAGGCGGCACCTGGTTACTATCTGGCAAAGACCATTATTAAGGCCATCAATTCAGTAGGGGAGGTCATCAACAACGACCCTCGGGTTCGAGATCGAATCAAAGTGGTATTCCTTCCAAACTATGGCGTTTCTTTAAGTGAGAAAATTATTCCTGCTTCGGATTTGTCTGAACAGATTTCAACGGCAGGTAAGGAAGCATCTGGTACCGGTAATATGAAGCTAGCCCTCAATGGTTCTTTGACCATCGGGACGCTCGACGGAGCGAATGTTGAGATCCTCGAAGAAGTAGGTGAGGACAACATCTTTATCTTTGGACTGACAGTTGAACAAGTCGACGCACTGCGTGCCACTGGCTACAACCCATACGACTATTACTATAGGAACGAGGAACTGCGTAACGTTGTTGACTGGCTCGGCAGTGATTCTTTTACGCCCAATGAACCGGGTGTATTGGCTTCTCTGAGACACAGCTTGTTGG
>CALJGU010000119.1 GCA_938075565.1 uncultured Opitutales bacterium | reverse complement strand
ATAGACGGCCTGTGGTCGCTGACGGTTGTCATAAAGCATTTTCTTTCCGCCTTTGTAGCCGAATGGGAGAATGCCCTCCGTGTTATCTGAGGCCCATGACCAAGTGGGGAGTGCACTGGCAATGGGTACCGCGATTGCTGTTTTAACAAAGTCTCTGCGTTTCATTTTTTAGGATAGGTAAAGTTATCAATTGTGTTCTCAGGTAAGTCCAAAGATCGGTTTGTTCGTCATCCAGGCTCCATCGGTGAAATCAGGAAAAGCAATCGGTGCGCTGCCGGTGGAAATCGATGCTTCTGATAGGGGAGCAATGGCCATCCAGGCGGCTGCATCGTAAGCGTCAATGGGAGGCAAAGATTGATTCCTGATACAGGCTACGAATTCCCGCAACTCGAGGAAATCAGTTCCACCGTGTCCCGCTGTTTCCGCTTCATGCAAATAACTTTTCCAGAGAGGGTGCTCATACTTTTCCTGGAAGGGGCCAAAGGGTTCCCATTGATGTTTGGGACTTTTCCCATCGAGGTAGATCACTGATTTTTCTTTGGAGGATGAGTCACCGTCTTGCATCCACATGCCCGCCGTTCCCTGGACTTGATACATGAAACTCATGGGGCGGGGCAGTCGCGTGTCAAAGGTCATGACCACAGTCTCGCCGTTAAAGCACTTCAAGGTGGTCGTTACTATGTCTCCCTGGTTCCAGCGAATGTTTCGTCGCTTGTGACTTGAATCGAGATTGTCTTTTGACCACTGGCTCAGCCCACGCGACTTGGAGGCGGTCGATGTCAGGTGTTGAATCCGATTACCCCGTTGAATATTCAGGCATTGAGCAATTGGCCCGAAACCGTGGGTCGGGTAAAGCTCTCCATTGCGGTGTTCGTTGTGGGTCGATCGGTAATCACCTTCTCCTTTGGCGGTCGGTCCTGTACCTTTTCCAAGAACAATGCGCTCACGCAGGTCGTGGCCGTATCCGCAGGTGCAATGAATCAATTCTCCAAAGAGGCCCTGACGTATCATGTTTAGCACAGCCATGTTGTAGCGAAAGTAACAGTAATTCTCCAATAGCATGCAGGGAACTCGGGTTTCCTCGTAGGTATTGACGAGTTCCCAACACTCGTCGACCGACGAAGCTGGACCCACTTCGGTCGCAGCATACTTACCGGCCTTCATGGCCGCTATGGTCATTGGAATGTGCAACTCCCAGGGCGTGCAAATAACCACCCCGTCCAGATCATCCCGCTCTAAAAGATCCAGGTATGACAATTCGTGATCACCATAGCCGTCGGGTCGTTCCCCTTGCGTTTTCTCAACCAGATCTTGAGCCGCTTTCAAATTTCTCGGAAACGTATCGCAAACGGCAGTCACACTCACGTTGGGCAATCGCATGGTTGTCTTGAGCATTCCCGTGCCGCGACCACCAATTCCGATGATACCCAGCTTAACCTTTCTGTCGTCTTTGCCTTGAAGAATGGCGGGTGCTGTAGATAGGGCGATGCTCGCTGCCACGCCGCTTTTGATAAAGGTGCGTCGTTCTATTGTTTTACTCATGGGGTAGATCTTTGACTTAGGATTAATTGCTTCCGATATGCCATCGGAATCCCAGTTCTGCAGCAAAGAAAAAATACCTTAGATCTCTAAATGAATACTGTCCTCAGATACGTATCCAACTGCATCTTCGGAGTGCTTCAAGTCTACCCATCGGTAATCGGTATTGGAAAGCCCATAGAGGATCTCGAACTGGATACTCTCACTCGCTTTTATGCAGCACTCCACTAGGCGAACCATGTCGTTCTTGGTGCTGGCGTTTGGCAGAACAGCTTGAGGCACCTGATCCCTGGAGTGTACACCGCCCATCCGAATGCAAATGCAGGATAGATCGGTCGTGCTGCTATACATACGCGCTAGTGCTTCTCCAAAGACTTTGCTCGAACCATAATAGTTTACCGGCCAAGTCGGATCCGAAACGGAAATCTGTTCAAAGGATTCGGGAATGTTTTCGTAGTCTTGTTTGTAAATACTACTGTAGGGTTCGATTTGTCTGAAGTATCCAAAGCTCACCTGAATCGAGCTGGCATATAACACTCGTTTCACACCGGTACGTTTAGCGGCCTCAAACAAGTTGCGCGTGGCTACGATGTTATTTTCTAAGGTACTCTTCCAAGGAGCCTGGTCGTTTGGATCGGCTGCCATATGAATGACCGTTTCGATATCCTGAAATGACTCCTCAAGTGAATTTACGTCAGACATGTCTGACTTAATGAAACGGTTGTCCGGTACATCGGCTAGTTCACTCTCATGAACGCGGGAGGATTTCTGACTGCTTCTATCTAACCCATAGACATCGTAGCTTTCTGGTTTTGCATATAGGTAGTTGTAGATACAACTACCCACCAACCCATGTACGCCTGTTACTAGTATTGATGCCTTTGGCATAGATTGATATCAGATTGAATCGAGTGGTGTCCTCTTTCGCCCTTCAAAGAATTCGATGGCTCGTTGATGTAACTCTGGTTTGTCTGTAGCCCATTATAAGGCTCCATTGGAACCTACCTTGATATCTTTTTCTGGATCAAAATTAAATTTATCGAATTGAAAATAGCGCGTGTCATAACCGCGAAATTTGATGTCCCCGTGCCATAAGTGAACCGCTTCATTGTCAAGATAGCCAATTTTACCATCGACTGCTCGGCTGAAATTCTTTGCCCATTCTAAATAGTGCATAGATTGTTTTGAACTCATTGCCGAACCTGTAACTAGAGCTTGAGCTTCTCCGCAGGCTGCATAAAAAATGGCCTTATCTTCTCCACCCATGATCAGAGACTCGTAGAAATGAGTGCTTTCTAATACACTTCGTTTGGCTGCCCAAGCGAAACCAGGTGTCCATCCATATTTAACTGTTATGGCAGGTCTCTCTAATGCACCTTCCGGGATTTCTCCGAGACTCCAAGCCAAAGCGATTGATTTGAAAGATTGTGTTTCTTGTATGACTTCTGTGTCTTCCGGCCCCACTCCTTCATCCAGGAATCGCATTTCTTTAAACAGTTGTATCAGGTTCGAGTCCTGCAATGCGGTTTGGGCCGCTGCAGGCCAGTTGGATTTCATTATTACTACATCGCAGTCTACCCAAGCAAAGTACTCGCAACCCTGCGGCAGTGCTTCGAGGGCCAAGTTGAGTAACCGCTCCTTTTGCCATAAGACATCACCGCCACTGATTTGTATGAGAAGGTCTGCATCTTTTTCTTCGAGATGAAAAGCCGATCCTTCAGGTGTAAATTCTATCGCGAGTAAAGGGGCATTCAAGCGTTTGCGGAATTTATGAAAGGTAGCCAGCCGTCGCTGTGATCCGATTGGATCATCTAAAGCATAGTAACTTGTTATAACCCATAGGGGTGAATTCTTAAGTGCTCTTTCCATCTTGGTTTAAACAAATGAGTTCTTATCTGAATATTAGTCTCAGATATCCATCATGCGATTAATATCCTGATCTAGCTTTGTCTTGGCCGTGAAAAGTGAAACACCCATGAAAAGGACCATGGAACTTACGAAGGCTACCAGTTGCCCATTCATTCCGTAGGGAAACGTTATTCCAAACAATTGAGTGCCAAGATTGATGGTTAAGGCGGTAACGATTGCGGTAATCGCTCCACTCGCTGTAGCTCCTTTCCAATTGAGGCCGATAGCCACGACTGGAAATATGGAGGCCGCAAAGGTGCCCCAACCGAATGCGCCCAATAAAGCCACCAGCGTTGCGTCTTGGTAATGCGAATACAGTGCAAATGCGGCTGCAACGGCGGCAAGCAGTGCGGTGACAAGACGGGCCCAGAATAACTCGTTTTGAATGCTCTTCCCCCGGATGGCTTTCGGGATGTCGTGGATGATAGCTGCTGTTCCTATATTTAGAAATGCATCTGAAGTCGACATGATGGCAGCAAACAGGCCTGCGAAAACCACGCCAGCCAGCAAAGGATTGGTAAAGACGGACAGGAACACCGATGCGGCATCATCTGGTAATGCCAACGGAGCAATCCTACCATCGATAACGGCTGCCCGCATAATGACTCCAATCGATACCCACAACAATGCCGCCATCAGGTAGCCAATAACGGACATGGGCAGGATGGTGCGGTTGTCTGATATTTTCTTGTTCATCATCATCTTGGTTATCAGATGAGGTTGGCCTGCAAGACCAAGTCCAAAGACGAAAAACCAGCCCATGGAGGCTATGATTCCAGCCGCACCGAAGGGCATCATCGATTCCGAATCATCGGCCACGATAATGGAGGTCGCCTCTTGCATGCCTCCCTCGAATACAGACGTGGCCGTGACGAGGATTAAGGTACCCGCTACGATCATAATGGCGCCTTGAACCAAGTCGGTGTAGACCGACGCAATGATTCCTCCAGAGACGCAATAGAAGATGAGCACAGCGGATGAAATGATCACGCAGGTCACCAGCCCAATACTGGCAAACATTTCAGTGCCGGAAAGAATCGCCTGCATAACCACGGCCATGGCAAGGATTTGGGTGGCGAGGTAACCCATGACGCCGAGCACAATCGTAATCGCTATGAGCAGCCTTACGGTTTGGCTTTTGTACCGTGCGGCCACTACATCGGGTAGCGAGATACAATCCCGCATTTCGGCGATCATACGAATGCGTTTGGCTACCAAAAAGAATGCCAGAGCATAACCGGTGGAGGAAACGGCAACAATCCAGAATGAACTGACTCCGATTGAATATACAAGCCCGGGACCACCCACAAAACCAAAGCCACTGAGCGTACTCGAAAACAACGCGAGTGCGATTACGATGGGACCCAATCCTCGTCCCGCTATGAAAAAATCGGACGCATTGTGAGTGCGGCGCATGGCCCATATTCCCGTAACCACACAGAACACCATGTAGAGGAGTACTGCACCAACGATGATTTCTTGTCTGAAGCCTTCCATCCTAGATAACTAATCGGTATCCGATTTACTTTTGAGCAAATGGTTAAACGATTCCTCGTCCTCCGCCGTATAAATGAACTTTCTAAACCCTAAAGTGTAAACCGCTACCAACGGAATAGCGCAGAGCCAGGCACCATAGAGCTGCCAGGCAGTGGGGGTAGGAAAACCGAATGAATAGGTGGTTTCGCCACTTTCAAGGAATGCCTGGTGACCCATGAAAAGTTTCCAGGAAACCAGCATCGTAAACCCAAACGCCGCGCCTACATAGATCCAGAATTCTCGGGTCCTCTTTTTTGCGGAAACTCCAAAAGCGGCGAGGCAGACGATTAACAGAAATACCAGGCATATAAACGCGAAGCTGTAGTTGCCGACATGGGCTAAACGAGCAGCACCATTTCCGCCGATTTTCATGCTGGCGATACTCGGATGATTAGTCCCCCCGGCATCAGCAACCGGTTCGGCAAATCCGATGAGGATCAGGATCAACGCCAACGCAGATGAGATAGCAAGGAGTACATAGATGAGCTTGTTATTCTGTTTGATGTCCATTGCGCGATTCTGATTCTTTTATGGGGATCTCGCACTAGAACTGCAAGAACGTGTTCGGAACTTTATCCGTTAGATGTAAGGGCGCCTGTTAGTTCCTCGGCTTCCGGTACATGTCTATGTCCGGACCCTCAGCTTGGATCTCTTCGTAAAGTGCGACCATGCGGTTTTTGAGGCGTTTGAAACGTTTGGGTTGTGAAGTCGCTAGGTTGTTTTGTTCGGCAGGATCTTTCACAAGATTGTAGAGGGTGAATCGCGAGAGCTCGGCCTCCTTAATAAACTTTAGAATGGACCAGTCTTCGGGTTGAACTGCGTCGTTGATGTTTCCCGGATCTTTCTGCGGAACCATGGTCGCAAGTAGTTTGTAATCCCCGATGCGCATCGCTGTTTCAAATCCACCTCTTGCATGCCAGAGCCACCAGAAGAGGGGGACCTCCCGGTCGAGTTCTTTTTGATCCACCAAAGCAGGGAGCGTGTTAGTGCCATCGAGTGGTTTAGAGGAAGTAGGATCGATGCCTGCCGCAGCACAAAAAGTGGGAAGCCAATCCGTTCCATTGATGGGCTCTTCGTTGACGCTACCCGCTTCGACTTGTCCTGGCCAACGGACGATGCCGGGAACTCGAATTCCGCCTTCGTGCATGTGTCCCTTGGCACCGCTCAAGTTGGCTGAGCTACCAAAGGCAGTGGGTGTCCGGTGCTCGGGACCATTGTCGGAGGTAAATACAATAAGGGTATTTTCAGTGAGACCTTTCTCATCGAGGTAGGTGAGGAGTCGACCGATATGGTGGTCAAGCATCGTCACACAACCGAAGTAAAGGTCGGCGTTTTTGAGTACGTTCCTACGTTTGACTGTTGGTCCGCCGGAGTGGGCGAGGTATTCAAGATGTGAAGCGATTTTGTCTTCTGGATACAGGGCACGAAATTCATCGGCTGCCAATACTGGTGTGTGGGGTTCACTAAACCATAGGTTAGCGAAAAACGGTTTATCCTTATCCCGCTGGTCAATCCAATCCATGGCTTCATCGACAACCACTTCACTCATCCAGCCTTCGACTTGCTCGACGGGTTCACCGTTTCTCAAAAATCCTTTGGCGTCTTTTCCGAAGTTGGTTGCGTTGGCTAGCCAATGGTCGAACCCATGATCACCGGGGTAGGGTTGTTTGCCTGAATAGTAGTCCCCTGAGAGATGCCATTTTCCGGCAAACATCGTTTCGTATCCTGCGGACTTTAGCTTCTCAGCTACCGTGGTTTCATCGGTGGGCACATGAAGGGCTTCAAAGCGGGCAAAGTCATACATGCCAACCCGGTAGGGTGTGCGCCCGGTCAGGATGCCAGTTCGGGCAGGTGAGCAATTTGGACTGGCGGCATAGCACTGAGTGAGCTTCATACCCTCGGTGGCAAGTTGATCCAGGTTAGGCGATTGAATGATCTTGGAACCGAAACTACCCAGATCGCCATAGCCCATGTCATCGGCCAAGAGGAAGATGATGTTGGGTTGTTCAGGAGGAGATTTCGCCCAGCTAGCTGGCGGCAAAAACAGGAAGGCGAAAAGCGCGAAAAAAAATGGGGCTAATAGCCGAGTAGGGTATTTCATGATGATTGTGTTCTCGGGGTAGGGGAACAAGGACTAGACGATAGTCCATCCGCCGTCAACGACGAGGGTATGCCCGGTGATCATGGAGGCTGCCTCTGAAGCGAGGAAAATAACGGGGGCTGAAATTTCTTCCGGTTCAGCCAGGTCACGGCGTATTAAGTTGTTCTTCTTAATCGCTGCAGAAAACGTTTCGCTATCCTTCATCGCTTGTTAAACGTGTCTTCAAGGTCCAATCGCAGGTTCCTATATTCCAGCTATGGGTTTTCGCTTCTGAGGAAATTAAGCTTTGCCCTGGAAGAACGAGAGTTGCCGAACTCGCCACGAGAGCGGTCTTGAGGAAGTCGCGTCGGTTGGTGTTACCATTTCTGCACTGAGTGTTTTTAGAAAGGTTCATGATTCGCTCAGTTCTGTTGTGCTATCCCTATGATCGGAAGGTGAGTGTCCAGCGATCCGTTTGAATACGCGTGAGAAGTGATAAGGGTTTTTAAATCCGAGATCGAAGCTGATTTCTTTGATGCTCTTACGAGTCGAATCGAGAAGTTCCCTCGCCACATTGACCTTGTAGCGGGTGAGGTAGCTGCCGGGCGATTCACCGAAAAGTTCAGTGCAGCGTTTGGACAGGGTCGACTTACTGACTTCCATGAATTCTGCCAGTTCTTCAATCGTCGTTCGACTTGATAGATTCCTGCGAGCAAAGCGTTCCATCCGTCCCATAAAACGTTGGTCGTCTGAGATCTTTCGAAAGGTTGGCACGAGACTGTCTTCTGAAATATGGTTGAGGAGTATCCAACAAATTTGTTCCACGAGGCAGTCTTGGATCTCGGATGAGAACCGATGGTCTGATTTGGACTCAGCTCGAATGGCATGCAGAAGTGGTTCAATTTCTTCGATGGGAGCACTGAACACTTGTTTGGATGCGTCTAGGTCATCCATGAAAATCCGGTAATGGTCACTCTGCTTCATTGTGCCACCGCCAAGGTCGAATTGAAGGACATAGTGCCTTTGCCCCGACTCGCAGTCCACCTCATGTAAATCTCCGGGTTTGACCAAGAGGCATTGCGGATGATCCAGGGTGATGGTGATTCCGTTTAGACGCGTCTTGTAAGGTCCTTTACTCACTACAATAAGTTCGTAACTGGAATGACGGTGAGACGGATGCCGGGTGGGTGCGTCGATGGCGACCTCGTTAAAACCCAGGAAGTAGGGCTTCAGCGCGATTCGAAAGGGTTCTTCTGTATTACGACGAGTCTTCGAGACCACACGGTAGTTGGCATCATTCCACGAAATTGGAAAGTCAATGTGATCTATTTCCTCTTCATTGGGTGGCATCGATTTTTGCGGGGCGGATTGAGCTTTAAAGTCGTCGGGGCTCAGCAATAAGTGTCGTCGAGGGGGATGGGAACTCAAGCCATTTAAAGGATGAGTCGATCTTTGAAATACCATAGGTGGATTGGATTTAGATTTTCGGGTTAAGGAGCAACTCTCGATGATCTTGAAGACTCAAATAATGCCTCAGGCGGCGAAAGGATGTACATTTCGCCAGAGAGCTACATCCCGCGAAGTCATCAAAATCCAGCTACGGTTTACTATATCGCAAACCAGCATGTCTTCACAGCCGAACACATATCCAAAACGATATTTGTGTGTTTCATTGTGGATCATAGGAATGCTTTCTGTGCATAGTAGCTAATTCTAAGAACCAAACATAGATCGCTCACAACCCATCCGAGTGCACAACACTTTTCCACTAGAGAAATGATACAAAGAAATCACACCATTATATCCTCCATTCGATTACTTGCTATCGGCATTTTTGCCTGGGTCCTTGCGCCAATAGTCCTCCAGGCTGAGTCGGTCCCTAAGGGATTGATTGGTGACTGGACACTCTATCTGACTAGCGATGAACCAGCCTGGATGAAAGTGGAAGAGGTTGATGGCGAGCCTGTCGTCCAAATGCGAGTGCATGTTCAGTCGGCGGGACCCCACAAGATTACGAAGTTCGAAAATGGTCGCATCACCTTTGATATGAAGATCAAACGCGAATTAGGTGGGGGAGGAGCTCAAACGAAAGTCAACACCGTCACGGTCGGTCTCAAGAACGGAAAGCTAGACGGCGTGATCACCGGTGAGTGGGATGATGAAAAATACAATCGGATCACATTTACAGGAAAGAAGTATCCTCCTATGCCTGCAAAGCCTGACCTTTCAAAAGTTCGTTTTGGTCAACCCAAGACCTTATTCAATGGCAAAGATCTGACTGGTTGGGAGATAGATAATCCGGAGAAGAAGAATGGTTGGAGAGCGGAAGACGGAATGCTCGTGAATGTAACACCCAAGACGGACTTCGGATCCACTGGCTCATACGGAAACATCCAAACCGAAGAAAACTTTGAAGACTTCTGGCTGCATATCGAATTTCTCATCGAGGCCAACCGCAACAGTGGCGTCTACCTCCGAGGCATGTATGAAGCTCAGGTGGTGGATCGCGATAGCCGGATGCAAGGACTGCAGGGAGTCGGTGCCATTTTCAGTCGCATCGCACCCTCTGTGAATGCTGGTAGATTGCCAGGTGAGTGGCAGACCTATGACCTGACTTTAGTCGACCGCCATGTGACGGTAGTTCTTAACGGATTCACCGTGATTGATAATCAACCGATCGATGGACCGACGGGAGGTGCGATCAATACGGACCCCACCATGCCCGGTCCCATCCATCTTCAAGGCGACCACACATCTGTTAAATACCGCGACATCTACCTGGCGCCTGTGATCAAGGACTAGTGTGGAATCCAGTTTAGTTCCTTTCTTAGGATACTGACTATTCGGTATCGGAATAGCTCTCTCGCTTTATGGGATTGCATCTATGAATTCGGCTTATGAAACTGATGGTTATTCGACCCCTTAACGGAAACTCAATCTAACCCTTCATATTAAGCTTTATGACTGATGAGACTCAGGAATCCCCGATCGATGAAAACATGCTGAACACCCTGTTGGGTGGATTGCTCCAAGACTTGGGCGGTGCCTTTAGTGTGCCGCTTGTTCAGATAGGAGAGAGCCTGGGCCTCTACAAAGCATTGAATGAAGGGGGCGCTAAAACTTCAGCTGAGTTGGCAGACGCCACCCAACTCGATGAACGTTATCTTCGTGAATGGCTTTCCGCCCAAGCTGCATCAAATTACATCAGTTATGATATTGAGGCGAATCGCTTTTCCATGTCTCTGGAGCAGGCTTTCATCTTCGCGAATGAAGATAGTCCTTTCTACCTGGCACCAGCATTTTCTTCGGCCGCTGCTTTCGCTGACAACATGCCCAAGGTGAAGGAAGCGTTCCGCACCGGTGAAGACGTTGCCTGGGGGGATCAATCCCAGTGTCTGTCTTGTGCAGTGGCACGGTTCTTCCGACCTGGCTACCAAAACCATTTGGTGCAGGCTTGGATACCCGCTCTGGAAGGAGTAGCAGAAAAACTACAGGCAGGGGGAGAAGTCGCAGACATCGGTTGCGGGCACGGCATCTCAACCATGGTGATGGCCCAAGCCTATCCCGAGTCGCGCGTACACGGTTTTGACTTTCACTAAGGATCCATCGAAGAAGCACGCCGTCATCTGGCGTCACACAACCTGTCCAACATCGACTTCCACATCCAGGAAGCCAAGGACCTCCCAGGGCAATACGATTTTATCACGCTCTTCGATTGTCTGCACGACATGGGTGACCCAGTCGGTGCACTCAAGACGATTAAAGCGGCCCTCAAGCCTGGAGGCACACTCATGATCGTGGAACCGATGGCGGGAGATAGCCTGGCAGAAAACCTGAATCCGGTCGGACGCATGTTTTACTCTGCTTCGACCATGGTATGTGTAATCACTTCATTGGCTCAGGAAACGGGAGCTGCACTCGGTGCACAAGCCGTAGAGAAACGCTTACGCGAAATCATCGTGGACGAGGCTGGATTTGGCAGTTTCCGAAGGGCAGCTGAAACACCCTCCAATTTGATTCTCGAGGCCAAAGTGTAAGCTGAAATAACGGCTGTAAGTTCCCAGCTGGAGTTAAGAAAACGGCATAGTTTTATGTCTCTAACATGCATGTCAGTATATCCGACTAGAGATTTTGCGCCGATCTATCATCCAACCCAACCGTGCTCTTATGATTTAGAGGGCCACAGTTTTT
>CALJGU010000118.1 GCA_938075565.1 uncultured Opitutales bacterium | reverse complement strand
TCCAAAGCCTCCACTAGGCTGGCCTCTGATTTTTCCCGTTTGCGGTCATTGATCGGAAGTTTCAATCGTCCCAGGCTTTGAACAAGTGCCCGCGATAAAACAGTCGGCACTTGGATAACCTGTTTCAGGGCTTCTTCGAGTTGTCCCTCTCTCATCGATGTCTCGACTGTGTCCATGCCAGTTGCAGGCACAAACTTTGTTCCATTCGTTTCGCGCCAACAGTGAATGATGAGAAATAGCATAAAGAGCGAGGAAAGGCCTAGAGGATACATGGCCCAACCGCCTTGCTTGATCATACCCCACAAGCTCAGTCCCTCCGAAGCCGCTTCAGGATCCTGAGCCAGCAAAGCTCCTGGAACAAAGAGGAAGATAAAGGCAATAATTGTAGAAAAGCGTTTCATTGAGATGAGCTTGGTTCTGATTGAGTTGTTAGTTTTCTTACCGTCTCCAGAGGAAGATTTAAATCTTTTTTCGGGGCACCTTCTTCAATACTGAGCGATTCTTCTGGTTCCTCTTCTTCAGAGACCAGGGATCCTACAAGTGTGGTGATCTTTAATTTTATTTCCCAATGGCTCTCCTCAGGCCAGCTGTATCCTCGATTTAGATACTGTTGGTAGAGCTTCACTGCCTCCTCAGGAGACTCTTCTAGCCAAGATGCGATAGCCACGTGGTAGCAGTTTTGTAGATAGGCTTTGAGAAACTGGCTACTAAAAGTAATTGGCTGGAGGCTGACCCAACGTGCCTTTTTAAAATCCTCTCTGACTAAGTGCACTTCGCTCAATATCCACCAGCCCAAGGCTGATTCCTCAAAAGGCTCATGTTCGGCGCACCAGCGCTTAGCCAGGACTTCAGTTTCTTCCCAACGTTTTAATCCAAAGAACGCCTGAAGTCGCATCTCATTTGCCTGCTCACGTATCCTGGGATCTGAAAAATTGTTTCCGAGTAACACACCGGCTACGCCTGTGGCATCAGGATAGCGTCCGATTTCAAGGTAGGAATGCCCAAGTGCGACACTGGGTTCTGCTAGTGAGTTGATGGGCAGTAGCCTGAAAAAGGGACTACGGCTCCTGTGAACATTTTGTAGGGAAGTGACCGCTGTTTCATACTGACCTCGCTCATATGCATCCAATCCGTCTTCTACAGCTTCGGCATCAAAAAATTCTATCCCGCCTAGAGTCTCACTGGTAAAGGAATAGGCTACGGACCCTTGATCCGCTGCTAGCTCCAATTGCAATATCCCATTCTGGTCCACTCGCATGTTGCCTTCAAAACTGCGACCATCGCTGTTGGTCACTATACCTTCGATACCCCAAGATTGAACTGGCAGCATGATGCCGACAAGGGTGGTGATCCCCCATATCGCTATGATCTTAGTCTTTCGTTGCATGACTTGGGACGGGTGTTTCGTTCTCTTCCTTGGGCATAAGGGGGAGGAGCTGTTCCAGTTTTTGCTTTGCGAATTCCCATTCCGGGAATGCCTCAAGCTTTGTTTCAGCGAGCATCTCTTCTAATGTATTTACCGCATCAGGAATTCGGTTCATCGACTCAAAAAGTTGAGCGCTTTGTAGGTAAGCTTGTGAGACAAGGTCTGGGTAGGCGCGATACATATTATATATGCGCTGATAGTAGGCACTCGCCTTTTCGGGATTCTCCATCCCAAGGTGTGCTTGAGCGATACCAGCCAAGGCTTGTGCATGGGGTCTGCCTCGAGCTGATTTTAGCCTCAATAGCTTCTCAAAAGTCTCTATTGAGGAATCGTATTCATGAAGCTGCGACAGGACATTCCCTAGCAGGAGCTTTGCTTCGTTCATGTGAGGGTGGGCGGGTACTTCCCCTTCAGCTTTATCCAACAACGCTCGGGCTCCTTCAAAATTCTCTTCCTTAAATGCTAACTTCGCCAGTCCCAAATAACCCATGGCTCTAGTGGCGGATTTTGGATAGTACTCAATTAAATAGGCGAGGAAGGGTTCCGCTTTTGTTGGTTCATGCCCGGTCAGCATTAGCCCGACTTGTCCCAGTGCCTCTGGATCCAATTGGTCCAACGGAACCAAATCGGCCAACTTTAATAATGCGGCTTCCTTTGCGTCTAGGTCTGAGAGTCGGCTGTTTTGATACACTACCAGGCGAGAGAGGTAAGTTAGCAGTCCTTCCTTCTCGGCCCTTTTGGATCCAGCTGCCAACCAGGTTTGAAAACCATCCGGGTCCTGCATGCGTTTGATTCTTTCCAGCGCCTGCAGGATAGACTGAGTCTCAGCTGCCTGCGTGTCATTGCCATAGCTGACCAAAGCTTCTTCAAAAACAGGGTAAGCTTGACCTGTTTTCCCATCCTGCTGGTAGGCCCAGCCAATAGAGAGCTTCGCTCACTCGAATCTTCGGGCTTTCTTCTTCGTCAAGAAACGTCTTAAACATCTGCACCATGCTGGGATAGTCTTCCAATGCACGGTATATCTTGCCCCGTTGAAACAGGCTATACAGATACATATCTGGTGACTCCCAGGAAACGGAATCGAACGATGCTGTGGCTTCCTCTAGGAAACCTTGCCCCATTAGAATATCGCCTCGAAGCACATGCGCTTCATTCACGCGCTGATGTCTCGCAAAGTTTTTTAGATAGTCACCGATGGTTTCAAGAGCGGGCTCATAGTCTCTGGCAATAATGAGCTGAGGCGAGCCGTTAGAGAATCTCTGGATATAACGGATGACGTGGATCCAAGCTGCGAAGCTCTGCGAGTTGATCAATGCAGGTAGTATAATTTCTTTCGAAAAAATAGGTGAGGGCGTTCCAGAGCTTGGAATTTATACCAAGCTGTCCTTGAGGATGTTAAGTTCCGTAGCGTGCAAAGTCTGTTCTGGCTGCTTCATAGTCTTCCAACACTACCTGATTGAATTCACGCGTCAATTCAATCGTCCGTGCAAGGGGTGATCGGGGAACGATTGAATCAAATCATTGAGGACCTCGATGCTCTCTGGATAGCGGCGTTGTTCCAGATGAGCTTTGGCGATTAAGTAGAGTGCCTGAGGCGCCAATTTGGAATCGGGATAACGTTCCACAAAATTTCGTGCTATAGTCAGTGCTTCCTCCCAGTCCTGCAGCTGATGTGCACATATTACCCAACGATAATGCGCCTCCTCTCGAATAGATGTTGGATACGCTTCTTGGAGAGAAATGTATTCAAACATCAACCACGCCTTATACAATTGCCCATCGAACAGCAGGCATTGTCCGTAGTGCAAATAGAAGGTGGGCGTATAATCCTCGGAACTTTCAAGGGCTTCCAGTTGCTGAGTGAGTTGTTGTTCTAATCGACTCAGGTACTGTTGCTGATGACGATTGGTCGCCAGGAGAGCACGGCGTCTACCGCTCAGAATACGAAGTTTGAGATCGTCCAGCTTCTCCTTTTGCAGGCGAACAAGTTGGGATTTTGGCGGGACCAGTTGAAATAACTTCAGTGCTGCTTGGTAGCGACCTGCTGACATCGAATATTCTCCACAGCTCAAGGCCGAAAAAGCCAATTGGGCCAATTCTGGCATTGTAGTAATCGACCAAGTGTTGTTTAGCATCCGTGCTGCAGCCTGGTCCATCTGCCCTTCGTTCAAGTGAGCATGAATCGCTTTCAGCTGTCCCTGCATTTTCAAGGAATGTGGTGCGGATGAATTGGAAAAGGCGTCGAGTTCAGCCAGTCCTTCTTCCAGCATGTCATCTGCAAAGAAGAGGTCTGCCTTCTCTAGATTTGCGAGGAAGGCTTCGGTCGTTCCGGCTACTTGGTTCATGTACCGGTCAAGAGCATCTCGAGCGTTACTATTGCTTCCAGCTCCTTTGTGCGCACGAGCCCAGCCGTAGAGTAGGGGTGCATTCTGCTCCAGCGCTTGTGGGTAGGAGTCTTCCAATGAGTCGAGTGTATCGGCGGCCCTTTGAAATTGGCCTGCCCCGAGCTCAGCCAATCCTTTCAAGGGCAGAATACGCCTCTGGACTTCCTCCTCCAAATACTCGTCTTCAGCTCCAAAGGTAAGTTCAAGTGATTGAAACAAGCTTGCTGCGGTTTGGAGATCTCCGGAACCCGCAGCTTCTATAGATGCTTGAAGTGCGTCCTTGAACGTAAGGCCTTCAAGCTCTGTTTGCCCGTGTGTATTGGGTAGCCACATGAGCCATCCAAATAGGATACACATACCTGTGAAGATTGGATTTTGAGCCCGAATGCCTGTCATGAGAGAAGAAGCAGGATTGTTTAAGTCGGCACTGGTATTGGCAACTTCTTGTTGTGCTTTTCTTTATTCTGACAATCGGTAGAGTCCGTTGGCTCATGGGAGATGTTCTTGAATCACTGACTGAAGATCACATTGCCTGGGCAATGAAGCAGAAGATCTTCTTTGCCTCTACTGCGCCCCTTTGCGAATCCGGCCATGTAAATTGTTCACCGAAAGCCAGCGGTTGCTATCAGTTTCCCGACAATGAGAGCTTCATTTATTCCGACTTCACGGGTAGTGCCAACGAAACGATTGCGCATGTAAATGAAAACGGACGCATCCTCATTATGTTTTGTTCATTTGAGGGACCGCCCAGGATCATGCGCTTGCATGGGCAAGGCCAAGTGATTTTGCCAGGTCACCAGGACTTTGATAAATTTAAAAAGCAATTTCCGCATAATCTAGGCCTGCGGTCATTCATCAAGGTAACTATCAACCGGGCCTCCGTATCCTGCGGCTACTCAGTACCTCTTTTTGAATTTGCCGGACATCGGGATGCATTGGACAAGTGGGCTAACGTGCAGGGCGAGGAAAAGCTTCAAGAATACCGGGCAAAGAAGAATAGCACCAGCATTGATGGCCTTCCCGGTTATGAGCTACTCCGTCGTAAAAAGTGACTCTTCCAAGGGAGAAACGCACCCTCAAACCGTTGCAAATAACCGATTGACAAAGTCGATGAAAGGCTTGTGATTACGCCCTCCTTAATATCGGGGTGTAGTTCAGCCTGGCTAGAGCGCCTGCTTTGGGAGCAGGAAGTCGGCGGTTCGAATCCGTCCACCCCGACCATTTTCAACCACCGATGAGGTGGTTTTTTTCTGTACACGTCTAATAAATCGAAAAAGCCGCTAACGGATGAGAACCGTCGGAGGCGCGTTCGACGTAACGACCAACGGGAGAGAAGATGGGTCCACCGCTAGGTGGGGGGCTTTAGCCCCGAGGCACGGCCGGGCCAATCCGTCCCAAGTCGGATCTCTAAAGTTCCTTTTATTAAACTTCGCCTGGGTCATCTTCGTCCAGGGTGCCTATTTCGAAGCCCCCGCTTATTGTGACGGTCGATTCACTGAAAAATACAATCTGCCTTCTTTCCTCATAATCCCTCCTTTCCCGACTTGAATTGCCAAACAAATCCCTCTTTAGTGGCGCAATGGAAAATTTGGCAAAAGCAACGCCTATAATTGCGATCGCAGCCCTCGTGTGCGGTTTGGTTGGCTTAATCTTTGGAATTGTAGCCTTTCAGAAGTCTTCAGAGATGGATGCGGTGACAGAAATTAAGGATGCTAACGCGACCATCAGTGAAAGCGTAGCAGGTTTACAAACGGAGATGGATGGCATCTCAAAGAAGTATGTAACGCTCACACAACTGAAGGAATTTGCGAATTCAACGCAGGACGGATTTAATCAAATCACCGATACCATCTCCAAGACTCGCACGGATGTCCGCGCGAATACCATCAAGGTCGCGGAGTTAGATACCAAGATTCAAAGTGGTGGCGTCGTTCGTAAATCAGCTCCCAGTTCATCAACTCCATCCGCATCTGCTGATTCCCCTACGGCAACGTCATCGGGGCCTGCTGGCGGGGTCGAGTACACCATCCAATCTGGTGATACCTTGGGAAAAGTAGCTGCTAATTTTGGAGTCAGTTTAGATATGCTCTTAAGTGCTAACCCCGGTGTGCAGCCTCGTTATCTTAAAGTAGGGCAGATCATTGTGATTCCCGAATAGGCTTCTGATTTAGAGAATGTCCACCCAGTCCGATCCCTCCTTCTGGGAAAAAAAGGAGTCGGAGCTCGTTGCAGATTGTCGGATTTTTAAAGTATTTAAGAGCCGCTTTCGTCATCCAGTACGACAGACCGAGGGCGATTTCTTCGCCATAGACGCTGCTGATTGGATAACCGTAGTGGCGATAACAGAGAATCAGGAGCTGGTCGCCGTTCGACAATTTAGATTCGGCATCGAGGATCTATCTTTGGAAGTACCCGCTGGTTTGATGGAAGCTGGAGAGGATCCTCTGGCAACCGGACTTCGAGAATTACGAGAGGAAACCGGTTACGAGGGAGAGAATGCTGAGTTGCTTGGCTGGGTTTATCCGAATCCAGCGATTCAAACCAATCGATCCTTTGTCATCGCAGTAAATAATGCCCGCAAGATTGCTTCGACCGAATGGGATGAGCATGAGGAGATCCAAACTCAGCTTATCCCCCTAGGCGAAATGTCGCAAAGAATTCAAAATGGTGAGTTCCGGCACTCTTTAAGCGTATGTGCGTGGAGCTACTATTGTATGAAATAGCTATTTGAGGGATCGGCTGTTTCTAGTCTTTGATGATTGTTGGGATAAAATTTTGAATGATTGCTCTGGAAATCAGTCTCACCTTAAACCATCCTCGTCTTCCCGTTTATGAAACGTCTCGTCATACCCATTATTATCGGCGGTTTGATTTTTATCGTCTTAGCCATTCCCAAGGCATGGTTGGCATTGGCGTATCTTGACGAAGCGGGCTGGGCCTATGCCAAAACCTTTTTTACCCGTACCCTCATAGACTTTCTTTTTGCTTGGGTGATCGCTTTGGTGGTTTGGATTCAGCTTGAGCGCAAACCCTTGGTAACGACCGTCGCATTTTGTCTGTCTGCTATTTTTGTTTCTGCCTTCTGGTATTCCCCTATAAAAAACGCGCCGCGATCATTCCGTCACGAGATGGCGTTTATCTATGAGTATGTGGAGGCTGAACCTTTACGAGCGTTGCCCCGTGCTCCAAGTAAACGCGTCGCTCAATCCGAGAGAGATCTAGCACAAGCGCCAGGTCCTGCGCCTTCCACAGTCGAGCAGGAACCAGAGCCAGAGCCTCAAGGCCCTGAACAACAAGTTGAACAGACCTTTTATACAATCCTACGGGCTATCAAAAAGTACGATTACGATACCGTCCTCACCTTGTCCGACCAGAAAACCTGGGATTATTTCACCGACCTCAGAGAACTCGCATTGACCGCTGACCGAGCGGTTCTTGAAAAACTTAAGCCCATCAATCGTTTTCAGGTTCTCGCCCTGAGGCACCTTAAGGGTGCTCAAGAGTTGGTCGGAATGAATGAGAAGCGCCTTTTCGAACAGGCGGTACTGCAAGGTTGGTTCTATGTGGGAGACAAGCCGGATGTACGAATCGACTACATTGACTTGATGCCAGGCGGGAACGAGGCCTTGGCCGATATCATTGTAAAGAGCATCATCCCGGATGAGCGGCTCGAATTTACCAGGGATCAAGGGATCTGGAAGATGAACTTGCTGCAATTGCTCCCCAGGCAGGAGGAAAATATGCTGACTACCCTGCATGAGCGAGAGCAGTCGGAAGAAGAATTCTTCAAGAATTTCCTCAAGCAGGAGACCGGCCGCGATCCATCTCCTGATATTTGGGATCCACTGCTACCTGAACAAGGTTAGACGAAGTCTTAGGTGACTAAAATTTATAGGCCGCTTCAGGCTGTCTAATAACATCCGTCTATTAACCTTTCTAATAGTACTGGACTTTACTTTTCAAAGTGGTCCTTCTAGCTTCCATGGTTCAGCAATATGCTGATTAACTTTACTGTTTCTAGTCTATGAGTCTTCTCGCTTCTTCATTAGGTAAGAAATACATCATGGCTTTGTCCGGGCTGGTGCTATCGCTGTTCGTTCTTGGCCACATGGTAGGTAATCTCCAAGTATTTGGAGACCCTTACTTGATCAATGCTTACGGTTATAAACTACAACACCTACCTTACGGGCTATTGTGGGTCGTACGTCTTTTTCTGCTGCTCTGTGTAGTAGCGCACATCTGGGCTGCGATAACGCTCAAGATGGAAAACAAAAAGGCGAGGCCGGAAGACTACCAGACCAAGGCGACTGTTCAGGCCTCATTGGCTTCCAGGACCATGATCATGTCTGGCTTGATCATCCTTTGTTTCTTAATCTTTCACCTCTTGCATTACACCGTACGGTCTGTTCCGGGGCATGAATACAATCACGCGATTGTTGCGAGTGACGGAACCGAGTATCCAGCTGAAGTGCCTCTAGTGCTTAATGGCAAGACGAAGGTCGACGCTTACGGAAAGCCACTTATCGTTCACAATGTGCACGGCATGATGATCGCCGGGTTTTCCTACCCGCTGCTGTCTCTATTTTATATCATAGGTACTTACCTCTTGTGCATGCACCTCTCCCATGGGGTGAGTAGTATGTTCCAATCGTTGGGCCTGCGAAATGAAGGTTGGCGGTATCGCCTCGACGCACTGGCCAAAGTCTACGGTTGGATTACTTTCATTGGTTACGCATCCATCCCCCTGAGCATCTGGTTTGGGCTTGTTCAAGCATCCTCCTAACCAGCAAACGAGAAAGATTTTTAGGTCATGAATTTAGACGCAAAAATTCCAGAGGGTCCCCTCGAAGATAAGTGGCAGAACCACAAGTTCAGCAGCAAGCTGGTCAACCCCGCCAATAAGCGGAAGTATAACATCATCGTTGTCGGGTCCGGCTTAGCTGGAGGATCATTATCCGCTTCACTCGGTGAAATGGGTTACAACGTAAAATGCTTCTGTTATCAGGACAGTCCAAGGCGGGCTCACTCCATCGCTGCTCAGGGAGGTATCAACGCCTCCAAGAATTATCAGAACGATGGTGATAGCGTGTATCGGCTTTTTTATGACACGATCAAGGGAGGTGACTTCCGATCTCGTGAAGCCAATGTCTATCGTCTGGCCGAGGTCAGCGGAAGCATCATCGACCAGTGTGTGGCGCAAGGTGTACCGTTCGCTCGAGAGTATGGCGGCTTACTTGCCAATCGCTCGTTCGGTGGTGCTCAGGTATCACGCACATTTTATGCTCGTGGGCAAACAGGTCAACAACTCCTCTTGGGAGCTTACTCTGCCTTAAACGCTCAGATCGCCAGTGGTCAGGTTGAGATGTATAGCCGGCACGAAATGTTAGAGCCAGTCCTCGTCGACGGTCATGCCAAGGGTATCATCACACGAAACCTGGTGAATGGTGAGATCGAGTCTTGGAGTGCCGATGCGGTAGTCCTGGCAACCGGTGGTTATAGCACCGTATTTTTCCTTTCTACTTGTGCGGCGGGTGTAAATGTCAGCGCCGCTTTCCGTGCTTACAAAAAAGGCGCCGGCTTCGCTAACCCTTGTTACACGCAAATTCACCCAACCTGTATTCCGCAGGAGGGAGATCACCAGTCAAAGTTGACCTTGATGTCGGAGTCACTCCGTAACGATGGTCGCGTTTGGGTCCCCAAGGATGCGGCTGTATCCGAGAAGTTGCGGAAAAAAGAAATTCGTCCGCGTGACGTAGCCGAATCTGATCGCGACTACTATCTGGAGCGCAAGTATCCCAGCTTCGGGAATCTTGCTCCGCGTGATATCTCAAGTCGATCCGCCAAAGAAGCCTGTGATGAAGGCCGTGGCATTTCCCGCACAGGATTTGGTGTGTATCTAGATTTTGAAGACGCGATTGGTCGTCTCGGACAGCCAGCGATTCAGGAGCGTTACGGCAATCTGTTTGAGATGTACGAGCGCATTTCCGGCGATAGCGGTTACGAAACGCCGATGATGATTTACCCCGCACCGCACTACACTATGGGCGGGCTCTGGGTTGATTACAATTTGATGAGTAACATCGAAGGGCTCTTCGTCCTCGGGGAAGCTAACTTTTCTGATCATGGCGCAAACCGCCTAGGAGCGAGTGCACTTATGCAGGGACTGGCCGATGGCTACTTCGTCGCGCCATACACCATTGGAAACTACCTCGCGCAGGCAGGAGCCGGTGCCCCAGATCCTGAAGGCCCCGCTTTCCAGGAAGCGAAGGCAGCGGTTGTGGATCGGACCCAACGCATGCTTGGTGTCCAAGGTAAGCGCTCTGCACGTTCCATTCATATCGAACTCGGCCGAATCATGTGGGAATACTGTGGTATGGCTCGCACTGATGAAGGTCTGCGGAAAGCGTTGAAGCTCATCCCTGAGCTACGAGAGCAATTCTGGAACGACGTTCGTGTGCCTGGTACTGGCCAACAACTCAATGTAGAGCTTGAACGAGCCGGTCGGGTAGCTGATCACCTCGAGTTTGCGGAGCTCATGTGCCATGATGCTCTTAACCGCGACGAGTCGTGCGGAGGACATTTCCGGGTTGAGCACCAGACAGATGAAGGAGAAGCAAAACGAGATGACGAAAACTTCTCCCATGTATCGGTTTGGGAAAACCAGGGGGAAAACAATGCCCCGAAAAAACATAAAGAGGATTTGGTCTACGAATCCGTCAAAATGGCCACCCGGAGTTACAAGTAATCGGAGACAATTTCATGAAACTGACTTTACGTATTTGGAGACAGGATGGGGCTGATGCCTCAGGAAAATTGGTAGATTATACGATGGATGACGTGTCACCCGACTCGTCATTCCTAGAGATGCTCGATCTGCTGAATGAAGATTTGATTGATAGTGGTGATGACCCAGTTGCCTTTGACCACGATTGTCGTGAAGGGATTTGCG
>CALJGU010000117.1 GCA_938075565.1 uncultured Opitutales bacterium | reverse complement strand
TGCCCAGCCTGATACCTCCGCTATGATATTGGCCCCGCGAGCCTTGGCATCATCCAAGCGCTCCAAGGAATAGAGACATCCTCCCTCGCTCACGACGATTCCATTACGCTCCATGTCGAATGGGCGACTCGCCTTCGTGGGATCCTCATGCTTAGCCAGTGCATTCTGACTGTTGAAGGCGGCGAAAATCCCGAAGGTATGAATACTTTCACTGACGCCACCACCTAGTGCAAAATCGATCTCCTCCAGTTGAAGCATCTGGCAGGCTTGGATCACACCAGCGTTACCAGCTGCGCATGCGGCGCCGATAGCATAGTGTGGTCCCGTAATCTTAAGATTTATTGTGATTTCTCCGGCAGGATTGTTGGCTACAGTTCGAGGATTGTGGTGATGAGTCCAGAATCGTGTGTCGTAGTCATATTTAGAGATATTAAAGATTTCGTTTTCAGTCTCTACATTACCATGCTCCGTGGTGCCTACATAGACCCCCACTCGACTCTTATCGAAGGTTTCCCAGTCGATGCCTGAATTGGTAATAGCCTCATTTGCGCAATAAATTCCTACGCTTCCAGCACGAGTTCCGATACGGATGGCCTTCTTGGTCTGATACTTCAGTGGATCAAAATCACATACACCCGCATGGACGGTGCCCATGTAGCGGGTTTCGATATTCTGAATCGTGGAAACCTTGTTCAGTAGGTTGGCACGGTATTCCTCAAGGGTATTTCCGTTAGGAGCAGTCAGGCCAATGCCGGTGATAACGATTCGATGGTGGGACATAGTGGGATTAAACAATCGATGTAAGTTAAAGATTTGGGAAATTAAAAGGTTAATATTGCTCGTAGAGATCCCTTCTGTTCCGTTTCAGCCTCACCTCTCAAATTGGCACTAATTATTGATGAAGATTCTTGTTGTCGGTGGTGCCGGCTATATTGGCAGTCTCTGTGTTCGTCAGATTATCTCTGCAGGCCATGAACCGGTGGTCCTGGATAACCTTATTTTGGGTCACAGGAAGGCTGTTTCGAGCGATATCCCCTTTTACCAGGGCGATTTAGTTGATGAAGACTTTGCCCTGCCCATCCTGGAGAATGAGGAAATAGACATCGTCATGCACTTCGCAGCCTTTGCGGCAGTTGGCGAAAGTGTTCAGGACCCGATGATGTATTACATGAACAATGTAGCCGCTACGATTCATCTGCTCAATACGATGAAGAAAGCCGGAGTGAACAAATTCATTTTTTCATCAACCTGTGCAACATTTGGCATCGTAGAAGATTTACCGATCACCAAACAGCACCAACAGAAACCTATCAATCCATATGGTCAGACTAAGCTGGATATAGAGAATCTGCTCAGATCATATGCCGCATCTACAGATTTTCGATTTGCTGTATTTCGCTATTTTAATGCCGCAGGGGCCTCTGAAGATGGTTCGATTGGCGAAGACCATGATCCAGAATACAGTTTAATACCCCTAGCGATCCAGGCCGCCATGGGGCAAAGAGAGGGCTTGAAACTGTTTGGCAATGATTACCCAACCCCTGATGGCACTTGCTTGAGGGACTACGTGCATGTCGATGATCTTTCCCGAGCTCAAATAGCTGCCTTTGAGAAGCTTGAGGTACCTGGGAAACAGCTCTTTTTCAATTTAGGCATAGGAAAGCCCTCCTCTGTGAAAGAAGTTATTACGGCAGTAGAAAAAGTGAGTGGACTAAACCTTCCGTTTGAATTTGCGGATCGTCGACCGGGTGATCCTCCGGCTTTGTTTGCTGATTCAACATTGGCCCACGACGTCTTGGGCTGGGAGCCCAAACTCCCTGACCTGGAAGCTATTGTCGCAACCGCTTGGAAATGGCGCTCGAGTCACCCTGAAGGTTTTGAAGACTAAGGCGTTCCAGCGTCCAGTATTACTTTTCTTCTTTATACTGCTCGATTCGCTTGCGGAGCGTGGCACGAGTAATGCCGAGGATGGCAGAAGTTCGGACCTGATTCCCGCCGGTTTCTTCCAGTGCTCTCACAATCATGGCTCGCTCGATCAAGGTTAAAATGTCTTCATTTGCATCTTCACGAAGTTTTTTGTAAAGCAATTCATAGCTGTCTTCCACGTTTAGCACTGCAGGCGCAGAGTCAGTGGCTGTTGCTGCGGTACCTTCTACTTCATTTTGAGTATCTGAACTCTCTTCTGCGCGAGTCGACAATTGCTTCAGATCAAAATTACTCTCCTTTGCCCAGTCATGGATTTCTGAAGGAAGGTCTTTGGAGAGAATCGTATCGCCTTGAGCCAGGACCGATGCGCGATCAATTACGTTTTCAAGTTCACGCACATTGCCAGGCCAAGGATACTGTTCTAATAGAGACCGAACATCTGAACTGATGCGGTTAACGCGACTTTTCCCCTGTTTAGCGAGGCGCTGAAGCATGAAGTCTATCAACTCAGGAATATCGGCACTTCGCTCCTTTAAATTAGGTAAGCGTATGCGAGCTACGTTGAGGCGGTAGTAGAGGT
>CALJGU010000116.1 GCA_938075565.1 uncultured Opitutales bacterium | reverse complement strand
TAAAGGTTAGACTTAGTCTAACTCGTAAACTTCGATGAGTGCTACACCGGTTGTATCACCGACACCAGAAATGGTAGCAGTATAGGTTCCCGGTTCCAGTGTGACTACAGCCGCAGCACTTAAGCTTTGGTCAGCCAATGGAGGAGCACCTCCCCATAAATCAGTAATCAACTGACCTTGGGAATCCTGCCAATTATCATTGGTCATAATAACGGTGTTAACACCTCCTGTGGTATTGGTGACCGTCAGAAGCGGATCGAGCAGAGGTCCGGCAACACCTGAGTTTGCCAACTCAGGGCCCACTGCTTGGATAAGCACTTCTTGAGTAGCATTACCAACCACAAAACCACCGATAAGAACGTCGTCACCAGTACCAACTTGGCTACGTGTAGATAAGTTAACCAATTGGCCAAGAGTAATCTCAGGTGTGTTATCTTCCACGAAGGTCAATTGATCATTCGCAGAAACGGCAGCGGCACTTGGAGCTTCCAAAGTTAAGACGCGTCCAGCTATGGATGCAATTTTACCGAGTTCAGTTCCATCATTTAAGAAAATCAGTTTTCCAACTGTAACTTCAGGTCCTGGATCCATGGTCATAGTAATCGTTGCAGATCCAGCAGGTGCTGCTTCAGCGCGAGGTGTTGTATCAACAATCGGATCACCAGGTGAACTCAGATTAACACCTTGGGCCATGTAGAATTCACGCAGATAAGTATCATCCTTACCTTTAACTTCATCAATCGTGCCCGCTGAAGTGATGAACAGCATGGTATCCAGATTGTTTACAGTCGCATTTCGATAGGCTGCATCTTCGTAGACCATCGTTTGAGTAGGGAAATCGGAGCCACCTTTGATATATTGTGTGAAGGTATTGGTGAAATGGTCGATAACGAACCATATCTCATACCAAGTCTGGGTGTCGATTGCTCCCGTTGTCAGATCAATATAATCACCTCCGTCACGAATATCAGGAATTCCGTTTGTTTCAATACGGCCCAACACAGAGTATGTGCCGTAACCCAAAGGCGCAGTCGGTTCGGACCGTGCTGTCGAGTCAGATAATCCCCAGGTAATATCCGCTTCGCCAGGTACGCCAGACACAGTCGGACGCGCCAATTGGAAGTAGAAGGTCACTGGATCTGATTCTGTAATTGGATCAACTACTTGAAGTGCTTCAGGAATGGTGAACTCAATCGTTTGATTCAAGGCATCTGTGGTAGATGGAACACCTGGATTGATTGCCAGAGCGTTTCCTCCGCTTCCAAATGGATCAGCAACTACAGTTGTGCTTGGTGTGGTGGCAAAATTGCCTTCTTCCTGGATCACAGTGAATCCAACTGGAAGATCGGTTCCACTATCAAGATCAACCACTTTTTCCCACTCAGCAACCGGGTCTACTTCGACAGGAGCTGGTGAAGTAAGATTTACACCTAGAGCCATGTTGAATGAACGTAGATAAGTATCATCCTTACCTTTAACTTCATCAATCGTGCCAGCTGAAGTGATGAACAGCATGGTATCAAGATTGTTCACGGTCGCATTACGATAGGCAGCGTCTTGGTAGACCATCGTTTGGGTTGGGAAATCCGTGCCACCCTTCACATACTGAGTGAAGGTATTTGTGAAATGGTCGACAACAAACCACATCTCATACCAGGTCTGCGTTTCGATGGCTTCCGTAGTCAAATCGATATAATCTCCTCCATCGCGAATGTCCGGAATTCCGTTCGTTTCGATTCGACCTAAGACAGAGTATGTGCCGTAGCCCAAGGGTGCAGTCGGTTCGGACCGTGCTGTAGAATCGGACAATCCCCAAGTGATATCCGCTTCACCAGGAACACCCTCAACAGTGGGACGTGCCACTTGGAAGTAGAAGGTCACAGGTGCAGATTCGGTAATCGGATCAGTCACCTGCAAGGCTTCGGGAATAGCGAACTCAATAGTTTGATTCAATGCATCGGTAGTAGAAGGAACACCAGGATTGATGGCCAAAGCGTTTCCTCCGCTTCCAAACGGATCAGCAACGACAGTCGTACTGGGTGATGTAGCAAAGTTGCCCTCTTCTTGTATCACAGTGAAACCAGCTGGAAGATCGGTGCCGCTGTCGAGGTCAACAATCTCTTGCCATGGAGCAGCTGCTGGGGGCGGAGGTGAACTCAGGTTTACTCCTGGAGACATATTGAAGTTTCGGAGGAACGTATCGTCCTTACCTTTCACTTCATCAATGGTTCCTGCTGAAGTGATGAACAGCATGGTATCAAGATTGTTCACGGTTGCATTACGATAAGCCGCATCTGTGTAAACCATGGTTTGAGTTGGGAAATCCGAACCACCTTTGATGTACTGAGTGAAGGTATTGGTGAAATGGTCGACAACAAACCACATTTCGTACCAAGCCTGGGTTTCAATGGCTTCGGTTGTCAGGTCGATGTAATCTCCTCCGTCACGAATGTCGGGGATACCGTTCGTTTCGATGCGGCCCAATACAGAATAGGTGCCATATCCTAGAGGAGCAGTTGGCTCTGAACGAGCGGTTGAATCCGATAAACCCCAGGTAATGTCTGCTTCGCCAGGCACACCTTCAACAGTGGGACGTGCTAATTGAAAGTAGAAAGTTACAGGCATTGACTCTGTAATCGGATCGGTCACTTGCAGCGCTTCTGGAATAGCAAACTCAATAGTCTGATTCAAAGCATCCGTGGTAGAAGGAACACCAGGATTAATAGCTAGTGCATTGTTACCATCACCGAAAGGATCAGTAACTACGGTGGTACTTGGTGAAGTAGCAAAGTTGCCCTCTTCCTGGATCACGGTGAAACCAGCTGGAAGATCTGTGCCTCCATCCAAATTAACAATTTCGGTCCAATCTTCGGGATTTCCAGCAGATGGTGAATCTAAATTAATTCCATCGAGGTCGATATAAATGTCATCAATATAGGTGTCATCCTTACCTTTAACTTCATCGATAGTACCTGCGGAGGTAATGAAGAGAAGCGTATCCAAAGGATTTACTGTTGCATTCCGATAGGCTGCATTTTCATACACCATGGTTTGGGCAGGAAAATCAGTTCCACCCTTAACGTACTGAGAAAAAGTATTTGTGAAGTGATCTACAACGAACCAGAACTCATACCAAGTCTGCGTTTCGATCGCTTCGGTCGTTAGGTCGATGTAGTCACCACCATCACGGATATCCGGAATACCGTTGGTCTCGATACGACCCAAAACAGAATAGGTGCCATAGCCCAAGGGTGCGGTTGGCTCGGATCGAGCGGTCGAATCAGACAATCCCCATGTAATGTCAGCCTCGCCAGGAACACCTTCGACCGTTGGTCGTGCCATTCTAAAGTAGAATGTAACCGGCTTCGACTCGGTGACAGGATCAGTGATTTGTTGCCCTTCAGCCAATGCATATTCAATCGTTTGATTCAATGCATCGGTGGTCGAAGGGACACCTGGATTAATAGCCAGCACGTTCCCTTGGTCACCACCAAAAGGATCGGCAACAATGGTCGCACTTGGAGAAGTTGCAAAATTCCCCTCCTCCTGAATGATCGTAATTGAATCGGATAAGCCCGACTCAAAATCGTCGATCTTTTGGAAAGTCGCGGATAGCGAACCAACAACAAAGATCGAACTCAATGTTAGTAGTATTTTTTTCATAATGTAACTGATGTGTTTTTGTGGTTTCGCTTAGTTATATCCCTTGCGATTTAAATTAAAAATCGATGCCGAACGAAAGTCTGTAGCTACGAGGCGCATAGAAATTCTCAGTGCGTCGTTTTAGAGGAACGCCATTGTCTACATAGTGAGCAATGCTCAGACCTTCCGTATCATCTAATACATTGTAGATGTTGAGCCGAGCGGTCAGATAGAGATCGTTGATCGTCCAGCTGTATCGAAAAGAAGCATTCATATTGATGCGTTCTTCAGTTTCGGGTGTACCAAATCGGTTGGCAGCTAAGTCCGTTCCACCAATAGGAATGGATGTCGCAGCAGGGCCTGTGTAAATAACTCCGAGACCGGCACCCAATCCATCAAGAAACCCTTCTGAAAACCTGTAGTTACTCCAAAGCGAGGCAGCATCCTCGGATCCCGTATATAAACTGGCACCTTCCAGACCTCCAATCAGGTCAAGAGGACTTACATCTCCCATAGAGAGCGGCTGTCCATCTCGAGTAACAGTGTCAATAACCCCATCTCCATCAGTGTCACTTTCCTCCAAGCCAAATGCTTCACGCCCAAACGTGCGCACCCAGACATCGTATTCGGTGCCGAAGGCAACCCCCGTTTCAGGGTCTACAACATCTACGAGATTAAAAGAACCGGTGGCCTCTCTCTCGGTATGAGCATAGGCAAAAATAAACTGCCAATTGTCGGTCGGAGAATAAATGAACTGCATGTCATAACCCGTGGCTTCATCAGTGTAAGTGACATTCGCTCCTCTTGAATTATTGATAGAAGTATTTAGCCCGAGCAGAGTTCCACGTGTTCTGCCCCAGAGCATAGGATCGAAATCATCAGGTCCCGCTTGCGCATTAAATACTGAGGAACTTCTTTCACGATCGGCGAAGGCCTTTTCCAGGTAATAGCGCCATGGTTGTCCGGTAGGGTCTCCATTCTTGTCGATGGCGGGCATGTCCAACTTATCATACTGCAGATAAACCGCATTCCTGGGATTGGTCGTATCTGAGAAAGTTCCTTCGATGCCAAGTAAGCCTTCTGGCCAGTCAAATCGTCGGCCAACAATATTGCCCTCGTCATCGCGAATAAACTGCAAGACCTTTTGAATTTCGATACCATCCTCATCGAAATAATGACGATCGATAGAATAGGAAAGTGGAGCCACTCCATCTGTAATTAACCTAGGGTCGAATCCGGTATCTTCATTTGCTTCTTCGTCGATAGCGTTGACACCACCCACCCAACGAGCCGGGGCTGGTGCTCCCTGGAATCGCCAAACTGCATTCTCACGCTCAATCCGATAGGCAGAAATCGTTCCACTGAATTTCCCATCGTTAATATCGAACTTAATACCAATTTCTTCACTCGTACTTGTTTCGGAAGGTAGACCGAGCAAGTTTCCATCACGGGCTCCTGTGTTTGGAGTCAACCCCTCCGCACGAACACCATAAATGGTAATGTCATCCGTAATTCGGTAATTTAGGGCCAGAGTCTTGGTAGTTGTTTTCTCAGCTTCGTCAGCATTTGGAATATATTCGCTGACACCGTCAGGTAGTGGAAAGAAACCAAATGTCTCATTATTAGGATTGTTTACCACTCCACTTGCCGGAGCTATCTCTAAAGCAGGCCCCGTATAGTCAGAGCCAAACTCGGCAATTTCATCAAAACGATCCCACAGGCGGTCTCTAGAGTGAAAACGGTCATGTCGAGCACCAGCAATGATACCTATTTTGTCATTCCAGAGTTGCCCTTGATAGAGGGCATAGTGCCCAGTAAACCAAACCTCTGCATTGCGATACTGCCTGCCAGGCATGCCAAGCGGCTCACCATTGTAGCGAATAACGCTTTGGTCATTGATGTTTCGAACTTGCAATTGGTCATTGGTAGTAATTTCGAGTTTGTCGGCATACTGCCAATTGATCCGAGGATTCCCAATCGTAAAGTCCGCCTCGTCTTTAATATCATGGCGACCAACCAGGAATGTATGCTTCGAATCACTGCCGAATAGATCTGTTTCAAAACTATAGGTAGCGCGCACTCGGTATTGCTCAGTGGTCGTATCCTCAGGATCATTCTCCCACCAATAGCGTACTGTACGAAAATCTCTTAGATCACGGCGATCACCTTCCGGAGATGGAACATGGGTATTCTCGAAGACAGTTACGTTCTCATCCAACCAGTCGATAATCGCTTGAGGATTCTCAGTGTTAGGATCATTCGGACGCTCAGTAAGCACTCCTTTTAACTGAAGGGCTCGCTCGGTGTTAACCAGTGTCGATATGTTTACATCGAACTGATCCTCACGGGCATCGGTCATGAACATACCGGCCGAGATCGTCAAATTTTCAAGCGGAGTTATATCGAGGTTGGCCATGAAATTTGTTTCACGACGTTGGTGATACGTATCCGGTCCGGTGATACGATAAGTTTGAGGTAACCCTCCGTAAGCGGCATTCTTAGTCCAACTGATTTGCTCACCAAACTCGTTGCGGAAATTCTGATCGATGGCCGCATTCACATTGTCGTAAATAAACTGGTCACCAATACCTGTTTCAATTTGGTCAGCATATTGACCTTCCACAAACAAAGATAACTTGTCAGTCTGCCAGCTTAGCTGCCCTACATAGTACTCCAGTTCCTTGCCTCTCCAATCAGTCCAATGATCACGCTCTTCATAAGCAGTTGCAAATCGGTAGTTGAGTTGACCACCCAGGAAATTTTCAGCCAACGGGCCCGTAATATCGATTGTACTTCTAAGATAACCTTCGCTACCAATACCAAAGGTAACTTCTTGCACAGGAGCAGAAAGAGGACGCTTCGGAATCACATTTACGATTCCAGACAAAACTCCAATTCCATAAAGAAGCGAGTTGGGTCCGCGCACGACTTCCATCCGCTCCACGTTGGCCGTATCGATGATTCCGCCAAGAATCGTACCATACTGAGCAATCAGACCTCCATAACGAAATCCGTCCCGGTTTTGAAAAGGAACATTGAAACCACGAATAATCGTTACATTTGCAAAGCGACCTCCTGTGCCACCACGAGATGAAGGAGAGCGGTCAGCACTATCTACTTCATTGGCGCCAGGAGTGTTTGCCCCATCGGTACTCACACCATCACCAGCAGAAAATTCTTCAAGAAACACTCCAGCCGAATAAGCCAGCGCTTCATCGAAGTTCGTTGCACCCGTATCTTCAAGAAACTCCGCATTGATAACTTCAATCGCCATTGGGATGTCCTTGATGGCTGTATTCAGGCTTGTGCCAGAAGTAGAGTTCGTAGAACGGTAACCGTCATCGGTAGAAACATCTACAGTGAACGGAGACAATTGAAAGATGTCTCCTTCAACTTCTTCATCTTCGTTCTGACCATGAGAGAAGTTAATGCAAAGAAGCAGACAAGAACCGGCAGCTGCAAAGCGGGTGCGATAAAATGAGAGAGATCGGATGTAGTTTTGCATAGGGAGTGCTTAATGACGCTTCCACAGTACAATTACTTGGCCTTCCAATAGTGGAAAGGGCCATGTAATTGCGGTTGTAGAATGGGGTTTGTGCACTGATTTTATATATTTAACAACGATTTATTAATAATTATTAATTGCAATCAAGAAAAAAATCTGGTTAATTCGCTTTATTCTCAATTTTTAAGCACCATTTAAACCGATAATGGTTATATTTATCAGCTACTGGAAAAGATAAAAACGACCTATCTATTAATAAATCTCAATACCTAGATAGACCTTGATTAATAAGTGTCACAGAATTTATAACTCATTCACCTTATTTAGGTAATTCCTCAAAATGTCCTCTCAACCTGCGAAACGCATATCCCAAACCCAAATCGCCAAGGAACTCGGCTACTCCCAGGCATTGGTGTCTATGGCCCTAAACGGGCGCAAACAGGGGATTTCTGAAGAGGCGTATAAACGAATCTGGGAGTATGCCATCACCAACGGTTACTCACCGAGAGGAATGAATATCGACTCTGCAAGAGAGTCCTCGAATACAACAACCGTTGGCTACATTTTAAGATCTCCGCTGAAGCTAGCTAATAAAAGCAATTTCTTTAATCACGTACACCAGGGCATGTATGACCAATTGGATCAGCATGGAGTCAAGATGGTATTCCTAGGGTCCGAGGACGACATTCAGGTAGAGAAACTTCCCGAATTGAAAGTGATGACCAGCTCGGTAAAAGGCATCGCTATCATGGGAGAAGTACAACCAGAGTTTCTTGAAGGCGTAAGACAACTCCAGCTCCCCATCGCCTATGCCTCAGCCCGGGCAACTGGCAAATGTCACTCTGTCCTCTCCAACGAGCAAGAGAGCGGTGCGATGCTGGTAGATCATCTTTACGAATTGGGACACCGAAAATTTGCCTGGCTGGGTGGAAATAAATTTATGGGTCGCCACAAAGAACGCTTCAATGCCGTAGTAGAAGGTTTAGCGCGTTATGATCTGTCTCTTGATCCCAATTCCATCGCTCGCCTTAAAGGGGCTGACCGGATGGAAGGCTCAAATGCAGCCAAACAGATTGTTGAAACAAACAAGGACCATTTACCGACCGCATGGATTTGTCTCAATAGCCTCATGGCAAGAGGCGCGATCAGCTACTTGTTTCAAAATGGCTATCGCATACCCGAAGATCTCAGTATTGCAGCAATTGACATGACCAACGTCTGCACGGAAGAAAATCCACAGATCACGAGTGCCAGTGCTCTTCCCGAGGAGATGGGGTCAGAAGCTGCTCGCATACTTTTAGAATCGATCAATGGATCCGTAAAGTCGCTGATGGACGTAACACTCCCTACTCAATTGCGTGTATTGGATTCTACTGGAGCCGTTAAAAAGCCAGTTGTTAAAGAAGGCGCGTAAAGCCTCAGGAAAGGCGATT
>CALJGU010000115.1 GCA_938075565.1 uncultured Opitutales bacterium | reverse complement strand
TTTGTTTAAAATGATATAGTAGATCTGTTGTCTAACGTCTTCCCAACCTTTGGCGACGACATACACGATCAACCTGATCCATGAATTCTTCAACGGAACTAGAATATTGGATGTCCAGGGCATCCCTCAACATTGGAACTGCGTCGCAGTACAATTTATTCTGCACTAACATCTGTGCGTAATCAACAAGAGCCTGGTATTCGTAATCTTCCAACTCCATTGCTTGCTCGTAGTACTTACGCGCTTCTTCAAAGTTCTTCTCACTGCCATGGAACTTTGCCAACAACAGGAGTGTTTGTCCATCATCCGGCTCAATCTCTAGAATCTGCTCTAGAAAACCAATAATAACAGTCGTTTCCTTTTGTTCCCCCATGGCCACTTGAGCTTCCAGACGGAGAAGAGTAAGATGATTCTTTTCTTCAAGACCTTCACCAAAGATTTTACGGATGATGTCGATTAATTCTTGTCCGTTTGACCAGAAACCTCGGCTAACCATGACATTCGCAGAATTCACTGGAACGTCTTGAGCTTGCTCAGGATCAAGCTCGATAGACTCTATGTAAGCCTCAGTAGCAAGTTCCACTTGGTTCTCATTCAGGTAAATATCACCTAGTCGTCCCATGGAATCGGCATTCCCCATCTTCATTCGACGGACAATTTCATAATTGGCAGCTGCATTCAGAGTTTGATCAAGAGCGATGAAAGAATTCGCTTGAAGAAGAAGAAAGTCTTTTTCTGCTTCCGCGTCAGGCGCACGTGCGATCATTTCCTCAAATAATGAGACCAGCTCAAGGTGCTTACCTTGGTTAATTAGCGTAGATGCTAAGCCTTTATACCAATCTAGTGTGTCAGGGTCGGCTACGATCGCTTTCTTATAAGCACTTTCAGATTCCAAGATTTTGTCTTGGTTCAAGTAGATCATACCCAACAAACCGAATGTTCGAGCATCATCTTCTCCAAGTGCAGTAGCAGTAGAAAAAGATGTAGCAGCATCTACCCAATCCTCTGTTTGGAGAGAACAATAACCTAACAATTTATGGGCATTCTGAAAGGTCGGCCATTTATCAACAGATCTCTTAAAGAAGAGGGCCGCATTCTTGATATCGTCAGAGCTGTAGTAATGTAGTCCCAACGTAAAATCTAAGGCAGAACTCGCTTGAGGAGTAATGACTCCAGCCAGGTAAGCCAAAGCTTGTTTGTCATTGATTTCTTTGAGGTTAGAATACTGCTGAAGAATTTCTTGCTCCTCTGACTTAATCGTAGGGATTTTTGATCCCACAGCATTTAAGTCTTTATAGTAAGAATCAAAGTAGCCCGGTTTCTTCCAAAACTGCATGTCAATCTCAGCAGTAGCGGAAATAGAAAATCCAACAATAGTTACCAAGACTGTCGCAATGCGTGCTATTTTCGAAATTGATTTCATGAATGCCTTATCGACGAAGAGTAAATGCTAGTGGCAATCTTACTCGGGTTTTAACTTTCTTGTTATCTTTTTCGCCAGGTTCAAATTTCCACTGGCGAACTGCTTTAAGTGCGTTTTCGTTAAATTCACGATTCGATGATTTTTCAATGCTGGGACGTTTTACATTGCCAAGTTCATCTACGATAAAGACCACATTAACGGTTCCTTGAACCCGATTCCGCTTAAGCTCTGGTGGATAAACAGGTGCAATTCGCACGAGCGGGACAGGTGCCTTATCAAGATCAGCAATCTCAAATACCATGTCATCGAAGTTATCTGCGATATCGAATACTTGAACTGATACACCACTGGATGACATTCCTCCATCTCCTGCGTTTAAGGCCATATTGATTTGATCAAGGGAAAGCTGCTGTTGTTCCTTCTTCATCTCAATGTCTTCTTCCACTTCTTCCTCTTCCGGTGGATCCGGTGTTTCCGGCGGAGGTGGAGGCGGTGGTTGAACCTGGACGCGAGAGTTCTTACTGTCGTCATCAGCACTGTTCAAATTCGATAGAATCTGTGTGAGAGGCAAAGCTACAAATAGGGCAACAGTGATTAAAACTCCTAAGGGTATCGAAAATGGTAATGAACTACCCTGATAATTCGAAGAGAATACTTTTTTCATTTAATTATTGGTTGGGGTGGTCGGGTGGACTCAATTCACCTCCGAAGAGATGCTGATCTGATTGGCTTGACCCAGCTTGCATTCGTCAATCACTTGAATGACGATACCAGCGCTTGCGTTTTGGTCTACTTGCAGAATAACAGGCATTGAGCTTCGGGCATTCAGTCGTCGAACAATCGGACGGATTCCAGTTACTCCTACTTGGTTACCCCCATAAACAACCGCGTTGCTACCGGTGATTGCGATAAGGATAGAATTCTTCTCCAAACGCAGCGCGGTTTGGGTTATGGGCTTTTCGATGTCTACGCCTGGTTCTTCTACAAACACAGTTGTGACGATAAAGAAAATTAACAGGATGAATACCATATCAATCATCGGAGAGATGTTGATATCGTTAAGATCCTCTGCAGCGGCTAGTGATTTACGTCCTTTCATGGGATTAGGCCTCCTGCGTTGATGGAGTTAAAGATCCGTTGGTTGATTTTTGCGTTTTTTGCAGCATCAAGCTCTCCAATCTTACGAGAAATGCAGAGTATTGGTTTCGTTTTTTCTGAATCATGGAGACTAACAGGTATCCTGGAATAGCGATAATCAGTCCTGTTTGGGTAGTAATGAGTGCCTCTGAAATACCTTCAGCAACAAGATCGATGGTCTTACCGGATCCACTGGCAAGTCCCTTAAAGGTCGCCAACATACCAATAACAGTTCCCAACAGCCCCATAAGTGGAGATACAGTCACCAGGATGTTCAAAAACATCAGGCGAGCATCTACAACTGGTAGGGAAGCACTTGATATCTCAACAAATCGGTTTCGAATTTCGTCCGGGTCACCCTGTCCCTCTTCTTTTACGTAGCTGATTACTTCTCCAACATGTCCGTGTCCTTGTTTAGGATCGTCGATCCAAGCTTCGTAAGTAGCTTCGGTAATTTTATTGTGATTACCCCGCATGAAGAAAAGGATCAACTCCATGGCGGAGAAGAAAATGATAAAGGCCAAGAAAACCAGCGGAATCATGACCCAGCCACCGCTGAACCAGACTGCCGAGATTTCGTCAAATGTTACTCCGAGAACAAACATCTTTTATGCCGATTAGTTTTTGTGGGGTAAGCCGTTCACGAGTCCAACGGCTGTGCGTTCCATACTCCCGAGAACGCCCTTGGACATTCTGGAAAGAAGCGCATGAGCGATCAAAGTAGGTATCGCGATAACCAAACCAAATTCGGTAGTGATCAAAGCTTCAGAAATACCCGAGGAAAGTTGAGTTGCATCTCCAGTTCCGAAGATGGTGATCAACTTGAAAGTATTAATCATACCAGTTACGGTTCCTAGTAGTCCTAGAAGTGGAGCAGTAGCAGCTGTAACAGCGATAAAAGGTAAGAAGCGCTCAAGCTTCGGCTGAGTGCTCAACATTCTTTCGTAGAGAATCTCTTCGATCAGATCTTCATCTGAGTCGATGTGCTCCAACGCAGCAACGAGCATTTCACCAACCGGTCCTTTAATACCGCGAGCATAGACCAAAGCACCATCCGCACGATCGTTATTCAAATGTTCGAGGATAACCTCCAAATCTTTGATTTTACCCTTCTTAACAGAAGCAATCTCGAAGACCTTGAAAATGGAGATTAAGAAGGCAGCAGCAGCAATGATGAGGATAGGCCACATGACCAGACCACCTTTTTTAATGTGCTCTGGAAGAGACTCCGTTAAGTTTCTAATGTCGAGTGCCTGGCCTAATTTCACATCCAAGAATAAGGTTCCTTGGCCGGATGTAGTTACATCAGCCATTTCCTTCTCAGGTGCAAAGGGTTTGGTAAGAATTTTTTCCAATTTTGCGCCGGCGATTTCATTACCTGCAGAGAGAGGGTTAATACTAACTAAACCAGAACTGGTTGCTGAATCGGAAAACACTCCAATGGGGCCTATAATTGCGTAGTTTCCATCAATGATGGTTCCATCAGCCAGTTCGCATTTCCCTTGGAACTTGTATCCACCTACTGATTTAAACAAGCGATCAAACGAAGTATTAACAGCATCGATTTGAGCTTGGAAACGATCTAAAAGCGGAAATTCACGGACATCTTGAATCTCAATAGCACTGTCAGCCACTTCCTTATAAAGCTGAACTTCACCAACGTGAATATTCACTCCAATAAATTCCTTAATGTAGTTTCCGAGAGCAGTATGTAAGTAGTCGATCTGGGTCACTAGCTCCTCAGATCTCGCACCCATCTCGGCCTTCACACGGTTGGCTCCTGACGCTTCTTCAACCACTTTGTCACGTTCGATTGTCAATTCGATCTTTTGATCTTCAAGATCGTTGATCTTTTTTGCCAATGGAATCTTCCCAGCAGCGATGTCATTTCTTAGCTGGGTCAATTCGGTTAGTGCTCGCTCCAAGTCACCGGCTGTCGTATTGGCAGCGGTAGTTGCACGGTCTTGGGCGGAGAGCGTGAATAGCGGTATCAGCAGACTGATAATAAGAAGCTTTTTCATAGAAAGTAATGTTTTGGAAGTCATTTTAATTCGCCAACTGGGTAGTTCTATTCTTGTAGGGATACTGGAACACTAACGAAAAGAGCTGGCTTGCGATTATCCGCCACAAGAATGGCATCATTCACTGCCTGAGCAATTTCTGGTCTTTCGATCCATTCCCAGCCTTTACCAACAACGGGATACCCGTAACCGGCAGTGGTCATGGCTTCATCAGAAAAATAAGCTTGTCCAAAGCCTATGTATAGAGTTCGCACCTCCACCGTTTCTCCATTTGCTTCCCGGAGTTCACTACTCAGATTGATCGTTTTATTGAAGTACTCGACGTTCCTCAAAATGGAGAGCACGTTCTGAATGCGTTCTTCAAGAGGTATTTCAACAATTCTGTCCAACTTTGGATCTGGGATGCGGCGCATTTGCGTAGCAACTTTTTCTACAAATACGGCAGGGAAAACGGAGGATAACTCGATCAACTTAGCTTCAAAGACTGGAACAGCCTTCTCAACGATGGCAATTGCAGCTTCGTATTCAGTAATTTCAGCTGATAGTTTTTTCTCATTGTCCCCTTGTGAAGTAATATCCTCACGAGCGACAGTGATGGCAGACGTGAGAGATTCAATCTCTGCCGTCATGAAATCAATACTCTCGTTGAGCGTTTTCTCTTCAGCCATCCATTCGGTTCTCTCCTCAGCAATAATCTGACGAGTTTCAACCCACTGCTGTAAGGTTACACGCGCGTTCTCGAGTTCTTCTGCCCCTTGAACTCCGGCCCAACTACCTAAGAAGGTAATGATCGCGAACAATGGGATTCTAAATTTTTTAGTGGTGGTCATTTCTGTGTTTTCCGGGGAAATGGGTTAATACGTAACGATCGAAAGTAGAAATTAATTAGCGACAGCTCGATAAACATTTCGGGCAGCGACGAGGTATTCTTCAACTTCGTCTCTTGGATCTATGTTTTGAGCACGTTCCAAAGCACGGATGGACTCACGGTATTTAGCGTGGGCCATAAGTGCCTTTCCGTAATGGTAAAGAGCCTTAGACTCATAAATGCTGATGCTTTGAGCTCTCTCGAAGAGAAACTCAGCTTTTTCAAAATTTCCGTTCGAAGAATAGTAGTCTGCAAGAAGGATAAGAACTTCTCCGTCCAATGGATTTTCGGCAGACATCTCTTCCAATGTGGGAATGATAGCGGCAGTAGCCTGACCCGAGTCAGCCTGAATCTTCGCTTGTAGCTTCCTTACTTCAAAAGATTGTTTGCTATCTAGACTATTGCTATAGGTCTTTTGTATCTCAGCCAAAACCTCATTAGCAGCATCAGTGAAACCTGCTTCAATTAAAGTTGCGGCTGCATCAAGTGGCTTCTCTACATTGAGACGTCCTTTTTTAGCAATGGCATCTTTGTAAGCTCCAAGGGCAGCTTCAATGAAGTCATTTTCAACATAGATATCTCCAAGAGCGACCAAGTTTTCTGCTGAAATTTGTCCTAAACGACGAAGCACTTCATAATTTGAAGCAGCGGAAAGATTGTCGCCAAGTCCGATATAGGCATCTGCCTGTAGTCGCCAGTATTCTGCTTGCTCAGGAGCACCCTCGATCAAGCGGTCAAAAAGTCCGACTGCATCTTGGAATTTACGCTGATGAAGAATACTTCTAGCGAGTCCATATTCCCAATCTTCGTTTTCCACTTCATAGATTAATGCAGATCGGTAGGATGTTTCTGCTGCGATATACTGTTCCTTCTCAAAGAATAGATATGCAAGAATCGCATATATGTTTTTATCTACCGCTCCAAGTTTCACAGCCTGAGTAAAGTGGGCGAGAGTCTTTTCCAAGTTGCCCAACTGGAAATATAGAAATCCAATATTCTCATGCGCACGGAGGAAATCTTTGTGCTTCTTGATGGCATTTTCGTAGCTCTGAACCGCTTGTTGCAGTTGTCCGTCTTGATAATACATGTTTGCCAGTATCATATCAAACGACGCGCCGGAATCGGGCAGTTGAGTCTTTTCAACCAACATTGCTTTTGCGGCAGCTCGATCAGTTTGCAGGACTAACAACAATTCTTCTTCGATGTAAGTCTTGTCTACCGGAGACACGCGAGGCTCTACGGTTATCCGTGGAGCATAGGTTCCGATGAAACGATCCACAAAGTCTGGGTTGTTCCACGGATTGGACTCCGGCACCTGGGCATCGGTGAATGAGAATCCGAGGGTACTAAACGCAACCAACAGGATCGAGAATTGTTTGGATTTTTTAATTTGGCGTAACATGTGAACTAAGAGTTATCGTCTTATAGATAAAGAGAGCGGAATGTGAACCCGAGCTTTACGGCCTTGCCGGCATGCTTTCTGGGTTTTGGTTTCCATTGGTTAGTAGCTTCGAGAGCTGATTTTGTGAAATATTGAGCATAGGGAATTTAGTCAGTGGCAGAAGAAAGGCTGATAATATCTGCCCCACCTAAACGGGCTTCATCCATTACACTGACAACGAGTCCAGCATTCGCGGCATCTTGAGCTTCCACAACAACTGGAGCTTCAGGGTCAGCAGCGAGTACTTGACTCACTTTGGGGCGAACAGAACCAAGGGCTACTTTTTCGCCGTTGTAGAAGATCTGATTGTTTTTATCTACGCGAATATTGACGTTCTCTTTATCCTCATCCTGTGGTTCGGGTTGGTCTACAGGATTCGGACGATCAACGCCGAATCCAGACTCCTCCACAAATACCGTCGTCACGATAAAGAAGATTAAGAGAATGAAAACCATATCAATCATCGGAGAGATGTTGATATCGTTATTGTCGTCGCCGTCTGAAAGTGATTTGCGATTTCTCATGTCTGTGGGAGAACGATTGAGCTGATTTGCTTGTTATTTTCTGCCTGGCAAACCATTGATAAATCCAATCGCGGTTCGTTCCATACTACTGAGAACGCCCTTAGACTTACGTGAGAGCAAAGCGTGGAAAATCAGAGACGGAATCGCCACAATCAAACCGAATTGAGTAGTGATTAAAGCTTCTGAAATACCTGTTGATAGTGATTTTGCATCACCCGTTCCAAAAATGGTAATCAATTTAAACGTGGTAATCATACCCATTACCGTTCCAAGCAGTCCCAAGAGAGGTGCAGTCGCAGCGGTAACAGCGATGAAAGGAAGGAAGCGTTCCAACTTAGGTTGTGCTTCGATCATCTTTTCATAGAGGATTTCCTCTACATGATCCTTGTCTTTGTGATGGTTATTTACGGCAGCCGTAAGTAGCGCTCCTACAGGACCTTTAATCTTCTGAGCATATCCCAAGGCTTCGTCTTTATTACCATTGTTGAGTGCCTCGATAATGAACGCCAAGTCATTAGGACGAGCACGACGAACACCAGAGATTTCTACAAATTTAAAAAGGGCAATCAAAAGTGCGATTCCGGCCATGGTGAGAATCGCGATCATTGCCTTACCACCCTTTTTTACGATTTCAACAAAACTGTCTTTGGCCTCTTCGATCTGGATCGCGGCACCAAGGGTCATATCGTAGGGGAGAGATCCGGCTCCATTGGAGGAGAATTCCGAAATCAATGGGTCGTATAATTCACCTACACTACTAACTGAAGGCTGGGCAGAGCCGAACTCACGAGAAGCGATACCAGCTACATTGTCTTCCGGGCGGGCGAAAAAAACGATGGGACCCACCATAGAGTATGTTCCTTCCTTAAGACGACCACCGGGAACAACACCTTTACCTTGGAATTGATGACCTCCAACTAGGTTTTCCAATCTACCGATGGCTTGCTCAATTACTTTCAATTGAGTGCTGAAACGATCTGGAGCAGATAAGTTAATATCTTCAGTAGTAAGTTTGGCGTTTCCAACGCTTTCAGCGTAAATCTGGCTTTCACTGATATGGAGGCGATTGTCAAAAGAGCGGATATACTCCCCCATCAAACTGCTCATATAAGCGTTAGTGTCATCTAGCAAATCGACCTCATTACGAAGAGAGCCAAGATCACGGTCAGTATTATCACGGCGACGTAAAATACGATCGCGGTCAGCGCGGAGGGCGAAGGCAGAGTCCTTGAGACGACTTTCTTCAGCCTGAAGTGGTTGACGTTCTATAACGATCTGTTCCTTCAAAGCTTCTAACTGCTCGATGGAGGCGTTTAAGTCTGCCTTGACGGATCCTGAGACCGAATCGAATGTTTGAGCTGAAGCAGCGGAAATTGCACTTAGCAATAGGATGGAAATTAGTTTTTTCATGCGGAAATGATTGTAGAGAATTGCTGAGTTCTTCTTAAAATATTATTTAGCGGGTAAGACCACAAATTCAGCGGGAATTTCACTCTTAAATACACGAATGGCGCGGTCGACGTCTTCGAGGATGGTGGCATCTTCAGTCCAGGTCCAACCTTTCTCAATGTCTACGGTTCCGTATCCTGCCAGTCCTTGATCTCGGTTCGCGTAATACGCTCTACCAAGTCCGATGTAGATCACATTTAAGCTAACCGTGCTACTTCCGACTTTCCTTGCTTCAGTAAAGACGTGGATTCCGTTATTGAAAACCTCCATTTGGTCGAGAAGACCCACAATGTTTAGCATCCGCTCTCCTAAGCTAGCCCGAATCTCACTTTCCGGTGTATTACGGTCAGGAATGCGGTTGGTCAGACTTTCCAGGTCACTTTTCTTCTCCTGGGGCAGTGCATTGGCGAGTTTAGTTACCCGTTGTTCATACCCACGAATAACAGTGGCTACTACTGCAGATGCTTCTTTGAGTTCCTCGATCTGCCCGTTCAAGCTGATCCGGTCCTTTTCGGCCTGCGTAGATTGCGCTTCCATCTCTTCAATCCCAACTTCCAAAAGCTCGATCTCGAGTTCTAGCAACTCGACAGCATCGAGCAGGGATTGCTTCTGGATGCGCCAACGCGATTGTTCATTGGCTATTTCCTGGCGGGACTGAACGAGTTCCTGGAAAATACTCCGGGTTTCTTCTAGTTTGGACTGCCCCCAACTCAGGGTTGTGAGGCCTACTAGGGCAACTGATGCGATCGCAAGTAATCTCTTGGTCATAAGAAGTGTCAAAAAGGTCGAAGCTAAGTAAAAACCGATTCGATGTATAGATTTTTTTATATAAATGTAAGAAAGAGAATTGAAGCTAGAAAAACGTCCGCTAATCAACGGTTTCAGACCTATTTAAATCGCCTAGGGGACTAGACGACCTTACCAAAAAATTTAAGTTTAGGGTATGCTGATCCAATTCAATTGAATAACTGACATTAACGAGAAGAAAGAAAGGAATGGTTTTAGCAAGTATCATCTTTCATTGATTAGGAATATAATGGTTTTCCCTGATGCAGAATCTGGGGTTTTCATCTCAGCAAGAACACAGCCACATTCTGAAATACCAAGGATTGCGTGTATTTTTCTACTAAACGCCTCTACTGATCAAAATATTAGCTCAAGCATACTATTATAATAGTAAGCATTTGCCTGGCAGGAAATTTTAGTTACATTCTAGTGATAGAATTACCTGACTCGACAATCACTATGACTCAAGATTCACAAACCGCCATTATCGTACCCGCTCGACTGGCAAGCACTCGCTTCCCCAATAAGCTACTCCATAAAATCAAAGGCCAGAGCCTGTTGATCCATGTAGCAGAAAGAATTCGATCAGAGGTTCCTGAGTTTCCTCTAATTTTCGCGGTTGATGACGAACGACTACAGGAAGAACTGAGCCAAGGAGGCTTTGAGAGCTTGATGACTTCCAATACCCACACAAGCGGAACAGATAGGCTCGCAGAAGCGAATAGTATGGTGGGGGCCAAATACGTTATTAATATACAAGGAGATGAACCGCTGGTTACAGCCGACCAAATCCGGAAGCTGGCTACGAAAGTTCAGAGCGGCGCCACGATGGCTACCCTTGCTACCGTATTTTTGAAGCCAGAAGATTTTAAAGATCCCAATCAGGTAAAGGTAGTCATTGGTAAGGACCAGAATGCCCTCTACTTTTCAAGAGCCCCTCTACCCTACTTTAGAGATGAGGACGGTTCTCCATCAGAAGACTGCCTAGCTCACCACCTCTGTTACCTGCATCTCGGAATGTATGCGTATGAGGCGGAATTCCTAGAAACATTTGCAGCTCTCCCCCCAGGGCGCTTGGAGCAATTAGAAAAACTAGAACAGCTAAGGGTTCTGGAAAACGGCTACCCGATTGCAGTAGGTATGACCTCTGATCCATCTGTGGGTGTCGATACTCTAGAAGATGCGGAGCGATTTGCTGCTCTTATCTAAGAGTTCTTTTCCACCAGATTGTAAAAGTCGTCGAACAAAGGATCCGAATCATGAGGCCCAGGTGACGCCTCCGGGTGATATTGCACAGAAAA
>CALJGU010000114.1 GCA_938075565.1 uncultured Opitutales bacterium | reverse complement strand
CATTTTTTATGAATGCTTCTCCAAAATCACTAACTACTACTCCCCCAAGATCAAATATGATTGTTTTGATCATATTCTCTGTAACAGTTGCATACTTTAAAAATTTGTCTTAAAAAGACAGGGATTCTAACCAAAGGTTCAACGCCCTCACTGGGGGTTAGAGAAATGGTATTAATCTCACTTTTTGTATTTCTAATGTGAACCAAAGGTATGACTCCCAAGCCGAGCGTAGGAGGTTTAGTTTGAATCCCTACCACCACCTAACCCCGTTGACTTTCATCATCCCAGAAATTGATTAGGCGATAGCGTTTAAAAACTTTTCCCTCCCTTCAAGTGGGTCTTATTACACATATTATGTGTATCATTAATTTACCTTTGGGGATTCATTTTCGGAATACAAAACTAAAGAATTTTTAGATTTTTTTCGCCCTACATATGTATAGGTTAATCGATGGACGAAGTCCTTATAAATAACATCCGTCATCATGTCGCTCAGTAGGTAGAGCACATTTTTGGCAAGGACGAGGTCGGCGGTTCAAATCCGCTCGAAGTATTAAACCCCAATTCTCAGAGTCTTTGCCAATTTTCAAAGAACTTTCCACCAAGCCATACAATTGCTCACTCAATAGAGCAGTTGGCTACAACTACGGCTCAAAGGCAGGTACCTTTAGCTGATGTGCAATCGATTGCATAATGTCTTGCAACTTTGAAGATGAGGAGCATTAATGCGCTTAAATGGTTAGCAACCGGAGAAGTAGATTTGAAGAATTACAGGTGAAAATTATCAAACAGTTGACGCTCACCGTTGGCCTGTCGGTCTGCATGGCCACGGCGACCCTTTCGGCGAAGGAAGCCTCCCCTGGACCCAGGCCCAACATCATCATGATCTTTGTCGACGATCTGGGCTATGGGGATCCCGGCTGCTATGGTGGAACATTGATTCCCACGCCTCATATAGACTCACTGGCTCTGGAAGGTGTTCGGTTCACCGACGGATATGTCACGGCGCCGTTGTGCGCCCCCAGCCGGAGCGGGCTTCTTACCGGTGCCTACCAGCAGCGTTTTGGCATGCAATGGAATCCCGATATTGGAGAAGGCCGCTACACGGTTCCGGAGTCGCAAAAACTCATGCCTCAAGCGCTGGCTGCAGCAGGTTATAAGACCGGCATCATAGGAAAATGGAACATGCCCCACAAAGCCGGTGACTTTTTCGATGAAGTCCTCGACGAAATGCACTTTGTAGGAAACTACTTTCCGGAAGCGGACGGAAGCTTTGCCGGGGTTGATGGCGTCCCCGCCCCACCCTATGCCGAGTGGAAAAACGTTTGGGGTCCGGATCGTCCGGGAGTCGAGTACCTCACCGACCGGCTCTCACGACACGCTGCAGAATTCGTGCGTCGTAACCGCGACGAACCCTTCTTCCTCTACCTGGCTTACAATGCCCCTCACAGCCCCTTCCAGGCGAAACACATTCACAATGAACGATTCTCCTCCATCGAACCCGAGCCCTTGCGCTTGTACGCCGGGATGGTAGCCGCCATCGACGAGGGCGTGGGACAGATACTCAAGACCTTGCGGGACGAGGGCCTTGAGGAGAACACCCTCGTAGCATTTGTCAGCGACAACGGACCGGATTCGGCAGATCCAAGGTATGCTCACTGGGAAGACGATTGGCCAAAGAAAGTACTAATGGGATCGGCGGGTCCTCTGAACGGAAGCAAGGCCATGTTCCTTGAAGGTGGACTGCGAGTCCCATTCATCCTGAAGTGGCCGGGAAAGATCGAGGAGGGACAGGTCTACACTGAGCCGGTCATGAGCTTCGATCTCTACCCCACCTTCTGCTCGGCAGCCGGAACTTCAGTTCCAGCAGGCACTATTTCAGACGGGGTAGATCTCATTCCTTATCTTGAGGGGATGCGCAAGGGAAGTCCGCATGAGGTATTGTATTGGAAGGCGGACGGATTTGGTGCACTTCGCAAGGGCGACTGGAAATTGTTGGTTAATCCAACTGAGCCATTTCAACAACTCTTTAATCTCAAGGATGACATCGGTGAGTCCATAGACCTGGCAAAGAAACAGCCTGCATTACTAGCCAGCCTAAAAACAGAATACACAGCTTGGACGAACACCCTGCCCCCGCCAGCAAGGCAGAAGGTGGGTATTTTCCTCAGCGCAGAGGAGGATATCGCCAAACGAAAAAAAGACGCGGCATTGAAAGAGAAAGAAAAATCAAAAAGTGATGATTAGCTGTATCGTGCCGAGATGCCAAAACAGAAAAAAGAAACTTCAATTTTAGAAATCCATCTAACTTACAAACTGTTATGAAATTCCATTTCACTCGATTAGTAGAAAGAGCCTACCCCCATTTCTCTGGCTTCTTAAATCAGCGATTCACTTTTACTTTCTTATTTTGCTGTCTCGTCAGTGTTGCGCCCGCTCAAGAAAAGAGCTCCGAGGATGGAACTCCTCAATCAGCAAAACCTGAAGGAAGCCCTGCCTCTGTCAGCCAAAAGTTTGACCTGGAAACATTCGAAGGGCTCGGCTACCGGATGGGGGAGATTTTCAGTATCGACCACCATTTGACTGAAGAAGAATTCGAAGCAGTCATCCGTGGTCTCAAACGCCAGTGGAGTAATGCCGGATCTCCCGACGATTACGATTCCAAAAGCCGACAATCAGAGCTCGCGGAACTCATGAGAGCGCACCAAAAACGTTCAGAGTCAAAACTGAGTGACCGGCGGGCAGAAATGGCAAAAAATAACCGTGTCAAAGGCGTGGCTTTCCTGGCCGAACTCGATGCATCAGAGGCCGCCATTAAAACGGATTCAGGACTTCGCTACATGATCATTCAAAAAGGAACTGGAAAACCACCTAATCCATCCAATGAAGTCAAATTCCACCTTCGCGGTTCACGACTGAGTGGAGAAACCTATGTCAACACATACCAAAGTAAGCAGCCGGCAAACATGCCAATGACAAAGCTGGTAAAAGGGCTTCAGGAAGGACTCCAGCTCCTCGGAACAGGCGGAAAAGCAACCCTATTTATACCACCCGATCTAGCGTACAAGGACAATGGGTACGGACCCATCCAACCGGGAGAAACCATTACGATGGAAGTCGAACTTCTTGAAGTGATCGATACCGCTCCTCCTGGTCCCACAGAAGCAGCCACCCAGCAAATGAGGGAACGGGCGGATCAGTATTTTAATAACCTGGAAAAGAAATCTGAAAATTAAGATGGACCGGGACACACTTCTAACACGGGTATTGACCCTAGGACAGCTAGTGGCCTGCCTCGGGTTCATAGTTGCACCCCTGAGAGCGGCCGAAATCTCCTCGGAACCCTTAGTAAAAGCATCCACCGGTTCCGGGAAAACCTTGTTCGAAAAACTCAACGCTGACCGAACCGGAATAGACTTCACCTTCGAATGGGATCCACCGGAGAAGTATAAGATGCTGTTTGACGGATCTTTGGGAGGTGGCGTCGCGTTCGGAGACTATGATGGCGACGGAAAAGTAGACCTATTCCTGACAAGGGCATTCGGCGGGAACCGACTCTACAAAAACCTGGGAGACTTGCGCTTCGACGACGTTACCGAGAAAGCCGGAATTAAGGACGACGGTTACTGGGGTATGGGAGCCACCTTCGCTGACATCGAGAACGATGGTGATCTCGACCTGTTCGTTTGTTCCTACGACGCACCTAACCGCCTATTTGTAAACCAGGGAGATGGCACCTTCATCGAACAGGCCCAAGAAGCAGGCCTGGCATTTTCCGGATCGAGCACCCAAATGGCTTTCGCGGACTACGACCGGGACGGCGATCTCGACGCCTATCTACTTACCTGGAGGTATATCGATCCAGGCGCTTACGGAGAATTCGTCGAATTCGAAATCAAAGATGGACGCCGCGTTGTGCCCGAAGCGTATGCCGAGGCAATTGGTATCATGACCAAGCCGGACGGCACCCGAGTTGCCATTAAGGTGGGTCAAAAGGACCGACTCTTTCAGAACGACGGAGAAGGTCACTTCTCCGAGGTGTCGGAAGCTGCTGGAATCGAAGGGAACGACATGGGCCTTGGCGTAGTCTGGTGGGATTACAATGGCGATGGGTGGCCGGACCTCTATATCGCCAACGACTATAAAGGTGCAGACAAGCTGTATCGAAATAACCAGGACGGAACGTTCACCGATGTCATAAAAGAAGCAATTCCGCATACCCCTTGGTTTTCCATGGGAGCGGATGCCGGAGACATCAACAACGACGGCTTACTGGACTTCGTTGCATCGGACATGGCAGGCACTTCCCATTACAAGCAGAAGTTGAATATGGGGGAAATGGACACCGAAGGCTGGTTCCTGGAAACGGCTGAGCCACGTCAATATATGGCCAACGCTGTCTACATTCATTCCGGAACGGATCGCTTTCTCGAAGCGGCTCAAATGCTAGGCTTAAGCAGTACGGATTGGACTTGGTCTCTCAAGCTCGACGACTTCGATAACGATGGCTGGCAGGACCTATACGTTACCAATGGCATGACGCGGAATTGGTTCAACAGCGATCTGCGAGCCAAACAAGCGCGCTTGGGAGGCATGGCCACCGACGAGGGTGCACGAGTCTTTCTCGATTCGCCGATTTTACGAGAACCCAATCTGGCCTTTCGCAATACCGGAGAGCTGGGCTTTGAAAAAGCCGCCCAAGACTGGGGCTTGGATCATAATGGCGTAAGTTTCGGAGCCGCCACCGCCGACCTGGATGGAGACGGCGATCTGGATCTCGTAGTGAACAACTACGATGAACCGGTATCCATCTACCACAATCAAGGAACCACCGGGAACCGTTTGACGGTCCATCTTCGAGGCACCAACAGCAATCGCTTTGCCTTTGGTGCCTTCGTTCAAGTGGAGACCGACCAAGGCAAACAGGTACGCAACCTTTCGCCCGTGGCAGGCTACGCTTCGTCGGACGATGTGGCACTTCACTTTGGGCTCGGAGACTCCACACTGATTCGCAAACTTTCGGTCCAATGGCCGAACGGAGGAACCACTGAGTATTCTGATCTCGTAGCGGGCCATGCCTATACCATCACCGAGGATAAAGAGACTCTCAGAACCGACGATGCGGATTCTAACAATCCGCTCTTTCGCAGCTTGGATGTGCTCACGGGCATCGAGCACCAAGAGGATGCCTATAACGATTTCACTGACCAACCCTTGCTGCCGAATCGGATGTCGCGTCTCGGACCTGGAATGGCTTGGACCAGAAACCAAGAGACGGGAACGCATACGGCGTTTGTGGCAGGTGCTGCTGGTCAAGCTGGTAGCTTGACCCAAGTTGGAGAAGCAACAAACGCGAAGAGCAACACGACCCTTTTTGAGGAGGATGCGTCGAAAGAGGATATGGGTGGACTCTTTTTTGATTTCGATGGGGATGGAGATGATGACCTCTATGTAGTGAGCGGTGGCCTTGGTCGATTCCCTGGCGACTTCCTGCTGGCTGACCGACTTTATATAAATAACGGATCGGGAGAGTACGACCAAGCAGATAGTGATGTATTACCATCCGATCGTGTCAGCGGCAGCCTGGCGACGGCTGCGGACTTCGACCGTGATGGCGATCTGGATCTTTTTGTCGGAGGCAGGTTTGTTCCTCGTCGTTACCCGGAAACACCCACGAGTCGTCTGTTGGTCAATTCAGGAGGCAAGTTTGTAGACGTCACAGAATCGCTGGCACCTGAATTAAGTCAAACCGGCCTGGTGACTTCGGCCCTCTGGTCCGATGCGGATGGAGATGGTTGGCTGGACTTGCTGATTACTCACGAATGGGGACCGGTAAAATTCTTCCACAACGATCAAGGTACCTTAATCGACAGAACAGAGCCTGCCGGACTGGCGGACTTAACAGGCTGGTGGAATGGAATCACCGGACGTGACATCGACAACGATGGAGATATTGACTACGCGGTGAGCAACTTCGGTCTCAATACCAAATACCACCCGAGTACAGAAAAACCGATCTCCCTTTACTATGGTGATTTCAGCGGGGAAGACGAGATGCGCTTGGTGGAAGCAAAATACGAAGACGACACCCTGTTCCCAGTCCGCGGGAAAAGCTGCTCAACGGCAGCGATGCCTTTCCTGACGGAGCAAGCGGCTACCTTTCACGAATTCGCCAAGTTATCCCTACCGGAACTTTACTCTACCGAAAGCCTCGATACCTCCTTGCGCTTGGAGGCCAATGAACTGTCCTCGGGAATACTAATAAATGAGGGTGGCGGAAGATTCTCATTCCGAGCTCTCCCCCGCATCGCTCAAATTGCACCGGGATTTGGACTGACCCTGACAGATGTGAACGCGGATGGCTTCAGCGATCTCTATCTCGTTCAAAACTTCTACAATCCTCAAAGAGAAACCACGCGTATGGATGGAGGAGTCAGTCTCCTGCTTGAAGGCCGCGGCGACGGTACCTTTTCCGAAGTTTGGCCTAACCATAGTGGGCTGGTTGTTCCGGGTGATGCCAAGAGCCTGTCCACGGTTGATCTCAACCGAGACGGATGGGTCGATTTTGTTGTTGGAGTTAACGACGGTCCTGTCCAGGCATTCGAGAACGCCGGCCATGGCAACAACCGACCTTTGGCAATAAGCTTGAAAGGAAATCTTGGTAACCCCACAGCGGTGGGCTCGAAGGTTTCGGTCATGAACGCAAGCGGACACCGACAAACTGCCGAGGTGTATGCAGGTGGCGGATACTTGTCACAGTCAACCTCTACCTTGTTCTTCGGCCTGGGCGCAACCGATCCCAGCGAGGAGATCAATATTGAAGTGATGTGGCCAAACGGAGAAGTCACCCAATACCGCAAGAAAACCGACCGCCCGTATTTGGAAATCAGGTACGACGAAATCGCACAATAAAATTGCTTAACACACTGCTTTGAAAAATCTCAGTAAGTACTACCGGATCCTGGCCATCATAGGGTTTTGCTATACCTTGGGCCCCTTGTCCCTCTTGGCTTCGCCACCGAACATCCTACTCATCCTTACCGACGACCTGGGCTGGAAGGATCTCAGTTGCTACGGTAGCACCTTTTACGAAACACCCAACATTGACCGGATGGCTTCCCAGGGGATGCGATTTACCGATGCTTATGCCGCCGCCACGGTCTGTTCCCCTACCCGCGCGGCCGTTCTGACGGGAAAAACCCCGGCCCGTCTTCATATCACCGATTTTCTCAGTGGGCTTGAGTTCCCCCATGCCGCCCTGACGCCGCCGGAATGGCAGCGCCATTTTCTGCCTCACGCAGAAGTCACCCTTGCCGAGATGCTCAAGCCGGCCGGGTACCAGAGTTTCTACTTTGGGAAATGGCACCTGGGTGGCCCTGAATATTTTCCTAAAACCCAGGGCTTTGACCACAGCGAGGCGGAAGGCGCGAGTGGCTGGCCCGCAGCCTATTTTTATCCGTGGCCCGCGGTCAGTAATCTGGAAGGGGAGGAAGGCGATTACCTCACCGACCGTATTACCGATGTCGTGATAGACAGTCTTAAACAACCCCATGACCGTCCGTTCTTTATCTTCCTGTCCTATTATACACCCCATCGTCCAACTCAGGCCAAAGAGGAACATATCCGAAAGTACGAGGCGAAGTTGACCCCGGACCAAGTCCAGCGCAACCCGGTGAATGCCGGCATGATTCACAGCCTGGACGAAAACGTTGGACGTATCATGCAATCCCTGAACGACTTGAATTTGGCGGAAAACACCGTCCTGATTTTTGCCTCCGACAACGGCGGCAATCACTATGCGGATATCCCACAAAAGACCAATAATGCGCCCCTGCGTGAAGGTAAGGGCGCATCCTATGAAGGCGCTTACCGCGTTCCACTCATTGTCCGGTGGCCCGGGAATGTACCGGCAGGAGTTGAAACCAAGGAGCCCGTAAGCAGCATCGACTTCTTCCCGACTTTCCAGGCATTAGCCGAACAAAAACCGTCTTCGGCACAAGAGTTGGATGGAACAAGCCTCCTCCCACTGCTACTCAGACAACAGCCTTTAGAAAGGCAGGCTCTCTATTGGCATTACCCTCATTACCACAACGGAGGTGCTTCCCCTCACGGAATTATTCGCAAGGGTTCATTCCGACTGATTGAACATTTCGACGGAACGCCGGCAGAACTCTATGACATCGAACGCGATATCGGAGAGACCGTAAACCTGGCCCGATCCATGCCGGAAAAGTCGGAGGAATTGCTAGCCGACCTACGACAATGGCGGAACGAGGTCGGTGCGCAGATGCCTACTATCAACCCGAATTACGATCCCGATCGCGTTCATGAATGGAAATTCTACGGTCAATAGGAAGCACTGTAAAAGACACCCGTTTTGAAGATTAACATGAAAGAATGTTTAGTTTACGTTGGAACTTACACTCATGGAGATAGCCAAAGTGAGGGGATTTATGTCTACCGCTTTGATCCCGCCACTGGCGGCCTTACTCACCTGAGTACCTGCAAAGGGATCGATGATCCTTCCTTTCTCGACTATTCTCCCGACCGAAAATGCCTCTATGTGGTCTCTGAAGTAGATCAAATCAAAGGAACTGCTGGCGGTGGTCTGGCGGCTTATTCCATCGACCAGGAAACGGGTTCGCTGACCTTCCTGAATTTGGAATCCACCCAAGGGGCTTATCCCTGCCATGTGCAATTGGACAAGTCAGGAAAGTTTGTCTTGGTCGCCAATTATATGGGAGGAAATATCACCGTCTTCCCTATACTGGAAAACGGGCAGGTTGGACCGGCCAGCGATGTCGTGCAGTTCACCGATTTTTCTGCGATCAATCCTGAGCGACAGGAAGCACCCCACGCGCATTCGGCCAATGTATCACCGGACAATAAATGGGTCTACGCCGCCGACCTGGGTGCGGACAAGGTAATGGTTTTCGGCCTGGACCTTGAAGTGGGAAAGCTGATACCGGCCAATAATCCTTTCGTAGAAGTCAGCCCCGGCGATGGTCCCCGGCATTGGGACTTTCACCCGAATGGCAAATGGGCCTACCTGATCAACGAACTGGGCGATACCATCGTCGCCTATGCCTACAATGCCGATGACGGAAGCCTAGAAACCATCAACACCGTCAAGACGCTCCCTAAAGATTTCGACGAATGGAGCGATACAGCCGACATACACGTCCACCCGAACGGAAAGTTCGTTTATGGTACCAACCGTGGTCACGACAGCTTGGTGATGTGCGAGGTAGATCAGGCGACAGGAGCGCTCACTGTCTTGGGCTATCAATCCACGGGAGGTGCCTATCCGAGAAACTTTGGAATCGACCCGACCGGTACCTTTCTGTTGGTGGCAAATCGAGATACCAACAATATTACCACCTTCCTCATCGATCAGGACTCCGGCTTACTTTCTCCCAACGGCCAAGTCACCAACGTTCCTCAGCCGGTTTGTGTTCGGTTCATGCCAATAGAACAACTCAATGAAGGCCCCTGACTCCATTCACATGATCGTGTGATAGTATCTTTGGACCCTATTTTCTATACTCTTCGCTAACTGCTTACTACCCATCGAAGTCTTCTTTGAAGACCCGAGTCATTTATCCGCATGCTGATCCGATTCAAGTTACTGCCAGTCTACCTCTTTTTGACAGGAGGTTTGATGCTTTCGTCGATTTGCCTCTTCGGGCAGACCGTAGACTATACGGAATGGTTGGAGCAGGTGCCAGGGCAACCCTCCGAACTCGATCCAGATGAGGATGGCTTTCCGACCTTTCTGGAATATGCGCTAGGTGCTGAGCCGGAGGCAGCCGTGGATCCTTTTGAATCAGGATCTTCACCCATATTCCGTCGGGAAAACCAAGCCACCATGGTCTTGCTCCCCTTTCCAGGAAAGCACGATATGATTTATCTGCTGGAAGGGAAAGCCAGCCTCAAGGATGCCGAGTGGATTCCGCTCGCCAAAAAATTGGGTAATACTCTCTGGCAGTCGGTAACGGATGGGTTTGAGATCGTAGAAACGTCCGATGAAGTAACCTTGTCCTTTGAAGACTGGCCGTCCGCAACCTTTATGCGGATGCGCGTCGAGACCGGCGATGCTACGCTTCAACGGAAAGCCCTGGCCGCACGATTTCTGAAACAGGCCACATTTGGCCCGACGATGAGTCAGGTTGAAGCCCTGGCCGATGACGATCTGGATTTTGAAGGCTGGATCGACGAGCAGCTCACCCTGCCAGCCAGTGGGCATCTGGACCACTATTACTCCATGGGGGTTGAAAACCCCACCGAGCCCAGGCGATTCGGCAGTGATCCCAGAGGAAATTCAACGACGCTCAAAGTAACGGTCTGGTACGATATAGCTCTTTTGGGAGAAGACCAATTGAGGCAACGCATGGCCTGGGCTTTGTCGCAAATTTTTGTAATGGGTGAAGCAGGTAGCCTGCAAAATTTTTACCCCGTTCAATGGATCAACTGGTACGACATTCTGGTTAACAATGCCTTTGGAAATTACAGAGAGCTTCTCCATAACGTGACCTACAGTCCGAAGATGGGTGATTATCTGACATACCTTAATAACAGGAAAGCCAACGGCAATCAGCTACCCGACGAGAACTACGCCAGGGAGGTCATGCAACTGTTCACGGTAGGGCTATGGCACCTGAACAATGATGGCACCCTGAAGCTCGATGAAGAGGGGCAACCGATCCCCACCTATACGAATTACCATATAACCGAATTAGCAAAAGTATTCACCGGTTTGACACTTAGTCCAAATGTCCCGGGGAAGCATCACATATTCGAGAATGGTTTTAAAAATAACCGCGTCGATCCCATGATCGCACAGAATGGTTTACACGACTCCAAGAGCAAAGAAATGCTCGACGGAACCATAATTCCTTCCCGCGGGAATCGCGATGTCAACGCCAACGCAGACATCGCTATGGCCCTGGATATATTATTCAACCACCCCAATACACCTCCCTTTGTTTCTTATCGGCTTATTCAACGATTCACTTCCTCCAACCCCAGTCCGGAATACATAGAACGAGTGACCAATGTATTTATCGACAATGGAGAGGGCGAACGCGGCGATCTGGCCGCAATCCTGAAAGCTATTTTATTGGATCCCGAAGCCAGAGATGCGGGATACCTAATGGAACACGGACGTGGTAAGCTGCGGGAGCCACTTCTGAAATTTACCCAACTCTGCCGGGCATTCAATCTGCAGCACAATCTTCAGAATCCGAATTTCTATATTGAATCCATGGCGGATGAATTCGGCATGTCGCCTTACCAATATCCCAGTGTATTCAATTTTTACTTACCTGAATTCTCACCTGCAGGTAAGGTTCAGGATGCCAGCCTGGTAGCACCAGAGTTTCAAATTCTGGACGACTCTACAGGATTAAAGACGTTCTACGTATTCCATCGACTTATCAATCACGGCCTGGTTGGAGGCGTAGCGAAAGGGCTCAACCCTCGCCCAAAGCTCGATTACTCCGAGCTCTTACCACTCACGGACGATGTCCCTGCATTGATCGATTACCTCGACCTGCTGCTTACCCACCAAACTTTGCGAGATGACACCAAAGAACTAATCATCGAATCGGTTGAGGCGGTTCCAGATTTGTTTCCGGATACTCGTGTGAAACGAGCCATCGTCCTCATCACCATCAGCCCTGAATTTGCCATTCTAGAATAAGGTTCCCACAATGAAAAACGATAGAAAATTATCCAGACGACAATTCATGGGAGAAGCCAGCTGCGCCGCAGCAGGATCAACGGCTTTATTCGCAAGCCTGTTAAACTTACGAATGACCAGCACTGCGGCAGCCGCAGACTTGGGACCTGAAGACGATTACAAGGCGCTGGTCTGTCTCTTTCTACAAGGAGGCAACGATTCTTTCAACATGCTCGCACCGCATAATCAGAACGCCTATGACGAGTACGCCCTGACCAGGGATAACCTGGCGCTCCCTCATGAAAATCTGTTGCCCATCACCTCAGCGGGTCAGCCGTTTTCGGAATTTGGCATTCATCCCAGCATGCCGCGACTTCAGGAACTGTATAATAATCAGGATCTGGCTTTTATTGCGAATGTGGGAACACTCATTGAACCGCTCATTGACAAGGGTGACTATAGCAGAAACGCCCACTTAAGACCCAGCGGCCTGTTTTCACATTCGGACCAGCAAATTCATTGGCAAACTTCGTTGCCGCAGATCAAAGGTGCGAGCCCTGGCGGCTGGGGAGGAAGAACGGCGGATCTGCTGCAATCCATGAATGAGAATGCGCAGATCTCTATGAACATTTCCTTGAGCGGGGTAAACGTTTTCCAAACCGGAGAGGATGCGTTTTCCTACATCAGCGGTTTGGATGGCGGCACAGAGATGATCGCCTACACCGATCCGTTTGAAAAAGCCGCTGTTGATAGCCTGTTGGAGCTGGAATATAAAAATCTGTTCACTAGTACCTTCGCCACGAATACACGCCGGTTTATCGACTCGAGCATTCACTTCAACGAAGTCATCAAGGATATAGACATCTCGGTTCAGCCGGATTCAACTTCAAGACTCGCAAACCAAATGAAGATGGTCGCTCGTGCCATCGCCGCCCATGAAGGTCTCAATCACAAACGGCAAACCTTCTTTATTCAATCGGGCGGATGGGATCACCACAACGAAGTTCTCAATGCACAGACGGTCATGCTGGCCGATATCGATGTGGCGGTGAAGTATTTCAAAGAGGCCATGGATGAAATTGGCATGTCAGACAAAGTGGTACTCTTTACCGCTTCAGATTTTGGAAGAACTCTGACCTCAAACGGCCAGGGCTCAGATCACGCCTGGGGAGGAAATCAATTTGTGCTGGGCGGCCCGGTAAACGGCGGCAAAATCTTTGGTCAATACCCGTCCCTGGCTTTGGGTAACAACCTGATGCTCGACCGAGGCAGGATTATTCCAACCACCTCAGTTGATGAATACGGTTCGGAACTGGCTCGTTGGCTTGGAGTCACGAGCGGTGAGATGGATACCGTGTTCCCTAATATCCAGAATTTCTACGACCCTGCATTAATTACCCATCCTCTGGGTTTCCTGTCGTAGTAAAAGGAATGAAATCGGCACGATCCACGCGCCAGACACCCAGCGGTTACCCAACAAGTTAGTCTAGTCCAAGCTTGTATGAGAATTCCCCATTCCTACCCTTTTGAACAAGTGCTCCAATGAAAACGAAAGTCCTATTATCGATAACCGTCCTCTTCCTGGCATGTATTCCCTCATCCCATGCAGTTGAAGCGAATACATCGATTTCACAAAAGAAAGGATTGGCAATTCTTGGTGATGCCTGGCACGCCGCAGCCCCCCAATACAGGGCGATCGTCAAACAAATGGAGGATAAGGGAATCCAGACAGACGTGGTGTATGATTATGATGTCCCATTCGATAGATTCGATGACTACGATATCATTGTAGTCAGTCGCTATGGGATAAACGACCTCTATAATTTCCAAAATGGTTTGGTTCTAAGTGGACCGAAAGCGAAAGAGAGAAAATGGGTGACCAGCGAGGAGGAAAATAAATTTGAAGCCTATGTCAGGAATGGCGGAAACCTATTTATGCACCATGACGGACATTGCTTTTATAACGAAAACGGAGCCATTACCAAGTTGGCAAAAGCGACCCATGAAGGGCATCCCGAAAGGGTCGAAACGGAAATTTATCCGACTGGCGAAATACCGGAACTGACAGCTGGGATTGAACCTTTTAAGATCAAAGACGAAGAATTCCGTATGGAAATCAACGAATCGACGACAATATTTTTAAAGAGCCACTCCAAAGAACATGGCACAGCGAATCAGGGTTGGGCTCATGACTATGGAAAAGGCAAAGTAGTCGTTCTTGTTCCCGGCCACTACAGCGATGGGCTAGACCATAAGATGGTGAGAAAACTAATATCTAACACCATCGATTATCTGAATAAGTAGAAGCCATACTCCGGGTTTCCAGAAACTGGTTACTTGGTACTGGATACATGATTCAGGCGGCACAGCGGGGACGCAGTTGCCCTACCTTGATCAGATTAAATTGGTAGGGCGAGAGCATCCCTGCTCCGCCGCCCCAAGGGCACCCAGCCCCCAGCATCAAGCACCCAGCATCTAGCTTGCAAACTCCAGTCCGGTCATGGTTCCGGTGGAGCTAGCAAACTTGTCGGATTCAATGCCCATGCGTTGCATCATCGATACAAAGAGATTGGGCAACGGATAGTTACGCTGGGTATCGAAAGCGAGGTGTTGGCCGTGTTTGAATCCGCCGCCGGCAAACAGGGTGGGCAGATTCAAGCAGGTGTGAGCGTGCGCGTTACCCAGGTTGGATCCATAGAGAATCATGGTACGATCCAGCAACGACTCTCCGTCTTCCTCGAAAGCCTTCATGTCTTCGAGCAGGTCCGCTATCAGCTTCATGTGCCAGGTATCGATCACCTCCAGCTGGTCCAGCTTGTCCTCGGACTTTCCATGGTGCGAAAGGTTGTGGTAGCCGTCACTGACAGTTCTTCCATCCACCTTGATCGCAGGTGAATTCACACTGTCGAGCATGAGCGAAATGACGCGGGTGGAATCGGACTGAAATGCCAGCCGGGAGATCTCATACATCAACTTTACTTTGTCCATGTAGTCGCGGGGATTACTCGGATCGAGCGGTACCGCCGCATCTGTTTTTGGCTTGGGCCTATACTCCCACTCCTTGGAAGCCTCCATCCGGTTCTCCAGGTCGCGGACGCTGGTAAAATACTGATCGAGCCTTTGCTGATCCGCGCCTCCCAAATCCCGTTGCAGCGACTTGGCCTGGTCGCCAACTGTATCCAAAATGCTTTGACCGAGCTCCAACTTACGCACCTGATTCTCCGTCTCTTCCGGAGTGGACTGGAAAAACATACGCTTAAACACATCGGAAGCCGACTGCTCGCAGGGAATCATGACTCCTGACCCCGTCCAGGACAGACTGCGGATACCCGTACTTACATTGACTCCCAGGGTAAATAAAGGAAAACGGGTTTGATGGCCGATGCTCTCAGCCATGAGCTGGTCGAGCGAAATAGTATTGCGGAACCCTCCGCTGGCCGGACCGGGAGCTGCGGTCAGAAAGCAATTATCGGCTGGGTGACCTCCGTCCACATCGGGATGCGAGACTCCACTGAAGACGGTAAAATCGTCTTGGTGCTCCTTGAGTACATTCAGGTAGGGAGAAAGCTGATACCCAACTCCAGTTTCCTGTGGAAAAAAGTGCTCCGGAAGGAGTCCCAGATTGTTACAGATAGCCAGCATGCGGCGTGGCACGACTGTTTGACTTGCTGATGCCTTACTGGAGAGGTTTGCAAAGGCAGGCCGCATGGCATCAAGCATGGGAAGCGAGAGGGCAATGCCAGCATTGCGTAGGAATTTACGTCGTGACAGTGCTTGACCCGAGGAAACGAAGGGAGCGCGGGGAGCTGTGTTGTGTGATTGAGTCATACCAGGCAGGGTTATTTATTGAGAAATAAGTCGCTTTTGACAAGTTCGGAGATGAGGGTGCGAACGCCGAAGTTTTGCTTTTTACTGTTTCTTAAAATGGCTTCGATCTCTTTACGGTCGGAGAATCGAACGGGGGTACCGGTGGCGAAGACGGCGAGTTGTTCCACAAAGTTTTTGGCCAGTTGCTCTTCGTCGGTCAGAAGATGCTCTTTCAACGAGCGGATGTCGTGGAAGGTTCTGCCGTCGGGAAGCTGCCCTGTGGCATCGACCGGCAATCCCTTACGATATTTAAAGGCGTATCCATTATGCCCGACACCTTGAACCGGCTCTCCCTCCCCTTCGCTGGTCGTGCGATAGTGATCGCGCCAACCACCCATGACATCGAAATTCTCAAGGGCAAAGCCCGCAGGATCGATCTTCACATGGCAGACATTGCAGCTTTCCTGGGAACGATGAAGCGCCAATTGCTCCCGGATGGTTTTGGCTCCACGAATATCGGATTCGATGGCTTGAACCGACGGAGGCGGTGGTGGTATGTGATAGCCGAGTATGCGCTCCATGATCCAAGCGCCCCGGGTTACCGGTGAAGAAGTCGTACCATTGGCAGTCACTTTAAGAACGCTCGCCTGGGTCATCAGGCCGCCTCTCGGGCTATCATCGGTCAGTGCGACCGGCCGGAAGTCTGCGCCGCGAACGCCTTCAATTCCGTAGAGTGTTGCCAGACGTTCATTAATCATAACGAAGTCCGAGTCTATCAAATAACTAATGCCCAAGTTGTCCTTGATGAGCTTCTGGAAATAGAGCTGCGTTTCTTCCACCATGGACTCCACCAGCGCATCGTCCAACTGGTATTCAGGATAGAGTTCCAGATCAGGGCTGCTATCTTTCATGTTTCGCAGATCCAACCAGTAGTGAAGGAACGCGTCTAAAAATCGGCGAGATCTGGGGTCGTCGAGCATACGCTCCACCTGACGATTAAAGGTGCTGGATTTAAGAATGTTTCTACTGGCAGCAAGTTTGAGTAGCTCGTCGTCAGGAGCGGAATTCCATAGAAAATAGGAAAGCCGTTCCGCCAATGCAAAGCCATCCAGCTTTCCCTCTGCGGCCTGATGATAGATAAATCCTGGCGATGCGAGCACAGCCGTATAGCCGGCGATCATGGATTCGGTGAAGCTGTGGCCAGCATCCAGAGCTTCGAGAATCAAACCTAAAAAGCGTTCGTGTTCCACCTTGCTGACCGGGCCACGATAGGCGCGTTGGAGAAAATGTTTGAGCAAGCGGTCCGCATCCTTGGCTGGATGCTTACTTTCAGCAAAAACATGCGCCCTGGGTGGCTGCATATTATTGGCATTATAAATGCCAGAGAGAATATCCTTTGACCAATCGACATCAGCCGGCCGATCGTAATTGGGGTACTCCTCTATCACATACGCCTCAGTTGCATTGGCTGGATTGTTAACCGTTTTCAAATCCCCAAACAGCAATTTATGCCCTGGCGGTGGCCAGCTTTCGATCAGGGGACCTTCCACTTCCATCCACTGATAGGCAACCCCCGGCATTCCATCTTCCTCAAGAAATGGGTTTTGGAAATCGGGCGGTCGCGATCGGACCAATCGTGCAGCATCGGGACGGATCGTTTCTCCCGCCTTCAGCCAGACCTCAATTTCCTGCACGGAAGGTTCCGGACTAAAGTCGAAGTGCCCCAATCGTCTCAGCGTCCGAACCGGAAAATCGGAGTAGATGGTGATCGGCTCAGTTCGTCGGCCTTTGCTGACCGTGGTATAATCAGGGGACACCCAAACCGTGTATCCGGAAAACTTGAGCCGATAGAGTCCGGCAACCGGCGCTCGAAATTCGTCGAACTGAATCTCCACATGCTCGTATGCGCTCATGACCGTAACTACGGCTTCTTCGTGGCGCCTAGCAGGATCCGAAGAATCTCCCGGCAGGGGGCGAATGAATACATCTCTTTTCTCGGTCGATTTAATATTTAAATCTTCCTGTATCTCATATCCATAAACCGGATACGTTCTTCGAATGTTCGGTCCATTACCTCGCGTAAACTTATACTGATCCCAGGTGTAGTATCGATGTTGTAGCAATTCCGGCTTATCGACCTGCTTGATAACGGCTTCACGCAAGGCGCTGTCGGCCGTGCCCAGATAGCGAGACAATTGGACGTGCGAAACATCGAGCGCTTCCCCCGATTTATTGTAGCCGTGCGACATGCGATCCTCCGGCAGAGATGCCTTGATCGTCAAATAAGGAAGCGAAAGCAAGTCACGCACCGTGTTCTCATACTCGTAGCGGTTCAGGCGTCGTTTGACCGATCGACCGATATCCTCCTGCATCGCTTGCTCGGTTTCTATGATCTCAGCCGCAACCAGCTTGAGAAAATCGTCCAAATGTGACTTCTCCGGACGTTCCTTTTTCTTGGGTGGCATTTCGCCGGCCTTGGCACGGTCGTGCGCCTTGATCCAGGTTTTCAGGGTATCGGGAGTAATTGGTTGTTCTGCCAGGTTCCACAAGTCGAGATTGCCCTTCATCTCTACATCGTCATGACAGCTGGCACAGTGTTGGTCGATAAATTGGGGTATCCGATCAGGCAAAGATTCAACGGCACTAATAAACTGACATGAGCCAGCGAACAGGCAACACAGGGCGATAAATGTAGCTGTATTTTTCAATGTGGAGAAGCGATGATTTGAAGACGCAACCGGTTGCGCTAGTTTAGAATTTGCTTTCGAGTTACTTTCCATTGCTTGCGATGGTTTCTAATCCAATCGAGGAGTGCTGCTTCGAAACCGATGTCCACTCCTGCTTTTTCAGACTCGAGCCACTTGTGCTTCAGAATCTCTTTTCTTTCTTTGAGGAATTCTTGGTAGAGTGTCGATCTTTCGACCAAAGTACTACTTATTTCTGAATCCTGGATTTTGAATAGTTCCATTTTAATGAGTGAAAAATGTTCGGGCTAGGTTGCTCAAGCTTGCTAGGTTGGGGTTGTCGGAGGAGGAGCGAAATCTGGAAACATGGGGCTACGGACGACTGCCTACCAATTTGATTTCATCAAGAATGACCTCACTATGGCGGTCGCTGAAAATAATGGAAAAGCGAGCATTGTCTACCGACGGTTTGTCGTGCAGGTAGGTGAGCTCGTACTTTTGCAGTTCGGTGTCGATCTCGACAGGGTCAGAGGTCCACAAAATGGGATCGTTTTCGGCATCGCCCAACTGAACGCGCAATTTGGTTTTATAAGTCGTCTTGGCGTAGAAGGAAATGTTGTAGGTGTTCCCTTCGCGCAGCTGAAGCATGTAGAAGCCATCCGAATAGAACCTCCATTCGGGCTTGGTCTGCTGATAAATCACCGGCTCCTCCGGCCAGACAAACATCACCATGCAGCGAAGTGCGGTGGAGCCGTCGACTCCCTGCCCATCCGCGGTGCCAAGTGTCACATGACCGTTGGTGTACCAATGCTCGGTATCCATCATGAATGCGGAGTTGTTGATCTGGTTGGTCGGGAGGGTCATGATTTTCGGCGTTTCCCCTGTGAGGGCTTCCACCAAATCAGTCGTCTTCTCGAAACCGTACTCGGAGTTATAGAGGGCAAAGGTCCATGCGTTGTTGAATACGCCGCAGTAGTACATCCAATCAATATCTCGTTTAGCCATCTCCTTCTTCATGAAGCTGAAGTACTCCAACACTTCATGACGATGGTTCGGCAATTTGGTCCCCCACTCGCTCAACAACACTTTCTTGCCATGTGTTTTGGCCCACTGGTGTCCCAAGTCCAGAACATCGGTGAGTTCTTTTTTCCACTCTGGATTCACATCCACCACGGATTTGGTTTCATGCGTGTGGGACCAGCCCTGCGGATTGTAGCAGTGAAAAATTCCCCAGATATTTTCGTCCTCCTCAAAGCCTGTGCCATCCGGCAGGCGATAGTTCAAGAACTCAGGCGTCGCATACTCCACCAGCATGTCGGCGTGGTTGTTATGCGGTCCACCAATCGCGATGACCCGGGTCGGGTTGGTTTCGCGGATGGCCACCACGGCTGAGCCGAGCCAGTCCATCACCTCAACGTTGTATTTATGCTCAACAGGATGCCCTGCCATGCGTGGTTCGTTCATGATCTCGAACACCAGCTCCTTCGGATACATGGCATAGAGCTGGGCAAAGTTTCGCCAATAATCGACAAACGATTGCTTCCCGTGCGTCCTTCCCGTGAAGCCGGTAATTACCACCGTCAGTCCCCGGTTAATGGCACCATCGATGGCGTCCCGATAGTGCATGGGATCGATGCCCTGCTTGACGAAAAAGCGGACGCTATCAAACCCGGCCGCCTTGAATACATCGTAGTAGGCAGGATCGTAACCGATCTTGTTCACTTCAGTCGTCGAAAAATCGAGATTTATCCCCTGACCAATTTCCGGCCAGTGTTCGGAGGCCTGACTGCTTGCCAGGCCGAGTATTGAACTCAGGGCGGTTAAAACTGCTATTTTGTTCAAAATGCTAAAGAAGTAGGGATTATTTATGCAATCGGTTGCATATACTCATTAAAATTCGGTTTTCGTCAAGGGATAATTCACTCTGTTGGTCCTACTAGAAGGATTAAAGTAAACCATTCCCTGAACTATACTAATAAATCTCTAAATTGATAATTGAGTCCTGCCCCCTATTGACAGATTGTACCATGAGTGATCCAGAACGCTACAACCCAGAGAAAAAAGTTACACCATGGCTTTTCCCATTCACGTGGGAACAGCCCCTGTTAAGTAATTCAGGTTGCAGGAAGCTGCTTTAAATCAAGATTCAAGGGCGTGTTGCCCAAAGGCCTTCTTCGAGGAAACGAATAGAATATGTTACTTAAGTCGTTGATACCAGTAGCAAAAATATCGAATACAGCATCAAAAATTGAGTAAATGCGAATTGAGCAACAGCCCCTCAAGACCGGACCCGTATCTTCGCACTTGCCTGAAACCGTTCTGCGCCCCAGGGGTGGCCTGCAAATCTAGGGAAGCAGGATGCTCATACGCACAGTGCATTGATAGCATTCTTGTCTGGCGTTCCATCAGGAAGGGTTCCTGCATACTGACGGTAGTCGTCAGCGGTAAGAGGCCTTTCAAGGCTCGCCGGGTTAAGATTAACTTCGGCACAGGTGTGCCCGTAATTGTTGACCAGTGGGCCGTAGGTCTCAAGTGTAACTGAGCCGACCCCCGACTCGTTCGGAACCAAGAGGAGCCAATTGGGGGCAGCCGAAGGGTCTCCGTCGCCGGACCAGGATGCGGCGATTCTTGCCCAGTCGTCCCCACCATCATCCCCGCTCGCAACCACGAAGATATGAAAACCACCAGCCGAAGTTCGGATATCAGATTCCAAAACCAAGTTGCTTGCGATCCCGTCGAAGTACAGGGCTGGTTGTTCATTTATTTGATTATCGCGGTACTTGGGTTGCTCAGGGCTATTGACTTGTATTGCCGGGTTGGCGTCATCGGCCTTGTTAGCCCATTCACTGACGGACAGTCTGTATTCAGTGACCGTATCAGCATCCTGTGCATCGAGCCAAATCCGTAAGCCGAGTATCTCATCCGGGTCCAGCCCGAAGAGCGACGCACTCAGGCTAACGGTGAGAAAACAAAGGAGGCTATGTCTCCAAGATGTCATGACGGTTGAAGATAGTTCCGTAGGTCCGAACAATCTAATCAGCCCCCACCCTCTCCAGAGCCTTCTACAATACTAATGTCATCAAGAAATACATCAGCGTCGTTAGCACCCAGGAGGAAATCCAGGCGACCGGTTCCCACCGTGGTAGTGAAGGTAGCACTGAAGGTTTGCATCTCGGTGGTTAGGTCAAAATCACCGACAAATATACCTGGAGTATAATAAACGGTGACCTGTTTATCGCTCTCCGCTCGTCCCCGGAAGCTCAGGGTGTACTCCCCACCATCCTCAAGACCGATTCCCTGCTGGACAAACTGAGGTTTCGCAATCCCTCCACCTGAGCTGGTGATGCTTATGACGGCTTCACCTGCTTCTACGGCATAACTGGCATCCGCATCATTCAGCCACAACCCCCAGGAACCGGCTCCTTGTGCGAAATCTCCGTTTGCCACGAGGTTAACCGGTACAAAATCTCGGTAGGAAGCCGTTGCGGTAAGATCATTAGACGGCATGGAAAAGGAGGTGCTGGAACTGGCGGTATCCGCTCCCGAGGGGACCGAAGGAGCAAAGGTCCATTCATCGAAT
>CALJGU010000113.1 GCA_938075565.1 uncultured Opitutales bacterium | reverse complement strand
AAATTGATTTCCAGTGTAGCGGAGCATTAGGAAGCTTATACTCGCCATGAACTGAGAATTCGAAGGGTAGCTGGAATGGCTGAGGTTCCATTCCTTGCGAGAAATGGAATAGGGCGACTCAGATTCTTCGCTATTTGTGGAAATGGTGTTCATCAAGGTTAAGCTGGATGTTTTTTGAACATAAACTCTTGTTTCTCAGCTTTGGTCAGTGATTTATGATAAAAATGGGAGGCTGTGAGATTTGGAAATTCTGGCAACGTGAGATTCGGGTTTTCCAGAACCAATTCAACGAAAGACTGAAAATTGAACTTCAAACGGTCAATACTGTGAGGAACAAAGATCATTGGTGCGTAAGCGAACGTAATTTGCAGGCTATGCTTGGTTTCGCGGACTACAAATCCGAGCCTAGCAAGTGCCCCAGACTTGGTTCTCATAAGGAATTTACTTTTAACACCCGATAATTGCAGGGAATCTCCAGTATCTGCGCCTTCGATGACCTGAAGTTGACCAAATGGTGAGTGTGGATGGTCCACTTGTTCGTCGTGGGGAGCATCTAGGCCGTTTACGCTGATGTATTTGTGGTCGAGGCAAGTGAAAAGCTTGGTGGCTTCAGCTTCAGCCAACTCCACAAATGATTTTCGTGGGCTAAGCTTTGTTCTGACCATAATGGTGCAGGCGAAATCTCCGAAGATATCCTCTTGTTGCTGCCCAGTCCGGCCATTGACTGCAGAAGTGTAGTAGCTATCAAACTGACCCGTATATCGGGCAATTAGTACTTTTATGATTGTGGAGAAGAAGGTGAATGTTGAGATCTTCCTTTCCCTGCAAAATGCTTTCACTTTATTCTTCCACGAGGCGGTGAACCAATAGTGATCTAGTTGGTTCCAGCTAATATCCTGCGGGACATTCTTAACAAGGAAAGGATAGGGGATAGGCTTGATGTTGCGCAGTTGCTTTTTCCAGAACGACTTGATGCGAACTTCGTTGCCATTTTTCAGCCACGCTTCCAGTTGGTTTTCAAATTCTCGATAACTAAATTTGGAGGGACGAAGTTTGCTTCTGTTTTTCGCGAGAAGTCGATTGTAAGCCTTACTAGTTTGTTTGTAGAACATTTCTACAGCGTAACCATCTGCGACTGCGTGTTGGATTACGAAGGACAGGAAGTATTTGTGTTTCGCTAATTTGAGAAGCTGCAATCGAATTTGCGGAGCATACCGCATGCTCATATTGGCTATACTTTCTCTTCTGAAAATGCCTTTAGCAATTTTTAGAGCCTTCGCTTCTGGGAGGTGAGATAGGTCTTTTTCCGGGAGATTGAAACGAATGGATTTCTCAACCTTTTCAAAACACTTTCCATTTATCAAACTTCCATAGGAGCGAAGTCTCTCGTTTGCATTGATCACTTGCTCCATTGCTTGGCTTAGGAGCTTGGGATTGAGATCGCCGTTTAGGATCACAGCCCGAGTGATGAGTAGAGAGTGTACTTCATCGGGGTTTTTGATATCAGGAATACAGAATGTGCGCCACTTTAAGCCAAGGTCTGTTGTGTCTTCAAATTTGAGAGGCTTTAGGATCAGCGGATCAAGTCCATCCGCTTGTTTGGAATCACTCTTTTCATGATCAATCCAATGAGCGAGAGATCTAACTGTTGAGTGACTGTCAAATACGGTGAATGGAATCCGTGAGTTGAATTGTCGCTGGATTCTAAAAATGAGGCTAGTTGCCAGGAGCGAATGGCCGCCTGCTTCAAAAAAATCTAAGTCTAGGTGAGTAGGGGCTTTTCCTAGAAGTTCTTTCCAAAGAGCTACTATAGCTCTCTGTGTTTTGGTCTGTTGCCCTTTGGTGGTTTTGGTCGAATTGGCATTTGAGACTTTTATGTCGGCGAGCACTTTACGATCAACCTTCCCATTTGAATTCAATGGTAGTGAATCCATGAATACGATAGATTCAGGGATCATGTAGGGGGGGAGGGAGGTGCTTATGGATGCCTTTAATTCCGCCGCACTCAATCGCTTGTTGTTTTCCAGGGCAACAAAGGCTCTGAGCTCGTCTTCACTACGATGGTTTTTCACCGCCATAACATGGCAATCGCCACATTCCTTGATACGTAGGATTTGTGCACGGATATCACCGGGTTCAATGCGGTGGCCACGAATCTTCAGTTGATCATCGAATCGTTCAATATAGTCGAAATTCCCATTGCCGTGCATGAAGGCGCGGTCGCTGGTTCGATAGAGTAAGGGGTCTTTGGAGATACCTAGAGGATTTATTACGAAACGTTCTTTCGTTTGTTTCGAGTTTCCTTGATAGCCAGCAGCCAGGCCAATTCCTCCTAGCATTAACTCTCCGGGTATACCAGGAGGCAAAAGACGGTCTTCTTTATCGAAGATATATGATGTTGAGTGCTCAATGGGGGGGCCAATGGGGACGGATCTATCTGGCGATTGAGATCTCGGAATTCTTAGACAATTGTTGAGTGCCGAAGCTTCAGTTGGGCCATAACCGTTGATGAGGCGCAGTTCAGGAAGCAATCGTAAGGATTTATGCACATGACGGGGAGAAAGTGCTTCTGCGCCAATGACCAACTGCTTTACTCCTTTTAGAATGCTGGGATCTTCATCGATGATAGAATTGAATACAGAGGCTGATAGCAGCATCGTGTTTATAGACTCCGTTTGAACAATTTCCTTTAGTGATAGGAAGTCTGGTTCTTCCCCAGGATATAGGATACAAGCACCACCATTGAGCAAGGGCCCCCAAATCTCGAATGTAGATAAATCGAAGCTAAGAGCAGTTAACTGAAGTGCCCGTGTTTTTGTATTCAGAGTTGCATAATCAATCTTTTGTACTAACCGGACGATACCTGCATGAGGCACCACGACGCCCTTGGGGCGTCCTGTTGATCCCGAAGTATACATGATGTAAGCAGTCGGGTTCTCTGGTAGGATAAGATTGAGATTAGCTGTTGAAAATCGATCGAGGCGTTTACCGAGATTATCGAGATTCAGCTTTTTAATGCGTCTACTTCTAATAGTAGAGTCTAGTTTGGAATCAGTAAGAATTAGGGTGGGATTCGAGTTTTTTAATATCCAAGCATGACGATCCTTAGGATGAGTGGGAATAAGAGGCACAAATATACCACCTGCTTTTAAGACTGCCAATTGCGCTATGATGGCGTTGATGTTTCTTTCGAAATAAAGCGCTACAGTCATTCCGCGCTTCAGTCCTTCTTCCCTTAGTAAGCGTGAAAGTTGATTCGCTCTTTCGTTCAACTCTTTGTAGCTGAGTGAAGAACCTTCGAATCTAATAGCTGTTTTAGAAGCATGCTTTTCTGCAATCCTTTCGAAGGCTTTATGGATTTCCTTGTCCTTCAATGAAGGGCGTTTTCCAGTGCTCAGTTTTAAAACATGAGACCTGTCCGCTTTATTGAGCAGCTGAATATCCCGAAGAAGGAGATTTGGCTTCACCAATAATTGCTTAAATACAGTCCGGAATGTTTCAACCAGTTGTTTGACTGAAGCTAAGGTGTATTTGGACTTGTCAAAAGTAAGGTCGGCCCTGATTGAGTTGCCGTCTTGTATGTTCAGAGAAAAAGGTACCTCGTTGAACCAATTAATTGAGAATCGGTATTTACTTTGTGCTTCGGCTGAAACCAAGTCCTCAAGTTGGTAATTTTCGTAGCTTAAATAGGAGTTGAATAGTGGCTCTTTGGGTGGCGTGCTGCTAGCTTCTTTAAGAACTCGATAGGGGGTATGCTCGTGTGGTCGAATGGCAGTCCAGTTTTCTGCTACCAATTCGAGGTAGTCCTTGGTTGAGCAATCACCTTTGGGTTCTATAACAACAGGCACCGTGTTCAGTAAGAGTCCTACGAGTTTCTCTGAATTCTCAATCGAAGATTTTCGACATGCTCTTGGTGCTGCAAACACAACTTTTTCCTTTCCGGAAAAACTGCTCAGTAAAATTCCCCAGGTTGCTTGAGCAACGATGTTCAGAGAATGCCTTCCACTTTTGGACAGGCGATGGATGTGTTTCGTCTCCGAAGAAGAAAATATGGTTTTTGAAAACGATCCAAACCCAGAAGCGGAAACTCTGGGAGGACAATCGTATCCAATTTCTAATGTAGTTGCTTCCTCGAATGTATTCAGTTGTTGGCTCCAAAAGTCTCTGGATTGTTTCCAGGATTGTTTGTGTTGCCAATTCAGATAGTCTTCAAACTTCGGATAGGTTTTTTCATTGATACCATTGCTTTTTTGCTTCGCATTTTTGAGCTCAAAATAATCTTCGATGAGTATCCTACGACTTCTTCCATCAATAATTGCATGATGGCTTGTTATGATTAGTTCGTAGTGGCTTGCATTCATGCGAATACAATGAAAGCGGCAAAGTGCTTTCCTTGATGCAGAAAAGCCTTCTTTTAAATCAGTCTCCAGGAATGCTTTTAGCTGAGAGTCTTTTCGTTTCTTAGAAAAACGACTCCAGCTTTCCGTAGAGAAATCGACCTGTAAGCGTCTCCTGCGTTTGGCCTTTACTTTCCACTTTTTATCTAACTCGTAGCTAAAATAAAAAGCATCGTAACGTTTAAGTATTTTCTGCCAGATCCATTTTTCTTCCTCCCAGTCAATTGCTTCCTTAAAAGTCCATCGAAATTGCTGCACATAAGGCTGTGACTTTTCACCACGAAATACAGGCATCAGCATGCTCGATTGCATAGCTGTGGCATGTAAACTTGAACGTGGATGAGTTGGCATGGGTTAGGTTGACGAAAGGGTAGCAGGGAGAGTCAGGTTGCTATTCCTCTGATTGATAGTAGGTGTTGGCAATATTTTAAGCAAGGATGGTGAAGCGTATTATGACCGTAGAACGATGAAGTCGTTTCACTGTTTTACAGGTATAAGGAAATGTTTTTTCTTTGATTTTCTGTGTGTTGAACCGTTCTATTTGAGATGGGTAGATGGAGGAGATTCCAAATACTTGATGGGTTTTATGAAACTCGCACGTTTTTCAGCTGCAGTTACAGGTCGCTTGTAAGCAGGGGGCTTTGTTAAATCTGGGAGCTCGCTCAGGGTTGTTTCGGGATTCTCGAGTATAAGCTTGAGGAAGTTTTGGAGATTCACCTTTAAACGGTCTAATCCATGTTTGATGTAGATTTCAGGAGCATGTTGAAATGCTACGAGAAGATCATCTCCAAGTTCCCGGATAATAAATCCAAAGCGCATCATTGCCGGAACTCGCGTTCGCAAACATGCCTTGGTGTTTATACCATCTAGAGACAGCTCTGACTCTAAATCTGGAGCGTAGCTAACTCTACATTGGCCTCCGACTTTATGAATATTGATGCCTCCTTCTTTAAGAGGTTTTGCTACAGTGTTAACTCCTACGGTGCGATTGTCCATCGCTTCGTAGAGTGTCTCTTGGTCCAGCTTAAGTTGCTCTAGGAAGGTTTTATTTTGCTTAAGCTGATTGCGAAGAAGGAGGACGCTTACCATGTCACCGGCAATGTGTTCTTGAGACTCTCCTGAACGAACATTCGTAGAACTTGCTACGTAGCTATCGAGGTTACCTGTATATCGTGAATTCATCCACTTTACCAGAGTGAGGAAGAATATGTAAGTTGAGACATGATTCTTCTCGGTAAATATTTTGATCTTATCAGCCCAGAATGGGTCGATCTTGTAGTGATCAAATTCATTCCATTGGATTCCATTTGGAAGATTCTTCTTCAAGAATGGATAATCGATTGGTTCAAGTTTTCTGAGTTTCTTTTTCCAAAACTTCTTTATTCGATCT
>CALJGU010000112.1 GCA_938075565.1 uncultured Opitutales bacterium | reverse complement strand
TATAGAGAGGCCAAGCATGCGATCTGCCTCCACCTCTTCGGTGTAAAGTCCAAAGGTCATGGAACCCAGGCAGATTTCGGAGACTTTAAGACCAGTATGGCCAAGATTTCTATATTCCATAGTCGGGGTGAGTTTAGAGGTTCACTCCAGCCTGCGGAGGATGAATTCTCGGGTCGAGGACTTTTTGGGTGTCAGCTAATGCAATATCTTGCTGACTTCCCAACACAGGAAATGAGCGTAGTTAGACTATGTTCCAACCGAGGCAACACAGGCTTCGCAGCTCTTTCGTATACCTTGGAAGAAATCGTTTCCTTTATCATCTACCAGAATGAAGGCTGGAAAGTCTTCAACGTCGATTTTCCAAATGGCTTCCATGTCCAGTTCTTCGTATTCAACCAGCTCAACTTTCTTGATATTGTCTTGGGCGAGGATGGCCGCTGGACCTCCTATGGAGCCCAGGTAAAATCCTCCATGCTTTTGGCACGCATCCGTGACCTGCTGACTACGGTTGCCTTTGGCCAGCATGATCATGGAACCTCCAACCGCTTGGAAGGGTTCAACGTAGCTATCCATGCGTCCTGCTGTGGTCGGGCCAAAAGAACCGGAAGGAAGTCCCTCAGGAGTCTTGGCCGGGCCTGCATAATAAACAGGGTGATTCTTAAAGTAATCAGGCAGATCCCCGTCTTTCTCCAAGCGTTCAAGGAGTTTCGCGTGAGCGATGTCACGTGCCACGATGATTGTGCCGGTGAGGCTTAATTGGGTTTCGACTTTGAGTTCACTGAGCTGTGCCAGGATCTCGGTCATCGGACGGTTGAGGTCGACTTTGACCACGCCCTGGTAGTCGGCTTCACGCAAGTGATCAGGAATGAAGCGACCAGGATTGGTTTCCAATTTTTCCAGCCAGATGCCGTCCTTGTTGATCTTGGCCTTCATATTTCGATCGGCCGAACAAGAGACTCCCATGCCTATGGGGCAGGAGGCTCCATGGCGGGGGAGACGAATTACGCGAACATCCAACGCAAAGTACTTACCACCAAACTGGGCTCCGTAGCCGAGCTTGCGTGATTGTTCGAGGAGTTGATTCTCCAGTTCAACATCGCGGAAGGCCTGACCGTGTTCGTTTCCTTCGGTCGGCAGTTCGTCGTAATATTTGGTGGAAGCCAGTTTGACGTGCTTCAGGTTGGCTTCTGCGCTGGTCCCGCCAATGACGAATGCCACGTGGTAGGGTGGGCAGGCGGCAGTGCCTAGAGTCCCCATTTGTTCCAGTAGAAACTTCTGCAAGGCAACGGGATTTAATACCGCCCGTGTCTTTTGATAAAAGTAGGTTTTATTAGCTGAGCCTCCGCCTTTTGCCACAAAGAGGAATTTGTACTCCATGCCTTCAGTCGCATACAGATCGATCTGGGCTGGTAAGTTGGTGCCTGTGTTTTTCTCTTCGTACATCGAGAGCGGGGCGTTCTGTGAGTAGCGAAGGTTCTCCTTGGTGTAGGTATTGTAGACGCCTTTGGAAAGTGCTTCGGCATCATTGCTGTCGGTCCAGACTTGCTGTCCCTTCTTGCCCATAATGATCGATGTGCCGGTATCCTGGCAAAACGGTAGAATGCCGTGGGATGAGACTTCCGCGTTTTTCAGTAAGGTGAGCGCTACGTTGCGGTCGTTGTCAGATGCTTCCGGATCTTCAAGAATGGCGGATACCATTTCCAGATGCTCGGGTCTGAGAAAGAAAGCTATGTCCCTCATAGCTGCTTGAGCGACCATGGTCAGGGCTTCGGGATTAACCTTGAGGATGGGCTTTCCTTCAAACTCAGATACTTCGACGTATTCTGAGGTGAGCAAATTATACTCAGTTCTGTCTCCTGTTAAAGGGAATGGGTTTTGGTAATGGAATTCGGGTGTGGCCATGACTTTTTCTATTGATTACCGATTAATAGACACACCTTACATGGAGCGGTCAAACCCCTGAGTCAATTCAAGCTCACCAGGAATTTTACGAAGAACTATTTGGAGGCAAATTTTTCTATGTTAACCGGGTTTCCATCTACATCGTGATGGGTAAAGGTGACCTGCGGAACACCGTCCTCGCGTTGAACATTTACGCTTAGAAAGCCTCCCTCGATACGAAGGAACTTATGAGCTTCTGTTCTCAGTGAATATTTAAAGCCTCCGGCGTGCAGGTCGGATCCCGATCCAGCAGAGAATTCACGAACGCCCGTCTCAGGATGAACAGTGGCATACTGCCAATGCCGGTCTCCGCAAAGTACGAAGGCATTGTCCAGGGTGCTGAGAAATTCACGAACCTGATCACCTTCCCAGGTGAATCCTTCGTTGGCGTGATTGTCGTTTTTGCTGCCACGATCAGGACCTACGATGGGAGTAGGGCTAATCAGCATTTTGAAAGAAGCATCCGATGTTTTCATCGAGTTGAATAACCAAGCCTTCTGCTCTTCACCCCAGATTGATTTCCCCGGGCCATCCTCCATGGTGTTCGGGCTACGAAAGTCACGGCCCTCAACCATCCAGATTTGAACGTCCTTACCCCAGCGAATAGTACGGTAGGTCTTTTCGCCCATGGGTACCTGTTCACGGTATATCGCTAATCCTTGTTCCCAGGTGAGGTCACCATAGTTCTGTCCGGGCCAGGCGTCGTTCTTCAAGGTCTCGTGATCATCCTTGATAAAATAAGAAGCAAACTGACGGTAAAAATCGACCTGATAGGGGAGGGCGAAAATTCGGTTCCATTTGTGGCGTGCCAGTTCGGCGTTACGGGCCCAGGGATCTGGTTTGTCATAATATTCGATGTCTCCGGCATGCACCATAAAGTCCGGCTTTACCATGCGGGCCATCGATGGATAAATGTTGTGTCCATTTACTAGATCGTCGCGGCGAATGAAGTCGTGGCAGGTAACTACAGTGAACGTTACTTCTTCTTCCTGATTAACTTTAGGAGCAGTTTTAAATTCTCCGGTGACTGATGCCCCTAGTTTCCCATCGGTGTTGCGAGAAGCTAAAACAATCTCGTAATGAGTGTTGGGCTTGAGCCCATCTATCTGGATTTGTGTTGTGTGATCTTTGTCGGGATTAACCGGTGCCCAATCTTTCTGGACAATTTTGCTAGTGTCGTCGTTAGGCCAGTAAATGAGTCTTACTTCGCCTTCGATTCCAGGCATGCTAAATGCCATGTCATTCAGAGTAGCTCCTTCTGGCATACGGCTGGCATATTCCTTTCTGTTTCTTTCAGGAGGCACTTCGTATTCGATCCACATGTGCCCTTGCATATTGAATCCGGCATTCGCTGTCAGACGAGTCCAGATGATCGCAGAATCTTGATCGACCTCGCCGATTTTCATGCCGTTTCCAAAATAGGTAGCCTGGACTGAGGATACAATTGTCAGTGCTAGGAAAAATAGGAAAGTAGTCGATTTATTCATAAGTTCTTAGGGTGTAGTGCCGATGTCTTCGTTCCACAAGCTTGGGTTGTTTTCTATAAAGCTAGTCATCATGTCGATGCATTCCTGGTTTTGCAGCACTTCAGTGTCGACTCCTTTTGAGCGGAGAAGATCCTCCTCGCCCATAAAGGTCTGGTTTTCACCAATTACTAGCTTGGGGATCCAATAGAGGAGAATGGCTCCTGTGCACATCGAGCAGGGCGAGAGGGTGGTGTAGAGCGTGCATTCTCTGTAAACGCTTGCCGGTAGGCGGCCCGCATTTTCCAGCGCATCCATTTCTCCATGAAGAATAGCGCTTCCGCTTTGAATACGGCGATTGTGCCCTCGGCCTATGATTCTTCCGTCATGAACAATCACTGAGCCAATCGGTATGCCGCCTTCCGCAAGCCCTTTGCGGGCTTCTTCAATGGCGGCTTCCATAAATGGATCTGTTTTCATGCGTCGGATGGGGATTCTTTTTTGTGACATCGCATTGGCTGGTTAAAGAAAATTCGCGATTTGGGTTGCATTTACTAAAAATCTCTATCCTTTTCAAACGATCGTTTTAATCAAACGTTTGAATGAATGAGACGCAGATAAAGATCCTTGATGCGGCTGAGTCGGAAGTAGCCGACTGTGGTTTTGCAGGTGCGTCTATTCGTAACATCACTCAAAGAGCGGGTGTTAATATCGCTTCTATTAATTACCACTTTGGTTCGAAGGAAGAGTTAATTAAGCAGCTCTTCATCTATCGAATTACACCGCTGAATGATCAACGGCTCTCGATGTTGCGTCAGGCTCAGGAGGAAACAGTCGATGGTCTTGTGCCCGTAACCGAGTTGGTTGATATCCTGGTGAGGCCAGCGGTAGCTAAACTGATGTCTAAGGATGGGCGTCGCTTTGCTCAGGCGATTGCGCGATGTATGTCTGAACCTCTCGATTTCATGTGTGAGCTGGACGAAGAGATTTTTCAGGAAGTCTTTCAAACCTTCTTGCTAGCCTTTCAAAAAGCCCTGCCCGAACTTGATATGGCGGTCATCTTGAACAAGATGCATTTTATCATCTGCTCTATGGTCGGGTTCATGATGCACTTCCCTCGAATGGATCGATTCGTAGGGAGGGACATGACTGGCTCGGATTTCGATCAGTTGCTAGACCAATATATCGATTTTATCGCTACCGGAATTGAATCTGCACCGATGCATGTAACTCAATGAATTCCTCACTACGTAGCATAGGCCTCTTCGCCACTCTCGCAATGTTGTCAGGTTGTGTGACAACTAGTCCGGAATCTCAAAATGAACTGCCTCAGATTCAGAAACATGTTCCGAACAATTGGAGTCAATCTGTTGTTTCCGGAAATCTGGAAGAAGGGTGGTTATCTGATTTTGATGATCCACAGCTGATCGCTTTGATTGAAAAAGCCTTTCAGCAAAACCCTTCCTTACGAGCTGCTATGTTCCGCCTTCAACAAGCGGAGGCCAGCGCGCAGATTGCCGGGGCTATCCGTTACCCGAGTTTAGGGGCTGGACTTTCTGGGAATAAGCAAAAGCAACTGTTCAATCCCTTTGGTTCATTTGAAACAACGAACTACAACCTGGCCCTATCTTCGCAATGGGAGATCGATGTCTGGGGAAAGGTTCGCGATCAACATAGTGCGACCATCGCTTTGCTTGAAGCATCTGGTTACGATGCCTCCGCGCTAAGACTGACCATCATCTCTCAAATAGCCAAAGCCTGGTATAACGCTAAAGAATTACTGTATCAACGAGATCTGGCTAAGCGAAGTGCGGATAGCTTTGATTCGAATATGAAGATCCTGGAAAATCGTTATCAAAGCGGTTTGGTTCAGGCCTTCGATTTGCGCCTCTCAAGATCCCAGGCTGCGGTCGTGCGGTCTCAGGTAAGTATTAGCGAGGGTGCGCTGGATCAAGCCATTCGCCTTCTGGAAACTTTGGTGGGCGATTATCCTGGTAGAAATATTGAAGTGACTAAGGAACTACCAGCTGCAGGAAAACCTATTCCGGCAGGGATGCCGGCATCGTTGTTGGAAGCACGTCCGGACTTAAGGGCAGCTGAGAGACGATTGGCAGCCCTCGGTGCGAATTTCGAACTAGCAAAGAAAAATCGTCTTCCGGATATCACTCTGACTGGAACGCTAGGGCAGGCTTCAACTGATTTGGATGATCTGCTGGACTCTGACAATTCGATTTGGTCCATTACAGGAAACATCACTGCGCCTATCTTTCGGGGTGGACAATTGAGCGCACAACGCCGCCAAGCAGAAGCTCAATTCAATGAGCAAGTTTCCAACTACGAATCAGCCATTCTAAATGCGTTCCGTGAAGTGGAAACCGCGTTGGCCAACCAAAGCTACTTGGTGAATCTGGTAGACGAGCTGAGTGTTGCCGCGGAGCAAAGCAATAAAGCGCTCGACCAGGCATGGCTCTTATATGAGCGCGGGCTGCTCGACATCACTGGCGTTCTGGATACCGAGCGACGTTCATTCGAAACGCAAAGCCAAAGTATTTCATCTATTAACCGTGTCATTCAAAACCGTATCGACCTCTACGTAGCGTTAGGTGGAGGGCTCAATTTAGAAGAAGAGGAGTAAACTATGAATACTCGAAGTGATTTCAAAAAAGGTAACATCCTGCTCAAGGTCTTACTGCCCATTGGGTTCATCGTCCTAGCCGTTTGTTTTGTATCGTTATTGATGTTCTTGAAAAGTGAGCCTGAGAAGAAGGAGCTAGTTAAAGTATTACCTCGGGTAGAGGTCGTTGCTCTAGCTTCTCAGTCGCTGTCACTTTCAGTGGAATCTCAAGGAACTGTTCAAGCTAGGACGGTGACTGATCTAACTGCAGAAGTTTCAGGAGTAATTGAATCTGTGGAGGCCAAGCTTTTTGCTGGTAGCTTCTTTAAGAAAGGAGATGTGCTGCTGACAATTGATAATGTCGAATATGTGGCTGCTCTGGCTAATGCAAAGAGCATTCGCGCAGCTGCCCAACTCGCCTACTCACAAGAGGAAAGTCTGGCGCAGCAGGCCGTGCTTGATTTTAAGGAATTGGGCCGAGGTGAACCCAGTGACTTGGTGCTTCGTAAGCCGCAATTAGAAAAAGCTAAAGCGGACTTGGAAAGCGCAGAAGCAGCCATCGCGTTAGCCCAAAGAAATCTTTCAAAAACCACAGTTCGAGCTCCTTATGATGGACGAGTTCAGGCAAAACTTGTAGATGTTGGTCAGACGGTGAATGCTCGAATGACTCAGCTGGCGAGGATATTTAATGTTGATGTGGCCGAGGTGAGACTGCCCATATCTGCGAAGGAATCAGGCTATATAAATCTACCGGAAAGTTACAGCGATGGGAAAACAGAGTCAGAGCCTTCGATTGTGGAACTAAACTCTGAGATCGGCGGTAAGGTTTGGACATGGTTAGCGACCTTGGATCGAGTAGAAGGAGTAATCGATGTATCGACACGGCAAAGGTACATTGTAGCTCGAGTTGACAATCCCTACGGACAGTCAAGTGCTCCGGAGCATCCTCCATTGAAAGTCGGGCAATTTGTCACCGCTACAATCACGGGAAAGAGTTTAGGTGAAGGATTTATTATTCCAAGATCTGCACTCAAGCCCAACGACGTTGTTTGGTTAATTGATAATGAAGACCGCTTACAGATCACACCTGTAAGTGTGGCTAAGGCGGGTGTGGATGAAGTTTATGTCACTGCCGGTCTTAAAAATGGCGATCGTTTGTGCCTTACTCAAATAGGAATTGCTGTCGATGGCATGGAAGTAGAGGTGGAGTCCGCACCCGACCGTAGTCGTGAGGGGGCTGCTGAGTAATGATAGCTTGGTTTACCAGAAACGGCGTTGCCGCCAACCTTACCATGTTGATCATGGTCATGGGGGGCATCATTTCACTCTTTTCCATCAAACGAGAGCTGTTTCCGCAGTTTTCTCTGGATACAATAGTCATTCGAGTACCGTATCTGGGTGCATCTCCGGAGGAGGTAGAAGAAGCGGTTAATATTCGGATTGAAGAGGCATTACAAGGGCTTGAGGGGATTAAGGAATTACGTTCGACCGCCTCTGAAGGATACGGAGCTGTTAATGTGGTCGTAGATAAGGGATACGACCTTCGGCAAGTAAAAGAAGACGTGAAGACGCGAGTGGATGCAATTACTACGTTTCCTGCTGAAACCGAGCGTCCAATTATTGAGGAGTTTTTGATTCAAAGAGATACTATCTGGGTCGCCATTTATGGTGATGCTGATGAATTCGTACTTAAGAAATTATCTAAGAAGGTAAGAGACGATGTTGTGCAGTTGCCTGGTGTCAGTCAGGCTTTCGTGAGGGGGGTGAGGAATTATGAGATCTCCATCAATGTATCGGAAGATAAACTACGACAGTATGGTTTGACCTTTGGTCAAGTGATGCAGGTGGTTCAACAAAATTCTCTCGATCTGCCCGCTGGACAAATAAAATCTGACGGTGGTGAAATCCTTCTCCGAACAAAAGAGCAAGCCTATCGCGGAGCAGATTTTGAAGAGTTGGTATTGCTAAGTCGATCCGACGGAACGCTAGTTCGCTTAGTCGATGTTGCACAAATCGATGATGGGTTTGAAGATTTAACCATCGTATCCGAATTCAATGGGAAACCTGCGTCACTCGTTCTGATTCGAGAAGTCGGGGACGAGAGCCCACTAAATATTTCGGATCAAATCTATAAATACGTTGAAGATTCAAAGGAAACCTGGGTGCCGGAAGGAATTGAATTAGAGGCTTGGGGAGATTCTGCGTTTTACTTGAAAGATCGCCTGAACCTGCTTTTGGAAAATGGATTGATTGGGTTTATTTTGGTTCTTCTTTCTTTGTCGCTATTCTTGAGACCCTCTCTTGCGTTTTTCGTTGCGGCAGGAATTCCGGTTTCCTTTCTGGCGACATTCTTAGTCGGACCAACTTTTGGACTCTCGATTAATTTGATTTCGCTGTTCGCATTTATACTCGTGTTGGGGATTGTAGTGGATGATGCCATTGTGGTCGGTGAGAGTGTGTTTTCTGAGTTTCAAAAAAATGGCCCCGGTGTTGATTCAGCAATTCGAGGTACACACAAGGTGTCGACTCCCGTTACCTTTGCTGTTTTGACGACGATCGTGGCTTTTCTGCCAATATTTTTCCTTCCCGGGCTGCTCGGAAAGTTTTTTATCAGTATACCCTTGGTGGTAATACCAACGCTTCTATTTTCGCTTGTGCAAAGTAAACTGGTTTTGCCTTACCATCTTTCTCTATGTAATGTCGGAGATAAGCAGCACCGAAGTGAATTGAACTTTCTCTCTCGGTTTCAGCGAAAATTTTCAGATGGTCTAGAGCATTTTATTCGAAACGTTTACGATCCATTGGTGGAAAAAGCGCTGCAATGGAGGTATGCTACTTTGGGTGCTTTTCTTGGTCTTTTAATTATTAGTTTCGGAATGGTATTTGGTGGATGGATACGGTTTGTTCAATTTCCCAATGTGCCTAGCGATTTTATAATGGTCCAGTTGGTCATGCCCGAAGGTACTTCTTCAGAAGAAACACGTCGAGCGGTAGATCGTCTGGAAATGGGCCTTGATATGGTGCGTGAGGAAACCCTCGCTAAAGGTGAGATTGATCCGGTTGCCCACTTGATGGTTGCTGTTGGATATTCTACTATGACCGGTGGGCCAAATCCTGAAAGCACGGTTACGGGTAGCAATATTGGCTCTATAATTGTTGAATTAGCTAAGAGTGAGGTTCGTGATTCAGATGCCTTTGAAGTTTCTGAGAAATGGAGGGAATATTCCGGCGCGATCCCAGGTGCGCGACAGCTAACGTTCCAGGCCGGTGCAGCAGGACCTGTTGGTCTTCCTGTTGACATTCGCCTTGCGGGTCCAGATTTCGATCAACTCAAAGCAGCTTCTCTTGCTATTCAAGACCGGCTGAAGCAATTCGACGGACTGCAAGATATCCGAGATACCTATTCGGAAGGAAAGCAGGAGATTAAAATTAAGCTCAAGGATAGTGCGCGCGGATTGGGGCTCAATGCCTCTGACTTGGCGCGTCAGGTTCGTCAGGCATTTTATGGAGGAGAAGCTCAACGGATTCAACGTGATCAAGATGATGTGAGAATCATGGTCCGTTATCCTCGAGGTGAGCGAGGCTCCATAGGTAATTTGGAAAACATGTATATTCGTACACCTCAGGGAAACTCAGTTCCAATGTCTGAAGTTGCCGACATCCATTTTGGCTTGGGTTACCCAGGAATAACAAGAGTGGATCGCCAACGTGTCATCAACGTTCAAGCTGATGCAGATAAGTCGATAGCCAATCCTACAGAGATAAATCGAGCATTATACAGTGGGTCTAATGGACAACCTCCAATCCTCGACGAAATCCTGGCGGGATTTCCGGGGGTAAGACCGGTCAAAGATGGAGAGGCTAAAGATTTTGAAGAGTTAATGCCCGTTCTTATAGGTGGAGCTATATTTGTCGTAATTGTGATCTACACACTTCTGGCCATTCCGTTTAAAAGCTATATCCAGCCCATTCTGGTTATTTCAGCGATTCCTTTTGGAATTGCTGGTGCTATTTTCGGACACTTAATCAATTTTTCTGATTTGGGGACGCCTCAAGACCTAAGCACTCTTTCGATGCTTGGAATTATCGCTTTGGCAGGAGTGGTAGTAAATGACTCGCTGGTATTGGTGGACTATATCAACAAGTTACGTTTAGAAGGCATTCCTTTAAAGCAAGCGGTTCACATGGGAGGTATCGCGCGGTTTCGCCCAATTCTACTTACCTCAGTAACTACTTTTGTTGGGCTTGTTCCTATCCTGCTTGAACGGTCACTTCAGGCGCAGTTCTTGATCCCAATGGCTACGTCTTTGAGTTTTGGCGTTTTGTTTGCTACACTTATAACTTTGATTTTAGTTCCTGCGCTTTATCTGATTCTTGAGGACATTTTTCGGATTGGTAAGGCGATGCTGCGTCCATTGAAGGAACTGTATTTTCCATCCGAAAAGGAACCGAAATCGGCGTACGGAAAATCTATTTCAGAATATGAATAGTCGAAGGATTGCCTTAGTTACCGGTGGTAACCGTGGGATTGGACTTCAGCTTGTTAGAGAATTTCTGGAGCGGGGATTCGAAGTGGTCTTAAGCTGTAGGAATCTAGAGCAGGGGAGAGAAGCCACTCAGCAGTGGGGATCTCTGTTGAAGCGTCTTAATTTTCTGGAGCTCGATGTAGCGGATAGTAAGCAGGTTGTTCAAGCTGCGGCGCAGTTTGGTGAACGGTTTGAGTGTCTGGATGTTCTGGTCAATAATGCGGGTATTCTACTCGATGCTTCTGAATCCATTTTATCCGTTTCTGAGGAAGTGATAGAACAAACGATTGATACGAATTCTCTCGGCCCTTTGAGAGTCACTAAGTCGTTTCTGCCATACCTGAGAAAGAGTCAGGCCGCACGCGTAATAAACGTATCCAGCTTGGCGGGACAGTTGTCGACCATGGGTAACTGGGCGCCGGCTTACAGTATATCTAAATCAACTCTCAATGCGGTCACCTGTTTACTTTCGAATGAACTTTCGCCTGAAGGGATTTCTGTGAATGCAGTTAGCCCTGGTTGGATCAAGACAGAGATGGGAGGGGAGGGCGCAACGGGAACCCTGGAAGAGGGTGCCGATACGATTCTCTGGTTAGCTACGGAAGCATCTCCGGATCTTACGGGACAGTTTCTTCGCGATCGCGAGCGAACGGATTGGTGATCTGGTAAAAGCAAAACGCCTGCCCGGCGAACCGGACAGACGTTTATAGAACCGCTTTGTGCTTTTAACTAGAAAGTTTATTCGTCTTCGTTGTCGACGCGTGCGAGCTCAACTGTGGGAGGGAGTTTGTTCACATCGCCCAGGATGATAGGGAGACGAACGCGAGTTTTGACCGCATGGTCTTTTCGCATGCCGGGTTCAAAATTCCATTTGGAAATATCTTTTAGTAGGCGATCATGGGCTCGAAGGTAAGTGGTTTCGAGGACTTCGATTTGTTCAGGAACACCTTCCTTATTGATTACGAATTCCACCAAGAAGCGGTGTGCGTTTTTGCCGATAAGACGCTGGGTATTGCTTAATCCTCGCTTGGTTTGGGTTGGAGGAATGTCGAGTTGGCTGTAGTTTGCTTCTCGATCCCAGCTTAGAAGGTCACCTTCCAGTTTTTTCTCAGATTGAGCTACTATTTGGGTGGATACTTCTAGGTCTTCGTATCCTGTCATTCGAAGTGTGTAGTATTTGGTTCCTTCCTTTAGGCCTTTTAAGCGCAAAGGTGTTTTGCCAATGAAGGTTCCTTTTTCAAAGACAGACGCTTGACCTGGATTTGAAGTAATCATTACCCATCCTTCTGGGTATACCATATCAACGCGTGAAACTTCCGCATGTCGAACTACAACAGGTTCTGCGTAATCTTCCCAAGCTGCTCGTGTGAATTGAATGTCGTATTCGCCCTCCAAAACATCTGGGACTGTTGCGGGTGTTGTTCCGCTATCGATAACCCGATCAAGACCGGATACAGAGATGATTTGAAAATCTACTCCTTCAGAAGTCGTATGGACCTCGATTGTTCCAAGAGGTAATCTCAATTCTGTGCTAACCGTTTTTGGCTCTTCTGAATCAACTGAAATATTTAGCAGTTCTGATACGTATCCATCCAGCTTATACTCAATAGTGTATTGACCAAATTCTAATTCATCCAGACCTACCGGAGAATTTCCCTTTGTCTCACCGTTTATTACGATGCTGGCTCCGCTAGGAGTTGACTGTATGACAAGGCTTCCCATCGGGAGGACAGGCTCTACTGGTTCTGTTGGAATTGTTTCCTGAATGACTGGTTCAGCGTCAGCAAGTTCGAACAACTCAACAGATTCTTCTTCTGGTGCCTTCTCTCTAGGAGCAGAGGATAGGGGATGTACGGGTTTTTCGGCTTCTGCTAAGGTTGGTTCAGTAGCGATTTGAGTAGGCTCAACTGTTACAGATGCCACATCGGTTGGAAGAGGAACTGGTGCCGGAGCTTGTTGAGAGTCTTGGAAGAAAAAGTATGTGCCTATTCCGAGAATAAGTAGGGCAGCGATACCGGTGATTATAAGTCCGAGCTTACTTTTCTTTTCTTCTTCATCTCCATTTTCTTCCTTAGATGATTGTGCTTTTTCAACCTTAGGAGGTTCCGGAGTAAATTCTTGTGGATCATCGTAGCTGATCACTTCTATTGGATCATCATCATCAATAATGATTTCTTGAACTTCACTATCACCGAAGATGTCGTTCACCGAAGGTGCCGGTTGTGGAGTCGGTTGGAAAGGATTGTATTCTTCCTCTTCTACAATAGGGGTCCTCGTCTCTGTGATTTCGATAATAGGAGTATTGTCTTCAGGAGTAATCGGAGGTTCGATGCTTTCTGGCAATACAGCTTCAACTTTCGGTAATTCCTGTGGAGTTGAAGGTTCCTGATAGGTTGGGATTTCCTGCATAGGAGAAGGACTTTGTGGTAAAGATGTCTCTTGCGGAGCAGGAGTGGGAGTTGATGCTTGGGGCTTGGCGTAGGCCTGATACAGCTTACAACCTACTTCGATGGATTGCATCTGAAGGGGATACATCCACGGGTGACTATTTGATTGAGTATGAGCGCAAAATGCAGTCCCGATGAAACCTGGGTTGCTTCCGCATTCACCTATCGCAGACAGGTCTTTTAGAAAGTAAAATTCTTCAGCCGAAAATCCTTTAAGGTTTATACTCCCAGGTACTTCTTCGTTTATCCAGGCATAGCTAGGAGGTAGGCTGGCAATGAGTAGCCTTTCTACTTTGGATCCCAACTGTCCGGCAATATTTTGGATATGCGGGTTGAGCACTTCCGCAAATGCGGCCGAGATGTCTACCTTGTGTTGGCTGAAATCAAATACACCGTTATAAAACAGAAGCAGTGCAGCGCTCTCGAATTTCAACTCCAATTTTTTCTGGATGCTTTCGGCAAGATCCTGGATAGAAACTGGGATTTGCTTGGAAAGGATCTGCCCATCTGAAAGTGAGATGTTGGCGATAGAAGAGGAGTTGCCCACTTCAAGAATGGCAACCGATTCGTTACACTTAAATTCCTGTCTCCAATCTGAGATAGCGCCAAGAGTGGAGAGTGTGTTGTTGAATAATTCGAAGTTTCCGAAACCAAGCTCGCTGCTTATGGCTTGTGCGCGAAGAAACTCACTTCGTTTGAAACAGTTAACTAATAGAGGGCCGCTTCCATCAAATTCCCCGCCATTAATGCTGTTCAAGAACATTGCATCGCAGTCTTTTGCTGGAATGCCACTGTGAGCTTCTAGGACTTGAGAGAAAGCTTCTGATTCCTTAAGGAGGGCAAGTGTCTTTGAAACTCTTTAAGCTAGGAGTCTCTGAAACGACATTAATGTAAAGTTGGTCTTTTTTCGAATCTTCGAAAAAGCGCTTTAAAGACATCTCCAACGACCCTGTTGCTTTAGGGCTTTGGTAGAAGAAATGGGGAGACAAGCTGCCATCAGGACGGGCCTTATGGGTAATAGCGGTGGCTCCTTCAGAGTGAAGGTGCAGAACTGAATATGGGTGGATTGTTCTCATTAAAACTCAGGCGAAAGGATTTCTAGTTGTCGCAGCGAGGAGGGCTGCAGTTATAAGCTTCATAAAGAGCTACCAGTACATAGGCCGTGCTCAAGGTGAGCTGTGAAAGGCCTATCCTTTTTACTAATGTTTGAACTCGACCCGCTTGTTTAGCGGTTTCCAGCGGTTTTTGGGGAGGGCTATTCCTCTCCGTCGTAGTAATCAGCTTCGCTCATAATCCCCAGCTTTCTTTGAGGCAAAATGAGTATTTTTCCGGTGTCCGGATATTCAGCGATCTCAACTTCTGTATTGTTGGATATCACATAGAAAATGAGGTCACCTTCAGAATCGCTCATGATCTGGTGCGCCTGTCCATTGGCGCACTGAACATGGTCACCTGCTTTAACCTCGTGCCAATCGTTGTTTTCGTCCCGAAACTTCCCTGTTCCAGAAATGAAAATGCAATATTCCCAGGCGCAGGCATGATTATGATAAGGGTAATTCTTCTTCCCAGGCGGTAACTTAGTCAGTTCAACATCAAACGGAGGGCCACCTTCCTATGGACCAGTCCAGTAAGGTTCGCCACCGCGCATACCGACCGAGATGTGCTTGCGCTTCATTTCAAAAGCCCCTTTGGGCGAAGTGCGGTGTTCTTCTGCCACTTCTGCTTCGTTGATCTTATCCATAGCTTTTAGAGCAATTAAATTTCCGGTTAAGGGCAATGCGGTAAATGAATATCCAGTTTACAGTGGAATCCGAATCTTCTAGCCAGAGATCTTTTAGTTCACACCTATGGATATTCACTGCAAACGCTGTAACGAACCCATTTCTTCTGAAAACGTTCATTTGGACAACCACATGGCCAAGTGCTCGAGTTGCGATGCTGTCTTTGATTTTCGTGATCAAGTCACGCGAGTTGAGGCTCACAAGCGTTCCGTGTTAGAGGCGCCTAAAGGAATTGAACTTCAAACGACCATGGATGGTCTTCAGATCGTACGCCGCTGGTTTTCTGCGAAGACGATTGGGTTACTGATCTTCTGCATGTTTTGGGATGGCTTTATGGTCGCATGGTTTGGCATCGCTATCTCAAAAGAACAATGGGCTATGGCAGCCTTTGGGACGATCCATGCATTAGTTGGAGTTGGAATCACTTATTTATGTGTCGCTGGCTTCATCAACCGGACTCACATAGAAATAACTTTCAGGGATATCTCGATAAAGCATATGCCGCTTCCCTGGTTCGGGGGGAAAACTATTTCACTGGTTGATATCAAACAAATCTTCACCAAAGAAAAGATGCATCGAAACAAGAATAGTATTTCCTATTCTTATGAAGTTCATTTTCTGGATCATCAGGGCAAAGAAACCAAAATGGTGTCAGGACTCGAGAAGCCAGAACAGGCTCTCTATATCGAGCAAGAGATCGAGTCGACCTTGGGAATTAAGGATGCCCCTGTTAGTGGCGAACTGCCCAGGCGTTGAGTGAGTTTTAACAGAATTATTTGTAGGAGCAAACTTGTTCGCGACTCGAGCGTCCTCAGAGGTTTAGGTCGCGAACAAGTTTGCTCCTACAGTCGAACTACAGCAGCAAGATCCCTTAATTTCTTAAAAACCCATCCCTTGGACCTTCGTCTGAACACGAAGCAAATAGGTATCGGCTGTCATATATAGAATCGATCCATCCGGACCCCCAAAGGCACAGTTACTGGTTTGCTCGCCGGTTAGGATATGACCCAAAAGCCTTCCTTCGGAATTTAGTATCATGATGCCGCCCGGACCGGATGCCCAGAGATTACCTTGCTTGTCGACTTTGAGGCCATCGGGATTTCCTTTTCTGCCTGGTCCTTTTAACTCAGTAGCGTCGTAGAGGATTCTGCCTTTGCCAACGGTGCCATTCGAATTAATTGGAAAGGCCGTAATAGTCGGTTGGTCTGGGTGCGACTGCGCTACATAGAGTGTTTTTTCGTCTGGTGAAAGCGCTATGCCATTGGGTCGTTCGATTTCTTTTGTCAGGAGATCCACTTCGCCGGATGGACGAAGCAGGTATACACCACAGTAATCCATATCTCTTCGAGGATCGGTGAACCGATCAGGAAGGCCATAAGGAGGATCTGTGAAGTAGTAATTTCCATTGGAGGTGCGGGTTACATCGTTGGGACTGTTGAAGCGTTTGCCATCGTAGTTGTCGGCCAAGGTTTTCTTGCCACCGTTCTTTAGCATAACAGAAACACGACGGTCACCATGCTCGCAGGAAATGAG
>CALJGU010000111.1 GCA_938075565.1 uncultured Opitutales bacterium | reverse complement strand
AACCACGCGATCGCATAATAAGGCTACTAGACCGAGCATGGATAAATATACATGCAGCCATCGTGAGATTATAGAGAGAGCTTTTCCTTTACTAGATCTTGGTTCGGGAGATGGAGTATGTGGTTGTCCTTTCATTATGGTTATCACTGCTTTCTCATACCATAGCTTAAATGAACTGAACTTATTTCAATATTTCCTTTTAAATCTTTCTCGAATGGCTGGTCTCCGATTTCGATTCCTGTGCGAATTAGCTGATGAGTTCCTTTTTCCCGAACTGCTTCAATGAATAGTGTATAACTACCCATTGGAAGTGATTCACCAAGATCGTCTTTCCCATTTCAAATAAGCGAGTATTGACCAGGCATCCGGGTTGCACGTGTTACGGTCCGCATGGTACCTGGATCCAGGTTTCTTAACCGACTCCAACGACTTAGTTTTTGCACCCACTTGGAGCTGCGCTCCAGCCAGAGACAAAGCGTCTTCACGCACTTGCCTTTATTATCTTCGATCCAAATAGCGACATATGGCCTATGGTAACGGCGCCCTCCCTGGGGCCGATTAATTTCAAAATTCACCTCTAATACACGTGCTTCCTTCCAGGTTGTAGGGGAGGTTGCTCGCTCGACCTTCTCGTATACAAAGGTATCAAATTGGGAGCTGCGTCTTTGACTGCCATCTTTACAAACAAGTAAACAGTCAGTGCTTGGAAGACTATTGATGATCTCAAGTCCTTCTTCTGGAGAAAAAATCATAAGCGCAGTCGATAGCGCATCTGCTTGGGTAGCTGAATTTGAAATGACCGTGGCACTCACCACATCCCCGTTTACTGGGTAACCGTTTCGGGGATCAATGATATGAGAATATTGATTCCCTTGAATGTTAAATCCTCTGGCGTAGTTGGCACTAGTCGCGACTGAATGATCCCAGAGTTGAAGAGTCAGAAGGACAGGTGCGTTGTCTTCTGGTGTTGCTGGATTTGTAACGCCGATAAACCGGTCTATCGATCCTCGCACCGTAATATCTCCACCGATATCGAGCAGGACTCCGTTTATGTTGTCACTGCTTTCCATCGCTACTTCGCATGTGTGGTCGGGGATGTATCTTTTGGCGATGGCGTCTAAGCTGACGGCTAAGGGTAGGATCCGTTGGACCATTTCATAAGAAGCATCGACCTTCCAAGCCGGTTTAGCTATGCTTTCCAGGATATTGTTAATTTGATCCTGGGAAGGAATGCTATTCGAAACCTCACCTGCCTTCCACAGTTTGGGCAACTCTGCTGTGAGCAGATTAAATGCTCCGTTGGTTTTGGCTTTCCACCAATCGCAGGCCACTAGAACCTCGAGGAGTTCTTCCGATACATAACGAGGCGAACCTAGTGCGAAGGTAGAAAATTGACTGACTTCGCTCTGAGGATCGTAGATGCTTAAAATAGCTCTTAATCGATCAATTTCATCGAGCGCAGCTCTCTCGGCCACTTTTGCCGCCTCTTCATTGGGAGCGTCCACGATTAAGCTCATGGAAGTTCCCAGAATGGATTCATGATGAAATTCAAAATCCTCTGCCGTGACTGTATAAGTAGGTAGGAATATCAGGAGTATGCTGATAGACCATAACTTGCGGGGTGATTTAAGAATAAGGAACAAGAGTGGATTAATTAAATTGGTTGGCTTTAGGTATTATATGGAAAGACCCAAGGATTGCCACTTTGTAAGTGATTTTGATTTTATTGATAGTAGTTCCTTAGTTTTGAGTGACCGATAAGAACTTGAGCGTTCTCACTTGCAGCGTGCCTAATAACACAAAGACTATCTCTAGAACTACTTATTGTTAGGAACTATGCCATTTGTTAGACTTTCAGGAACCGTATCAGGTGCTGATGATCCCAATCGGGAAACTCGAGCAAGAATGCTGTATCAGCTATTCGCGAATGGTTGGGATATTTATAATTCCAATGGCGATCAGCGTATCTCGCTTTCCAATATTGAGAAGAAGGTAGAGGAGTCGGATGCGTTTGTGTTTATGCCCGGAGCTTCGATCGAAGACTTATTTAAAGCACTCTCAATTTTTGTTGGCTACCAAACCATGGATGAAAATCTGTTGGGTAAGCCGGCGGTCATTTTGAATTCAGATGGTTCTTGGGATGGTCTTTATAAGCTACTGGATGATCTTCAGTCGTTTGGAGCCATTCACCAAAATGTTCGGGAGTTTTTGTTGGAATCAAAAAATCCAGAAGAAGTCCCGGAGGATCTCGCAAAAGTAAGACGCGATGGGGTTCCGGACGCTGGCCGTGAGAAAATCACCGAGAACAAAAGTGATTCATTCGAGACTCCTGAACCTAATGGCCACATTGGAAATGTTTGTGTCTTTTGTTCTGCCAGCTTGAAAGATCAAGAGTATCTGGACGCTGGATACAAGATGGGTCAATTACTGGCGGAGAACAACCTTGGTTGCGTTTCTGGTGCCGGGACAACTGGTATCATGGGAGCGGTTGTTAAAGGCTCAGTTGAAGCTGGTGGCTGGACAGGGGGCTCAAATGTGCCGCACATCATTGAACTGGAGGGATTGCCTGAGGGCCTTTCTAGTTTCTGGCTGCGTCCCGATATCTATACGCGGATGGAAGCGATGATCGAACGTTCTGATGCTTTCGTTATTTTGCCCGGCGGCGCTGGATCTGTGCAGGAAATGTTGGCGTTGCTGATCTTTAAGCAAATGGACGATGGATTTCTTCGTGGTAAACCCATCATTATTTACAATCGACCTGTTAATGGCGGTGAGAACGGATTCTGGGATGAGTTGATTGAACTCCTTCATCCATGGGCTGAAGACGGGTTATTCGAAGTTATCAGTGATTTGGATGAAATA
>CALJGU010000110.1 GCA_938075565.1 uncultured Opitutales bacterium | reverse complement strand
GCCTGAATAGATTCACTGGCATGCGGAATATTAGGCAAGCGATATGGCTCGTGGATATGATCTACACGAGATGCAGAAAGTGCAGCATAGTTTCCTGAAGCAAATGCAGCTACCAAGTAGGATAAGCTATTCAAACTGCTGACGACTTTTGGAAACGCTATCTCCGTCGGTAGTGTCGTTCTCGAATCATCGGTTTTGATTTCCAGATCCGGAGACACTACGACAAAGTCTATTGCATCTGAGACATCAAATTTTTGCGTTCCCATATACTGCTTCGACTCAGGACAGTAACGAGCGACCGTAAAGCCACCTAGGATTGCTGCCGATGCATTATCAGGATGACCTTCAATATCTGAGATCAACGCAACCTGGTCGTCTTTACTGAGTGGCGAGCCTGCAAAATGATTTAACCCGGCTAGTACGCCACCACGAAGAATCACGCTGGAACCGAGCCCTCGGGCGATGGGCACTTCTGATACAATATCAAAATCAAATCCAGTCGCAGCTTTTCCGATACGCGAGGCAAACCGTTGCCCAACTTCGCTGACCATATCTATAGCTGCTTGTGGGAATTCGGTTATTTGCCCCGAATAAGTCACCTTGTCGTCGTCACGCAAAGTAACCCTGACGGATCCATAAAGGCCGAGCGCCATTCCGAGTGTATCAAAGCCGGCTCCACAATTGGAGGTACTGGCTGGGATTTTAACAACAACGGATTCGCTCATAGATTTCTCGGATAATTATCGGTGTCTTATTGCGCGTTCAATTTCGCGCATTTGCACCTTTTTCTTTAGATCGTGCCGTTTGTCGTAAAGCTTTTTTCCAAGACAAAGTGCAATTTCAACTTTTACCAATCCATGCGTCATGTACACCCGCAAAGGAATGAGCGTTTTTCCCTGAGCTTCTAAAGCGCCTCGGATGCGATTTATTTCACGCCGTTTGAGCAAAAGCTTACGAGGTCGACGCGGTGCATGGTTGTTTAGATTCCCGAAATCGTATTCCGCAACGTGCGCATGATAAAGGAACACCTCGTTGTTTTCGACACGACAAAAAGCCTCGTTGATCTGGGCCTTGCTGTTCCGGATCGATTTGACCTCCGTTCCACGAAGGGCGATCCCAGCTTCGAACTTCTCACCAATCTCGTAGTTTCGAAACGCTTTCGCATTTCGAATCTCGGTAAGTCGTTCTTTGCCTTTCTTTTTCTTGGCCATAGCGGGATACCCAGCACACAAACGGGTGCCTCCCGACGTTCGACTTTGGGTAGATCAGACTAGGAAGGATTAATCCTCAGCTAACTCGTAGCTGATCTTTCCTTCAATGATCTCCTTGAGCGCAATATCCTCAGGGTCCAATCTCTCGAGAGACTCGATGAGGGGTTTTTGACCGAATTTCAGCTGTTTAACACGGCGTGATACCAGATTAACCAGGATATTCGGATCCGGAATTAGTTTATTGGCTTCTTTTAGGTAATCGTCTCTCACGGGAGGTCTCTGGTTTGATAAATGGGCTTTAAGTGTATTTTCATGGGGGTTCACCCCTTTCAGACGGGCTGAGTCCTCATAAAAACGAGCTAACTTGGAAGGTTAATTGACCTTTGGCAATGGGTTTTTTCATGAATACTGTTCGAATTAAAACCACCATAAAATGAAGATTGCCTGGACCACCACTGAGACACTTGAACAAGCCAAGATTCTGGCCAAACTGTGCGTTGAAGCGAAATTGGCCGCTTGTGTGCAAATCAGCGCCCCCATCACCTCGATTTACAACTGGGAGGGACAAGTCGAAGAATCTACCGAATTTCGGATTACGCTCAAATTCTTCGATAACCATCTGACTGATCTGTGCAAACTCGTCCTTCAAAACCACCCCTACGATACACCACAGTGGGTCGTTGCTGAGCTCTCTGACGTCTCAGATGCCTATCTAGCTTGGGCCCAAGACTGAAATCATTGACGATGGAGTCGCTCATTTTGTGTCGATTCCCAAAGAAACAGCGGGGATTTCGCTTATTAGTGAGCCACTGTTTTGACCACAGATCGATTGCTTAAAAGTGGTTTTATCGCCCAGAATAGGCTTGAAAGGAAAATTCTAGCAGATTCTCCTTGAAAGCCGCTCGAAAAGAAATCAACTTTCCGGCCTTTAAAACCCAATTAGAGATATGTCTCAGCACAATTCCTTTAAAGCTGCCGGTGGTGCAGGATCCAAAAACAGAACAGTTCTTAAGCGTTTCGAGCGCGTAGACTTGCTCAAGAAACGCGGCGAATGGAAAGAAGGCGAGCGCGTCATCGGCCTGAAAAAGACCAAGCCCGAAGAATAAGCCACCACTTATAGAATTTCAGAAGCCCTTTCCCTCGTGAAAGGGCTTTTTCTTGTACCCTTACTTCGTTCAGCAAATGACGATTTTTTGGACACCTTCAGCATAAGCGTAATTCCTGGCAAAGGCATCCGCACTCTACTTAAAGGTGACAAACTCGGATATCAAATCGTCTAGCGGCACAGCTGGATACTTTCCTGAAGCTAATTGAATGGCACGAGGATACGTGTGCTTCATTCTTCGAGCCATCATGATCGTCAAACCTTTGCGCCGCGCCATGGAGTAAGTAAACTGCGCTTTGTCATCCGGCGGGATACCGACCAAAACCACTCGTCCTCCGTAGGCTGCCATTTCCATCGCGTGGTCAACCGAGTTATCCGCCCATGCTGCCTCAATAACAACATCAACTCCTCGCCCTGCAGTAACGGTCTTTAGTTTCGAAAGAGCATCCCCGCTCTTGGCAGTCCACACTTCGGTGGCGCCCCAAGCCTTGGCTAATTCTGCTCGCCATTCTAATGGGTCCATTGCGTATACCGCACTCGCACCACTAAGAACAGCCAGTCGCTGAATTAGAAGCCCCACTGGACCACAGCCGATCACAGCGACGGAATTTGCTACTTTGAGTTTTGCCAGATCCAGGGCGTGAATTGCCACTCCCAGCGTTTCTAGAAGGGTTCCTCCTCCATCACTAATCTCATCGGGAATCGGGAAACAGTTTCTAGCTGGAACAATCAATTGTTCGCACAACGCACCATGAGTCGGATAAACGCCGTAAAAATAATGATCCGGACAGAGGTTAGGATGCCCTGCTTCACACAACTCGCACTCCAAGCAAGGTACCGCTGGTTCCAGAGCAACACGTCAACGGACAGCGATGCATGGGTTCCACTTTGAGAGCACTCTCCGACTTCAACCACCTCGCCCATGAACTCATGGCTGAGCGTAAATGGCTTTTCAATCTTTGTATAGCCGATGGCGCCGGTTCCATACATGTGAAGATCAGAACCGCAAATGCCCACCGCTCTCACGCGAATTAAAACTTCACCGGGCGCAGGCGATCCGGGATCTGGTTTTTCCACTAACTCCATAGACTTAGGAGCCGTAAGATGCACCGCTTTCATTTCGCCTAGTGAGCTCCCATTACTTCCTTAGAAGCTTCAACGATCCCCTTTACATCCAATGTTGTTTTATCGAGGGGAAATCCGTGCTCTACCAGATACCAATCCTCGGTAAACGATACCCGCTCTCCTGGTGCTATGGTTTCTAACGGACCAATAGGTTCCAGCTCTGCGGTAGTTAGGGTATCTCGAAAATTCTCCACGTACCAAATCGAAATAGTCATTGGGATACGTTCGGCGTAATTCTTTTCCGGGAAAACAGGATACTTCTTCACAAACAGAAGGTCGTTAGGAATTAAGTAACTGAACCAGCCTTCCATCGAATCCATACCCAACTTGGGATGCTGCGGGGCCTGACTGACGACAAGGCAATCGTCCTTAATATAAATCCCCTCATTCTCCGGCATGATATTGATGCGTCCCTCAGGCTCATACATGGCATAGTGGTTCTGATAACGCGACCAATCCGACAAGGGAATCAGTACGATGCCCCCACCTTTTCCAAAGGTACGACTCCAATGGTTATGCTGCTTGGTCTTGTTGCCAATATTGATAAGCGTCTGTTTGCAGCTGAGATGCGACCCTTTGGCCGCAAGCGTAAATGTTCTGACTACCTGTATTCCAGTAGCTTTGTGCTTAACACTCGTAAGCGTCGCTTGCCGAGGACCTGTGATCTCTGACTCCCAGCCCCCTAACCAAATCTCATCACGAGGCGCTATCCGACGCTCCAATCCGAAATCGAAACGCCCTGCTCCACTGAAAATGCGCTCCTGTGGATTCTCAAGATCATAGTGATAACCCTCCTCCCCGGGGATAATCTCCAATGCCTCTTTCCCATGAAGTTGGTAGGACATGATTTTGCCACCAATCGCTGGGGTCAGAATGGCAGTGCATTCACCATTGGTCAGTTCAATAGCATCATCGTATCCAAAATATTCAATGACTCGAGCTCCGGGGTTTTCAGCTGAGAGAGCTTTGGCCATGATTACGAATATTATGGAGCAGAAGAATAATCGGTGAGTGCGCATATAGAAAGTTTGATCACACAGATCTCTAGGTAAATAAGATAATGACAGCAGTCATGGAGCCCAAAACGCGTTTACGCAAGTAACCAGGGCAATGTTAATATGCCCCAGGAAGGCATTGATTGCTTCCAACTTCCTTAATGCCCCGAACAACAACTCTCGTAGTGCTTCTTGATAGCAAAGCGTTCTGTGCTTAATAGCTCGGGAACGCCACCGCGGTTTCCACTACCAGAACAGGTGTATAAATAATTTTGATACATCGCGAGTCCACTCCCATGACGTCCTCGAGCCAGGACGGGCCAGTTGAGCCAACGTTGATTCTTCGTATCAAACACCTCCACTTCGTTATGAGCCGGCGACTTACGTTCTGTCTCTCCACCTACGACCAACAGCATATCTTCGTATACAAAAGCTGAGTTGC
>CALJGU010000109.1 GCA_938075565.1 uncultured Opitutales bacterium | reverse complement strand
CTTCGATTGGTATGACGAATATGCCCATGGTTTTATTGATCGCAGAACGTTTATGTCTCGATTGGCAACGATCACTACCGGTGCATTAACTATGAGTGTTCTTCTTGGCGTTTTGATGCCCGATTATGCGGCCGCAGAGCAGGTGTCTTTTAACGATCCGGATATAAAAGCTAACTATGTGACATTCGCTTCTCCGAAAGGTCATGGAGAGGGTAGAGGGTATTTGGTTTCTCCCAGAGAACTCTCTGGAAAAGCTCCTGTTGTTTTGGTCGTTCATGAAAATCGGGGATTGAATCCTTACGTCAAAGACGTGGCCCGACGATTGGCTAAAGACGGATTTGTTGCTTTGGCCCCTGATGCGCTACACCCAGTAGGAGGTTATCCGGGAAATGACGATGAGGGCCGTAAGCTTCAAAGTGAGTTGGATCGAAGCAAGATTGAGCAGGACTTTATTGCGGCAGCTAAATTTCTTAAAGGACATGATTTAAGTAATGGAAACTTAGGTGCGGTTGGCTTTTGCTTTGGCGGATATGTCGTTAATATGCTGGCTGCAGCCGTGCCTGATACACTGAACGCAGGAGTCCCATTCTATGGCACACCAGCTGCCCAGGAGATCAGAAAAAACATAAAGGCTCCTTTGGTTGTTCAATTAGCGGAGAATGACCGTCGGGTAAATGCCAGTTGGCCTGAGTATGAAATCGACCTAAAGGCAAACGGTATAGATTATACCATGCACATGTATGAAGGTGCGGGGCATGGATTTCACAACGACTCAACCGGAAGGTATGACGAGAAAAATGCCGAACTGGCTTGGAGTCGCACCGTCGCTCATTTCAAAAAACATTTGGCGTAAGCGTTAGTGTTTAGGCAGTCATTTGATGGGGCTAACAATTGCGACCTTGGTAAAGAGAAATTGCCAATGGATAACCATTTAGCTTGAAGCGAACATATGAAACACAGCTGTATTTTTAACGTCCTCTTTTCACTATTGTTTGCCCTTGGGGCGACTGCTGCCGACCGACCTAACATCCTTCTCATCCTCTCGGATGATCATAGCTTTCCTCATTTGGGAGCATACAGTAACGTCAATTGCATTGAGAATAACATCACTCCAAATCTAGATGCTTTGGCCAAGGAGGGGATGTTGTTAAATCGAGCTTATACGCCCTCGCCTCAATGTGCGCCTTCTCGTGCTTCCATCTTTGCGGGTAGATCGCCCATTGGTATTGCCGCAACCCGTTTTGCTCAACCTGCACGTTCAGGTACTGTGTTTTTCACGGATCTATTGCGTAAAAGTGGCTACTGGGTGGGCTTGGATGGCAGGCATCAGCACTTGGATGGTAGGGGTAATGATCTGGACCATGTATCAGACGCGCTTATCCAGCTTGGGATGCGAGGAGAAGCCTTTGAATCGCGGTTTGACCATTTTGTTCAGAAGGCGAGTACGAAAAGAGATGCGGTATGGACCGTGGATGAGAAAATTGAAGCGGCTCTGGATAAGGTGGATGAGGGGCGGCCTTTCTTTCTTTATTTCGGCTTCAATCAACCGCACCGAAAGTGGGGAGAGGATCATGACAACATCGATCCCAGTAAACTCATACTACCAGACGATTGGCCCGATCTGCCTGAAGTGAGACTCGACTATGCGCGTTATCTCGCAGAAGTGCGCGACTTGGATAGTGGCATGGGACTGGTTGAGCATGTTTTGGAGAAGCGGGGATTAAAAGAGAACACCATTATCATTTTTATGGGTGATAATGGCGAGGCCTTGCTACGCGGAAAAGGCACCGTATTGGATCGTGGAACGCATGTTCCTCTGATCGTAAGGTGGCCGGGGAAAGTTAAGGCAGGCACCTCCAGTAATAGTTTGATCAGTGGCATTGATCTTGCGGCCACGATTCTTGAAATCGCTGGTGTTGAAAAGGATCCTGGAATGAACGGACAGAGTTTCTTGAATCTTCTTTTAGATAAGACTCATACTCCACGCGATTATGTGTTTGCCGAAAGAGGATGGCATTTCGGGCCTATTACGAGAATGGACGGATTTGATTTATCCCGTTCGGTGATGAATCAAAAATACCTGTTGATTTATAATTCCATTCCTGAACGAAGCTATTCGCCCGTTGATATGTCGAAGAATCCTGTGTGGTTAAGAATGCAGGCATTGCATGATGCGGGAGAGCTGTCCGACATTCATGCACAACTATATTTTCAGAATCCTCGACCAATTTTTGAACTTTATGATCTTGATGAGGACCCTTTTCAACTAAGCAATCTAGCAGGTCAGTCGTCGGTAACTGAGATAGAAAAAACGTTACGGATTGAAATGGACAAGTGGATGATCCGTGAAGGGGATTATCTACCTTTGCCTAGTCATGCTCATCAACTAATGAGGTGAGTGAGCTTAGTCTTTAAATGATTCTAGCACCGACTCTGTCCAGGCGGCGGCTGCTTCGAAATCATCAAAAATACCAAATGGAAATTGAGTGGCATCGGCGGCCTGTTTTTCCAGCTCAGCAATTTGGCGCGATGATTCTGATTGAACAATAACAGCTACGCATTTGAGGAACTTGTTCTCTTTATTGGCCATAAGGTATACGCGGGGATCAACCGAATGCTTGTTCTTGCAGTCACCAATATAACCATACGGTTTTGAATATAGA
>CALJGU010000108.1 GCA_938075565.1 uncultured Opitutales bacterium | reverse complement strand
CCGACGCGTAGAGCTTTTGCAGAGCTCGGCCTTACCACTTGGCTACCGCGCCTTAAATTAAGATTGGGTAACACAAACCACTTCCTTTTTGGAAGCAAGTTGTTTTTCCTGTAAAAAGACCTTGGTAATTCCGCAGGAGATCCCTTTCATCGATGGAGAATATAACCGCCTATGCCTGCTACAATATTTACCATCGCCAACCAAAAAGGAGGAGTCGGCAAAACGACTACCGCCATCAGCCTCGGAGCCGCCTTGGCTGTCGAAAATGTCCCGACACTAATCATTGATCTCGATCCGCAAGCCAATGCGACCAGCGGCCTCGGTTTTGACAAAGAGGAAGGGCAAAGTCTCTACCAGGCATTGTTGGGTGAAGAATCGGCTACCGACAAAGTGGTCAAAACGCCTATTCCCAACCTCTCGCTCATACCGTCTGAGGTGGATATTGCAGCGATCGAAACAGAACTGGCACAAACGGAAAATTACCTGGTCCGCCTCCGCGACACATTGGAATCGCTCCAAGCTGGGGATGAGTTCAAAGCCATCATCCTGGACTGCCCGCCATCACTGGGCATGCTCTCGATGAACGCGATGGCGTCTGCCGACTTCCTTTTAATTGCACTACAATGCGAGTATTTGGCCATGGAAGGATTAGGACAGATCCTGAATGTCTTAAAGCAAATTAAGGACGCCGATGTTAATCCATCACTCGAGTTAGGTGGCATCATCATGACGATGTATGATGTGCGAACCAATCTATCGCGTCAGGTTGTCTCGGACGTCCGTCAACATTTCGGCAGCGACGTTTTTGCCACCATGATTCCTAGATCGATCCGGCTCGGGGAAGCACCGAGCTTCGGACAAACTATTTTTCAGTATGATCCACTCAGCCCAGGTGCTACTGCCTACAAAGAGTTGACTTTGGAAATCATCAAACGATTCAACCTCCGCTCCTAGACAACTAAGCATGTCCATGGACCTTTCTGCACTGCAGTCCAAATTGGGATACCAATTTAAGAAGGAAAGTCTGCTAGTGCAGAGCCTCACCCATCCGTCGTACATGGTGAAGGCTGAGAAGGAGGAGCGCAGTAATCAAAGACTGGAGTTTCTAGGAGACGCAGTGCTGGAGCTCATAGTATCTGAGTATCTTTTCCAGGAGTTTCCAGAAATACGCGAAGGTCCACTCACGCAGTTTCGATCCACTTTGGTAAAAGGATCAGTACTAGTCGAATTGGCAGATGGGCTGGGTCTCTCGAACCATATTCGCACGAATCGATCCGACTCAAAAAGCTCGCCCAAAGAATTACCCTCAGCACGAGAAGATGCTCTAGAAGCACTGATTGGGGCCATCTATCTCGATAGCGATTTCTTAACGACTAAGGCCGTAGTGATTCCTTGGTATGGAGATCTAAAGGAACGGCTGCACAATCTAAATGAAGCCCACAACCCCAAGGGCCGTTTGCAGGAAAAACTCCAACGCCAACTAGGCAACGACCAGATCCGCTACACAATCATTTCCGAATCCGGACCCTCGCACAAACGAGAGTTCGAAGTAGAACTCTTTGTTGGAGACCTATCCTGCGGAAAAGGAATGGGCCGCAGTAAGAAGGAAGCCGAAGAAGAGGCAGCTCGATCAGTACTTGGGTCCTTCGATACATTCAATTTCAGACATGCGTGAGGCTCTTCAGGAAGCCAGGCAGAATGCTTTGTTACTGCAAGGTGTTGCTGCGCCAGCCATCAGTTATTTATCCCTGCAGGCTGCTGATAACCATAAAGACAGCACCTCCATAATCATTCTGCCTGAGGCGAAGGAATTGGATCAGGCTATGGAGGATCTCAAATTCTTCAATTCCGCTGACCAAGCCAGCCACCAAGTGCTACCCTTCCCTTCTTTCGAGTCTGGAAATAATTCGCAAATTGATCCCCAGCTTGACCGGCTAGGCACCTTGACACTCCTCGCCAATGCGAAGGCTGATGAACGATTCATCATTGCAACCACCTTGGATGCCCTTCGATCGGAAACACCCGCAAAGGTTGCTCTGCTCAGATCCGAATTAAGATTATACTCCGGGATCTCCTATTCCTTTACTGACCTGATTGATCAACTCAATGAGCTGGGATACGACCATGAATCAGAAGTCGAAGGGCCAGGCCAATTTGCCGTACGCGGTGGAATTATCGACCTTTACCCGACCAATGCACTGCTCCCCTACCGAATAGATTTTTTCGGAGACGAAATCGAAGACATCCGTACCTTTGAACCGGATACACAGCGATCGAGTAAAAAAGTGGATGCACTCATTGTCGCTGCCCCCCCAGGAAAGGAATTGGCGCGATCAGAATCAGGGATTCTCGAGTACATTGATTGTCCCATTCTTTGGCAGGTGTGGGAACCCACGCTGGTTGAAGAGAAAACGAGCAACTTCTTCTCAAACCGTTCTGACGCACTTACGCTGGCCAAAGTCTTAGAATTCCGGGCCAAGCGTCAGGATAGCTGGGTAGGTTTTACCTCCTTGGATGACGGAGGCATTTTCTTCGACGACACGGTGCAAACAAGCCAAGTAGACTCCGAGACTCTTGAAGCCTACCGATCCTTTCCGGCAAACGAAACGCAGGGGATGGATCGCTTCTACCAAGAGCAGGAGGAGCGACTTCGGTTTTTTGAAGCCATCCAGAATTGGAAGAATGAAGGCTACCAGATAGTTTTATCGGTCCAGACGGATGGGGAAAGAAATCGCCTAGAGGAATTTTTAAAGCAGAACGAGCTGGAAGAATTCTTGGAGTTCATAGTGATAGGCGCTCTGGCCGAAGGCTTTCGATGTGCCAATGCGGGATTGCCCGAGAACCGACAATCTAGCTCAACAAAGAAAGGTCTCCTGCTCGTTTCGGATTCTGAGATTTTTGCCAGATACCGCAGGCGAATGCCTATAGGGCAAACACGTCTACAAGCGAATAAGCAACAGGTGGATCAACTACTTGATTTCGCCGAACTGGCGGAAGGTGATTACCTCGTCCACATACAAAATGGAATATGTATATACCGTGGCCTGACTAAGCTGGATGCCCAAGCCGGATTCCGGGAGGTCATTTCCCTCGAATTCGATGACGGAATTGTTCTACACCTTCCCCTGCACGAATCCCACTTGGTTTCGCGCTATGTTGGCTTAAAGAAATTTCGCCCAAACCTCGGGAAGGTAGGCTCCAACCGCTGGGACAAAACCCGTAGACAAGCAGAGGAAGCTACGCTCGACCTTGCTGCACGACTGTTAAAGAACCAAGCTGAGAGGGACTCGGAAGAAGGCCACCCATTCGCGCCTGACAATCAGTGGCAAAGAGAGTTTGAAGCAGCCTTTCCCTTCAAAGAAACCACTGATCAGATGGAGGCGATTGAAGCGAGTAAACGCGACATGGAGAAGCCCCACCCAATGGACCGGCTCATCTGTGGTGATGTAGGGTTTGGTAAAACAGAGGTAGCCATCCGAGCCGCTTTCAAAGCTGTGCTTGATGGGAAACAAGTTGCGATACTGGGTCCCACTACCGTTCTGACGCAGCAACATTTCCAAACCTTCAAGGAGCGGATGGCCTCTTTTCCTGTAACGGTTGAAATGCTCAATCGATTCAGAACGAAGGCCGAGCAAACCAAGATACTTCAACAACTGGCAGCTGGGAAAATTGATATTATCATAGGGACCCATCGCCTCATTTCTCAGGACGTTGGGTTTAAAGACCTTGGATTACTTATCATCGATGAGGAACATCGCTTCGGCGTGAAGCATAAGGAGAAGCTGAAGGAGCTTCGACTAAATACGGATGTGCTTTCTCTCAGTGCGACGCCCATCCCAAGAACTCTGCACCTGGCACTTATGGGCGCTAGAGATTTAAGTGTAATCGAAACGGCCCCCATCAATCGTAGGCCGATTCAAACGATCATCAAAAATTATGAACATCAAACGGTGGTCGATGCCATTCGGGCCGAAACCGCTCGCGGAGGGCAAGTATTTTACCTGCACAATCGAGTTCAAACCATCGATGCGGTAGAAGCGCGACTGCAAGAATTAATGCCGGAGGTGAGCTTCGCCGTAGCCCACGGTCAAATGCCAGAAGGCGCTCTGGAGAAGATCATGAATGGCTTTGTGGAAGGTCGTTACGATGTCTTGATTTCAACAACGATTATTGAGTCAGGCCTGGATATCCCCAACGCCAACACCATCATCATAGAAGCGGCCGATCGATTTGGCCTTGCCCAGCTTTATCAGATTCGCGGCCGCGTGGGTCGCTTCAATCGGCAAGCCTATGCCTACCTGCTTCTCCATCGCCATGCCCGGGTATTGGACATGGCGAGGAAACGCCTGGCGGCGCTAAAGCAATACAATCAACTTGGCGCCGGATTTCGAATCGCCATGCGAGATCTAGAACTGAGAGGTGCAGGCAATCTCCTTGGTGCAGAGCAGAGCGGTCATATTGCAGGTGTAGGATTTGATCTCTACTGCCAGCTACTCAAACAAAGCATTTCTCGCCTAAAAGGTGACGAGTCAGCCTTACGAATTCGCGCTAACGTGCGGCTAGACTTTGTCTTCGTAGGAGAGCAGATTTCCGATAGCTCTTCGGTCGCATGCGACAGTTATCAAGCCATTAAGAACGCAGAAATCGAAGCAACCCAGGGAAGGATGCTAGAAGCTTCGGTACCCCCAGATTATTTAGACGAAGCTCGGCTGAGAATTGAAATTTACCGAGATTTGGCTATGGCAGAGAACCTACAACAACTTAAAGACATTGAGGCCTCGCTGATTGACCGTTTTGGGAAATTCCCGGATCAAGTACGTGCACTCATTCAAGTCTCCAAAATTCGGACTTTGGCTGAAGAAAAAGGAATCGATTCAGTTGAATCTGAAGGCAATCGACTCAAATGCCGACTTGCTGGTCACAAAAACGATGATTTTATAATGATAGGAACGCGGTTCCCACGCCTTATTTCCAAGGCCCCCTTCAAAAAGCTGCAGGAAATCCTTCAATTCATCAATCGTCAGTAATCAAGCACCACTGATTGAAAAAGATTAGAAAATTCCCTGAACATAACTGGTAGCCAACAGTCCAATTGAACAAACACTCTTAGCTAAATCCAGTCGCAAGCATCCTTGACGCGGAGATTTTGAGCCTCTACAAAATTTCCCAGTTTTTAAAACTATTCAGACAATTCGCATGAAAAGTACAGCCATCCTGATCGGAATCCTGGCCTTGAGCTCTTGGGGCACTGCCTCAGCACAGCAATCAGCATTCGACGCTCTCCAAACAGAGAACGGCATCGCTGCGATCGTTGAGTCCACCATCATTACTCACGAGGAATTAAGAAAAGACTTAGCTCCCCTGGTCCCAAATTTACAACGTAAGGCGCGTAACAACGAAGAATTTCAGCAAATGCTGGATGAACTTCAGCAGGATATCTTGATGAATCTCATCGACCGCGTCCTGATTCGCAAAGAATTCCAGGATAAATTCGTAGCCAAAGGATATCAAATGCCACGGTCCTTCGTGGAAAACAAATTTGATGACACCTTGATCAATGAGTTTAACAACGACCGCGCTGAGTTTTTGAAATACCTGAAAAGCCAGGGCCTCAACATGCGGGAGTACCGGGCAAAGCTACAGGAAGAAATTATCGTGCAAATCATGCTCAGCCAACAGCGCCGCACACGATCTATTCTCAGTCCGGCAAAAATCGAAAATTTCTACAATGAACAGCGTAATCGCTTTTATCAGGAAGAGCGCGTGCACTTGAAGCTGATTCGTTTGGCCCCTTACGCCTCCGAAAACGTCGATCTGCTCATGCAAACGGCCAACAAAATCCTGGAGGAATTAGAAGGTGGAGCGGAATTTGAGGAACTTGCCAAGAAATACAGCCAAGACCCTCGGAAAGACCGCGGTGGCGATTGGGGATGGATCGACCGATCGGCCATTCGTGATGAACTGAGTGATGTGGCCTTCGAACTGCAACCCGGCGAACATAGCGAACCCATTCAAGTGAGAGAGATGATTTTCTTACTCAAGATCGAAGACAGACAGGCAGCAGGTGTTCAACCTCTTGCAGAGGTTCGCGATCAGATCGAAGGGATTCTGCTCAATCAAATGTCCAGTGAAGAGCACGACAAATGGATCGAAGGGCTTCGAAAGAAAGCATTCATCAAATTCTATTTGTAAGTCGCCCACTTTAAATTTTTTAAAAAAGCAGCCTCATGGGGCTGCTTTTTTTTGGCTATACAAACTCAGTAATCGCTTTACGGAAGTCCAGGCACAGACCATAAATGATCTAAGTTCAGCCTTCGACTATGTCGGATATCTATCGATCACGCCTCAAATCACTCGCCTTACACGAACGCCCTCAGGAAAGGCTCGATAAATACGGTCCTGAAAAATTGAGCGACACCGAACTTCTGGCCATGCTGATCAGGAGTGGTACCGCCAAGCTCGACGTCATGAGCCTGTGTGACCGGCTGATTGCAGAAGCAGGTGGACTTCCCCAACTCATCAATTGGGGAAAAGAAGATTTTATTAAAATTGAAGGTATAGGTCCTGTTAAAGCATTGCAACTGGTCGCTGTCATGGAGCTAGCCAGACGTGTCATACGTGGAGAGATGGGAGAAAGTCCTTTGCTGGATAGCCCAGAGGCGGTCTTTGATTTTGCTCGGCCAATGACGAGAGGCCTTGATATTGCAAAGTTCTGGTCACTCTGCCTGAACCGCAAAAATCGATTGATCAAAGAAATCGAAGTGACTGTAGGAACAGCCAATAGCAGCCTGGTTCATCCAAGAGAAGTGTTTAAGGATGCCGTCAAGCTAGGTGCTTCAGCGATTATTGTGTTTCACAACCATCCAAGTGGCGACCCTGCTCCCAGTGCTGCGGACATCCAAGTAACTAAACGGTTAAGAGAAGCAGCAGAGATCATGGACATCGAATTGCTCGACCATCTGGTAATCGGGCAACCCGACCAAGACCCACTTAAATGTGGTTATTACAGCTTTAAGAACGCAGGCCTTATCTGAGCTTACTCACCAATTTGCTCTTCAATAGCATTCTGCTGCCGTGCGATGTCTCGCAAGGTAAGAAAGCCAACTATCCGCTGAGGATTCTTAGCACTGACAACTGGAGCTTGCTCCTTGTCCTTTATGACAAGAATCCGGGCTGCCTCACGAATCGAAGTGTTTGGAGTCATGGTCACCAAATCGTGCTCTACTAGTCGTTCACCTAAGAGTTCATCCCCATGCTCTTCCAAGTCTTCCAACTCATGATGGGTTATAACATTAACCAACAGTCGATTCTCATCTCGCACCGGATAAGCATGATGCGGGTGCTGTTTTAAGTATTCCAAATTCTCCCCGATAGTCAGGTTGCTGAACGCACTGAATGGATCGTGGTTCATAATGGTGCTCACAGGAAGGTTTTTCCAATCTTGTGCTCCTTGGAAACTCGGCATCTTTTTCAAAGTTACTTTATCCTGCAAAAGAAGCGCATTGTATATGGGGACCGTTCGCCAACGTGCCGCCAGGTAATAGGCGATCATGTTTCCAACCATGAGCGGGAGAATGAGCGAATAGTTTAAAGTCATCTCAAAAGGGATGAGGACCGACGTAAGGGGGCAACGAATGACAGCAGCAAAAAACGCTCCCATACCCAGCAGGGCAGCCGCTCCCACAAATGATTGATCCAAACTAATATAGTTGTTGAAGACGGCACCAACAATCCCTCCCAACATACCACCAATACACAAGACCGGACCAAAAAGGCCACCGCTTCCTCCCATCGAAAAGGCGAAAATTGAGGCCAGGAACTTACCAACAAAGAGAATGAGTAGAATCTTCAAAGCAAGGGATCCCTTCAAGGCAGAGGATAGATCCTCGTACCCAGTTCCAAATACACCAGCGTTATTTGTTCCAGAAAACCACAGAACCGCCGTCCCAATTATCCCGACTCCTAGCCCACCGAAGCAGGGTTTTAGCCAAGAAGGCATACGTGCGGTTTTGAAGTAATTCCGCCAACCAAGTAATATGGAAAGAAAGATCTGACCAAAATGGCCGCCAAGAGACCGATCACTATACTGAGCAACACCCATGAATACGATTCGAAGGAATAACTCTCCACTTCGAAGGCCGGGTTCTCACCTAGGATGGCACGTGAAACCACCGACGCGATGATCACAGCAACAAGGATTCCCCCCAATGCCTTACTGGAAAAATCATCCAATAGTTTTTCGAAGACAAACGTGATGGCGGCCAAAGGGGTATTAAAACCTGCGGCGATTCCCGCTCCCATGCCGACCGGGACCATGGCTTGAATCCTGGCCTTGGGGAGGCCAAACCACTGACCTATTGTTGAGCCTATGGCAGCGTACAAATGCACCGTAGGCCCTTCACGCCCTAAACTGTTGCCCGACCCATTGGACAAGGTAGTAAACAAAAAGCGATACACAGCATCTCGGAAGCGTATGAGCCCAAACTTGTTGTAAAACGCCGCCTTTACCTGGGGAATTCCACTACCTCGTGCATTGGGTGACCACCGGGCCATGCCGATGCCCACCAGCAAGCCACCTAAAGCAGGAACCAGGGGCAAAACAATCAAGGTCACTAAACTAGCTTCAGTCGATTTTGGGAACCGTAAGACTAAGTCCCCTATTCCTCGGATAGCCAAATGAAACGCCACCGCAACCAGACCACAGCTCAACCCGACTATGACACTTAAGAAAAAGAAACGCTGGGAATCTTTCAGCCTTGAACGCAGGAGCTTAAGGAAATGTTCAAAGAGCCGATTTACAGGCTTTTCCTTATATTCACGCTGAGCCATAGGGAAGAAGAAGAAAAACCTATGCCGTCAGCTCTGCAAGATATTCGTCATGTGGAATCTACCTGTACGAAAATCGTTTGAAATTCTTCAAAAAAGGACTTGGCAAAGGCAAAGACACTAACCAATTTACCCCTCTTTATAAATCCGGTGGGATACCTAAGTGGCCAACAGGGGCAGACTGTAAATCTGCTGGGGCAACCCTTCGGTGGTTCGAATCCGCCTCCCACCACCATTCTAAGCTATAGCTGAGAATGACCCGTCCAAATTACACCGCCCAACGAGGCGGTTTTTTTGTGGTCGGATACCTTTCATTCCGATTCATACCTTATCCTTAGTCCTTTGAAACTGAGTGAATCTGTGGTACTTACGAAATTTATAGTTTCCAAAGTCCTCTTATTAAAACGATAACAGTACTAATTTTATAGGGATGTAAAATCTCCCTCGGGTTTTGCATTTACTGAATCCGCGGGGTTTCGATCCACGTAATAAATCGCAAAAGAACAGATGGGATTTAAGAAGACAGGGACCGCAATAAGTTCACTTATGGTTGTAGGGAGCCTACTCTGGCTGCTGGATATGCGATCAAATCGTTCGCTTCCTCCCATGGTTACCCAAGCGGAACCGAATGCAGAAGACCTTCCGAACAGCCAGTTATCTCAGCCCCAGAATCCAAGTGACTTAAAAAGGGTTGAGATAAGGCCAAGCCCGTACGCCCTTCTGGACTACGATACCATAAGAGCCGGTCAGGAAAATAATGAAGCTTGGGCGAACAAGTACGAAATCACAGACAATTGGAGCATCCAATTCACCAGCGAAGAAGAACTGGATAAATTTCTAAATTCTACGGAAGCCTCCTATATTGAGAAGGTTCAGGGATTTTCTGATATCCATGTAATACAGTTTCCGGACTCGAAGGCGGAAGAGGTAGCTCAACAGATTCAAACCTTATTGAGTTCAAATGAATCCGTCCTCTGGTTTGAACAAGAAGCCCTGCAGACATTTGCACTCAGATACGATGAATCACCTCCTGCTTTCAACGATCCCCTGCTTCGCGACCAATGGCATTTGAAAAATACGGGGGATCGCTGGAACGTCGCCAATGAAGATGCAAACGTCTACCCAGCGTGGAATTATGGAGTATCAGGTGCAGGAAAACACATCGCAATTATCGATACGGGGACGGAGTTTAACCACCCGGATCTACTATCGAATTACCGAACAGATATAGATTTTGATTACTTGGACAACGATGCTTCTCCACAGCCGGAAAGTTCGGATGAGACTCACGGGACAGCAGTCGCCGGGGTCGCAGGAGCAGGAGTGAATGGGAACTGCGGTGTCGGTGTAGCCTATAATTCTGAACTGATTGGAATTCGTCTCATTCACGAAGATCGAGGCGTCTCATCAAGTAGACAAGCATCAGCAATCGCTCATCGTTCGGATATTATAGATATTTACAACAACAGTTGGGGGCCAGATACGGACGACGGTGCAAACATGGCCGGACCCAGCACCCTTTCCTTATCCGCCATTCAAAATGCAATCCATAACGGTCGAAACGGTCTAGGCTCCATTTACATTTGGGCTGCTGGAAATGGGAGAACCATTGGAAGTAATGTCAACTACGACGGATGGGCATCTATTCGATACTCGATTGCAGTAGGAGCAGTCGGAGATCAGGGAAAAATTTCAAGCTATAGTGAACCGGGAGCACCCATGCTTGTTTGTGCTCCCAGCAGTGGGAACACATCCGGTATTAGAACAACCGATTTAAGAGGACAAAGTGGAGTCGATCCCGGAGACTGCCGCATTGAATTTGGAGGTACCTCTTCAGCCTCTCCATTAGTGGCTGGAGTGGTGGCATTAATGCTAGAGGCAAATCCCAACCTTGGTTGGCGAGATGTACAACACATATTGGCAAAGACGGCCGTTCGCGTCGCAAGATCAGACACAGACTGGAAACAAAATGGCGCAGGACATTGGGTGAACCACAACTTTGGGTTTGGCCGGGTTGATGCAGCAGCGGCCGTGAAAGTTGCACAGACTTGGACCAACGTTCCAGATTCAACTGAGTATGACTCAGGAGAGTTGACCATAGAACAAAGTGTTCCTGATAATTCCTCAACGGGTATAGAGCTTACTCAAACCGTAGACTCAAACATCCGTGTTGAGCACGTTTCACTGACTTTGGACCTGGATGCAGCAGAAGCCGACACGATGGATTGGGGCAATCTCCACATCACGTTAACCTCTCCAAGTGGAACTGAAAGTATTCTGGCTACCCCGCACACAGATGCTAGGAAATCGTATTCAGAATGGACTTACTGGACAGTGCGTTGCCTGGATGAATCAAGCGCCGGTGAATGGACGTTGAATCTATCGGACCGTCGATCGGGGAACCTTCATGCAGCAAAATCATGGCAACTAAAGCTCTATGGCACTCCTATAGAAGAAGGAGACAATCAACATCCGGTAGCAAATGACGACAACGTCTCCATTATAGAAGCCACCACCTACATCGACGTTGCTGCAAACGATACAGACGCCGATGACGACACCTTGAAAGTCATTTCAATCTATAAGTCTCCCGATAGTTCAATTACCTTACTCCAATCCGGAGTCATAGAATATACTCCAGGTGAGGGCATGGGTGGCACAGACACATTTGGCTACACCATCCACGATAGTCGAGGAGGCATTAAAACCGCACAGGTGAATATTGTTGTTCCCAGGCCGGAAGCGAATCCTGATCAGGTAGGCACCAGTCAAAATAGTCCCATCACCATCGATGTGTTGGAAAATGACATCGATTATGACGGAGACTCGATGCGTGTAACAGAAATGACTCTACCCGACCACGGGGGAGCTATCCTTCAACCCAATAACCAAATCGAATACACTCCTCTGACTGGATTCGTGGGAGTCGACCGATTTCAGTATACGATTACAGATGATGACGATGGCACATCCAGCGCTGAGGTGACTGTATATGTAACACGGGAAGATGACTTCGCACTCGACTTTGACGGCGACAACGATCGCGTGATCATTCAGAATACACAGGACAAGCGCCTGAACACACCATTCACCATTGAATCTTGGATACGCCCTGAAGGATGGGGAGAAGGAGAGACTGGCTATGGGAGAATCTTCGATACCGAACAAATCGTATTTTACCTCCATGGAACGGGATTCCCCAGCTATACCACAAATAGCCTGCTCATATCAATTGACCACTTAAACGGCGTTCGATCCATCTACAATACCCCAGCGAATTCGATTAAGCTCAATCAATGGCAACATGTTGCAGTCACTTATGATAATATTTCATCCGTTAAACTCTATATCAATGGCATCGAACAGTCGACCAGCCTACCCTTCGATAATGCTTCGGGTCCTGTAACAACTGGCAGTCAATTGTGGATGGTAGGAGAAGCAGCCAGTACCCAACGCGCATTTGAAGGAGCTATCGATGAATTTCGTGTTTGGGACGTAGTAAGATCATCCAACGATTTACGGAATAACATGGACCAACCTCTCAACGGGAACGAATCAGGACTCCTGACCTACCTTCCCATGAACGAAGGGATGGGTAGTCAAACCAATGATCAAAGCTCGCCTACGGAGGATGGAACCATAACCAAGGCGAAATGGATTCGAGGAATCCTGGGGGAAAACACTGCACCTCAAGCGAACAGAGACGAAGTCGAAGTTATTGCCTCCCAAAAAATAATCATACCGGTCACTACCAATGACTCTGATCCCGACGGGGACGAGCTGCGAGTTTCCAGGATCATCAATGTCTCAACAGGATCCGCTTCATTTCTAAACGGGTCTATCATCTTCGAATCTCCGGACGATTTCACCGGTGTAGTGAGAATAGATTATGAGATCAGCGATGGTTATAATGGATCCAGCAAAAGCGCACTCGTTCTGGTGATCGGTGAAGGGCTTTATTACAAAGTTTGGGAGGCCAAGAACTTTGACGGAAGTCTGGGAGAACCAGAAAACGATAACGATTTCGATAGCCTTACAAACTTCGCTGAATACGCCTATGGGACAAATCCACTTTCGGGATTTCAAGACCCTACCCTGCATAGACTGGAATATGACGGAGTAACAGGTATCACCCGCTTCACCTATACCCTACTTAGGAGCAGTATCGATGTGAGTTACAAGCTTATGCAATCGAACGACCTTCAGAATTGGACTGTTGCGATTGAAGATCTCGATTATACTCTCATTTCCGTGAAGCCAATCGACGACGATTCCGAGACTCGGGTAATCGAATTCAACTCTTCTGATGGCCAGCCAATCTTTGTCCGATTGGAAGCGACTTCACTCGCTGGCGCCAAATGAGCCACTCATTGGCACTGTGACACCCATGAATACTGGGTTTAGAGCCCTTGTGCCATGCTGTCCCTATAATTGACTGTTAATATCGAGTCAAAAAAAGTTAATCGTTTATTCTTCAAGGGTTTACGAACATGGCATCCATCCTGCAAACACCGGGAACCATGAGCAAAATTTTGGGAATTGATCTAGGTACAACCAACTCCTGTATGGCGGTATTGGAAGGCGGAGAACCCGTCGTTATACCAAACGCCGAAGGTGCGCGCACGACCCCATCCGTTGTGGCATTCACAAAGAATGGAGAACGCCTCGTTGGTCAAAGTGCTAAACGCCAAGCGGTAACCAACCCGCAGAACACGATTTTTTCGGCCAAGCGCCTGATTGGTCGCAAGTTTACTGAGGTAACTGAGGAAGCCTCCGGACTTCCCTACGAAGTTGCGGAAGGCAAAAATTCAGACGCTTACGTAAAAGCGAACTCCAACGGAGAAGACGAAACATTCGCGCCAGAGCAGATTTCGGCCTTTATCCTGCAGAAACTCAAAGCAGATGCCGAAGCCTACTTGGGAGAGACTGTTACCAAAGCAGTTATCACCGTTCCGGCTTACTTTAATGACTCACAGCGCCAAGCAACCAAGGATGCTGGCACGATTGCCGGTCTCGAAGTCCTACGTATCATCAACGAACCCACAGCGGCGGCTCTCGCCTATGGATTAGACAAGAAAAGCGAATCCAGAATTGCAGTATACGATTTAGGTGGTGGAACGTTTGATGTATCCATCCTCGAAATTGGGGACGGCGTCTTCGAAGTAAAAGCAACCAACGGTGACACTCACCTTGGCGGAGACAACTGGGATACCGCTATCATCGACTGGATGATCGAAGAATTTAAAAGCGAAAACGGCATTGATCTACGCAACGACCCAATGGCCTTGCAGCGGTTGAAGGAAGAAGCAGAAAAAGCGAAAATCGCCCTTTCATCTGCGCAGTCTACGGACATCAACCTGCCCTTTATCACCGCAGACGCTACAGGCCCCAAGCACTTGAATGTTCAGTTGAGCCGATCAAAATTCGAACAGCTTACCGATCAACTTTTCCAACGCACCACTGGTCCATTCAGAAAATGCCTGGAAGACTCGGGGCTCAGCCAGTCTGAGATCGACGATCTAGTCTTGGTAGGAGGAATGACTCGTGCGCCTAAGGTAACCGAGATCGCCAACGAGCTCGCAGGTAAAGATCCTCACAAGGGTGTGAACCCTGACGAAGTAGTAGCCATTGGTGCAGCTATCCAAGGTGCCGTTCTTGCAGGTGATATGAAGGATGTCCTTCTTCTCGATGTGACTCCATTGACTCTCGGTATTGAAACCGCGGGTGCAGTGAGCACACCCATGATCGAGCGCAATACGACTATTCCTGCAAAGAAGTCCCAGGTTTTCTCAACCTATGCCGACAACCAGACAGCAGTAGATATCAAGATCCTCCAAGGAGAACGCCCCATGGCGAATGATAACAAATTGCTAGGTAACTTCCGTCTAGATGGTATTCCAGCTGCACAGCGAGGTATGCCACAGATTGAAGTCACCTTCGACATCGATGCTAATGGAATCTTAAACGTATCTGCCAAGGATAAAGGCACAGGTAAGGATCAGAAGGTCACCATTTCGAATTCATCCGGCCTAAACCAAGATGAGATTGAAAAGATGAAACAAGAAGCCGAATTGAACGCTGATGCCGACTTGAAAAAGAAGGAAGCCGTTGAATCCAAAAACAATCTCGATAATTTGATTTATCAAACCGAGAAGCAAATTGAGGAAGCCGGCGATAAACTGCCTGAAGATAAAAAATCTGAGATCACGGCTGTTCTAGCAGAAGGTAAGACAGCACTCGAGACAGACAATCCGGATGAGATGAAGGCAGCCATAGACAAAATCCAAAGTACTTTCGCAACCATGGCCCAGGATCTTTATCCTCAGGGCGGTCCTGAAGGAGCTCCTCCTCCACCTCCACCAGCTGGAGATGCACCTGCCGATGCGGGCGCTGCGAAAGCAGACGACGATGTGGTAGACGCTGACTTCGAAGTGGTTGATGAGGACAAAAAGTAGCTTGCTCTGATATAGTTTTCTAAAGCGCTACTCTTCGGGGAAGCGCTTATTTTGCCATGAAAATACGGGTATTCGCATCATTATCTGTGAAAAAGATATAAAGCTCGGGAATAGCCAGTGATAGAACCATCAATTTTTGCTTTCTTTGATGAGTCATTTCCTATCAACTATACCCTTTAAATCGATCTTCATCTTGTTACCACCTAGAAGCCTAGCAATCAGGGCCTTGTTATCGATTTAGTCCCAATTATACATGGAGAATACCAATCCCAATCTGGAAAACTCGACGATTACGCGCGAAGAAATTAACGCCCTCCCGTTAATGCGATTTGAAGGCCCCATCCATGTAATCGATCAGAAAAACCAAGTCCAAGCCGCTGTTGAACGTTTACTTCAGGAAAAAGTTCTGGGCTTTGACACAGAAACCAAACCTTCCTTCAAAAAGGGAGTGAGTTACCCTCCAGCCTTGATCCAGTTTGCGACTCAAGAGGAGGCCTGGCTATTTCGGATAAACGGTAAGGGAATCCATAAGTCGATACTGGACCTACTTCAAGCTGAGGCCACCGTAAAGGTGGGCGTCGCTTTGCACGACGACATCAAACACCTGCAAAAGGTGAGGAAATTTAACCCATCCGGATTTATGGATGTTGCATCCGTTGCCAATGATGCAGGTATCCTGAAGCGCGGACTACGCAATATGACAGGTATCCTTTTAGGTGGAAGACTTTCTAAGTCTGCCCAGCTCACGAATTGGGCTCAAAGCACTTTGACTCCCAATCAACTGGCCTACGCTGCCACCGATGCCTGGGTAAGCCTGAAGCTCTACCTAAAGTTCCAAGAACTCGAACTGGTATCTTGATCGAAATCCCCCCTTTTCGAGTCAATCGCCTCGAGCAGAGTAACAAATGTTGTTTACGCCTTAGAGAAGGCGCTCTTTTTTAGACCCTTTCCATTATGAATTCGAATGTCCTATTACTCGGCCCCGGCCCCTGCAATCCCAGTCAACGCGTCCTTGAATCTCTAGGAGCCCCTACTCTCGGCCACATGGATGGCGAGTTCCTCGATTTAGTTGAAGAAATCAAATCTGGTTTACGTTCACTGTTCAAAACAGAGAACTCAGTCACCTTCCCGATCTCTGGAACTGGAAGTTCTGGGATGGAGTTTCTGCTGGTTAACTTTCTTGAGCCAGGTGACAAATTTGTGGTCGGCGTAAATGGAGTTTTCGGAGGACGGGCGGCAAACCTGGCAAAACGCCTGGGAGCTGAAGTCATCGAAGTATCCCAGGAATGGGGACGCGCGATCGACAATCAAGAATTTATCGAAGTCGTTAAACGTGAGCAGCCAAAACTGGCTATGGTCGTAAACGGAGAAACCTCCACTGGAGTTTACCAACCAATGGATGGTATAGGCGATGCCGTGCATGAAGCAGGTGGTTTGCTGATGATTGACTGCGTGACCTCGCTCGCTGGTATGCCTGTTGAAATCGACGCTTGGGGAGTAGATGTAGCATTCTCCGGCACCCAGAAATGCCTGTCAGTGCCACCAGGTCTATCGCCGGTAACTATTTCAGATCGAGCAGTGGAGGTGTTCAAGCAACGCAAGAATCCAGTTCCCAGTTTCTATTTCGATCTGGAGCAGTTGCTCATGTATGTGGATGGCACGGGTGGTAGAAGCTATCACCACACACCCCCCATAAACATGATTTATGGGCTACACACCAGTTTAACGGAGATCCTTGAAGAAGGTCTTGAAAACAGATGGCAACGTCATGCCGACGCGGCTAACTACCTGATTCAAGAAATGGAAAGCTTTGGATTCAGTCCTTTTGTTCCGGAAAGCGAGCGCTTAAACCCACTTACGACTTTATCCCTACCTGAAGGTCTCGATGAAGCTGGTATTCGAGCACGTATCCGAAATGAACATATGATCGAAGTAGGAGCAGGTCTGGGACCTATGGCCGGCAAAATTTGGCGTATTGGCCTCATGGGCAATAACGCAGCTCCCTCTAGCGTCGACCAGCTAGTAGAAGCACTTAAGGCGACTTTAGGATAATCGAAATTCTGAGGACCGCTGAAACTTTCATCCAATGCACTGGTTATATACGTATAAGTCGGTTAATCTGAGGGTATTGTTATGAAGTATTGGGGGTACATAGGGATCTTATTATTGGCACTGGTCTGGGCTGGTTGCGACTCTACGGAGTATCGAATCAAAAAGCATCCCGACCGGTTCGCGGCCTTGTCTTCTGAAGAACAGTCTGCCGTCGAAAATAAAACGCTAGATATCGGACATTCGCCAGAAGTTGTATACTTCATCATGGGGGAGCCAGATAAGAAGAAACGGCAGTTCAAAGACGGTAAGGATAAGGAAGTTTGGATTTATACCCGCATTTACACCCAGAGTGAAGGAACTCATTTAGCCGGATATGAGCGACGCGTCTACTACGATGCCAAGTATAAAGTCTTTCGCGTGTATCATGTCCCGCGCTACGTCCACACCTATTCTGAACACCAGGAAATCTTCTCCGAGATCGAATTCGAGGAAGGTGTCGTTTCAGCGATTACAGAGTACGAGTCCTGACTGAGATGGGGCTTATTCGAACGGATTTCGAGGAACCAATCCGCAGTCCAAAAGGCATTTGACTTTGCACATACGGTTCTAGATCGTCCCTTCTCTTTTTTGGATGCTCCTGTAGTTCAATGGATAGAA
>CALJGU010000107.1 GCA_938075565.1 uncultured Opitutales bacterium | reverse complement strand
GCCGTTTACTTAAAATGAGTGTTCCTGGCTTACTCATCGTCTTTTTCTTCAGCCTCTCCGATAACCTCGATGTCTCCAATCTCTACACTGCTGTCGTCCTGTAGGCGTTTCAAGTTAAGCCCCTTAAAGCTTTTGCCAAAGTAGTCTCCAGCGATGGCGTTCATGCCTTTCATGGCGTCATCGAAGTTTTGACCAATAGCTCGGATACTGTAACGGGTAGTCCAGAGTAGCTTTGGGTCTCCTTGTTTCATGGAGGCAATGTCGTAGGCCATTAGAATGACAAAATAGCGTTCCTCATCGAGCATACTCTGGAGCTCGTACTTATCTGTGTTATTAGTATAGAATCCAAAGGCTTCTTCCATGCCCAGCAGCTTGGCTTTATGTCCCATGGATTTCCTGTTGCCTTCGCTCAATGTGTGACTCGTGGTCTGATTGAAGCCCAGGTCGGCGACGGCATTCATGCCCGCTGCATCGGGTGCGATCCCTTCGAAGTCGAAATCGCCTCCCAATCCCATCTCTTCTTCAGACGTGTAGCCCATGAGCTCCATAATGGATTCTTCGTATTCGGTGACTCCGTAGTGAACGACGATAAGCATATCTCCTGTGCCTTCTCCCTGGTGAGGGTAGAACTTCTGCTTCCGCAGGTGTTGGGCCATGTCGCTTACAATGTCCTCGAACGTGAACGTTTGCATGCGCTTGTCGTTCATGCCGCCACGGTAGAATTTCCCTTTGGCGACTTGGTAGGACATCGGTTTTGCCGTGCCGTCTTTTTCGCGCTCTTTGAGGAAATCCATATCGGCCTCGGCCTTGATAGCTACCCGGTTGGAAGCAGCCTGAGAGGAGCCCATGAAGCCAATCATGATAGTGGCTCCAAGAAATATAGGGAGTAATTCTTTAATTTTCATAGGTAGTTTGAGGGGTGCAGGGTTACGTATCTATTTATGAATTAGGTAGTTCAATCAGTACAAAAAAAATAGCCAACGTAAAGTTGGCTATTTTTTGATGAATTTTAAATTCCTTTAGAAACGGAATGTGTTGGTCCACATGATTGTTCTAGGAGGCTGGAATCTCGCGCGAGCGGGAGATCCGTCCGGCTGATATCTCAGGATGTAAACCTCGTCGCTGCTCCAGTTTTGGAGGTTACGAATGTTGATCTGAGTTCTCCAATCGATATTTCCGAACTTTTTGCGGTAGCCCAATGACATGTCATACGAAACTTCGCTTTCTGTGAAATAAGGACTGAGCGGATCCGGTCTTACTACGCCACCGGTTGGATTTAGTCCAGACACACGGTTTGAATCGATCCCAAAATCGCTGAATGGAACCACCTCGATTGGATAACCTCCAGAAATACCGTCCTGCCAGCGAATAGCACCACCCACTGAGAATCCTTTCAGGAAGCCTTCACGGAACTGGTAGTTGGTTACCATGTTGAATCTCCACTCACGAACTTCTGGAGTGGGGATGCCTTCGAGGCCTTTTTGGAAGAAGTATTCTACCAGACGGTCACCAACCTGATCGGTAATGGTTGCGCCATTAACCGCTTCGAGTGGAGCTGACCAGTCGAGGTGTCCAAACTCTGCGATGTATGGCAACCACAGGTCATTCACCAATTCGGTCAAGCGAGGAGCGATATTGGTTTGAATGACTTGCTGTTGGGCCGCATTGAAGGAGATTCGCCATCCGTCTACTGGATTGAGGATGATTTCTGCCTCAAAACCTTCGGCGTATACATCTTGGGTATCGGTAATAGTTCCGGCCCACTGAACGTTGACGTCACCATCTGGGAGGTAACGAACATTGAACGCATCATTCAATAATGGATCATTTAGATACGGGTCGAATGCTGCTAAGCCGTCCGATGCATCTTGCAGGTTTGGCCAGGTTGCCGCAATCGCTTCTTCTAGAGGAAGTCCGAATTCGGTGTCGAGTCCGGTTTCAGGATCGATCTCAATGGCGTCAGCAACCACGTCAGGTTTGATGGTCCAAGTGCCGTCTGGTTGTTGATCTGCAGTATCGAAAAGGTCGCGATTGATGCGTCCCCACCACTGGAAGATTCTAACCATATTACGATTAAAGGTACCAGATTGGTTACTGGTCGCATTCTTCATGTTCGATTCGAACCAGTTCAAGCGAGCTACAATCTTGTTGTCCATCAGGTAGGCACTGATTCCCCAGTCTTTACTGGTTCCAGTTGGGGACGCTACTGGTAGGCGGTATTGGTCAACCCGTTCAGTTTGTGGAATGAAGTTATCACTCAAGTTGTAGTGGAAAGTAATGTCATCCACGACATTTTTGAAGGGCAGCCAGTCTTGTGGAACGTAAAGCACTCCACCGTAACCGAAAATGGACTCTTTAGTCAGGGTGAATTGGCCATCCTCTGGTAGCCAATTCTCTCGAGAAAGGTCGGAGATTTCATCCGGTCCTAGAAGATTAGCTTCTGTATTCAACCAGTTCTCAACCCGGTCTTCGCGGTAACCCAGGTTAGCAACTAGGATGTTATCAAAGAATTTGGATTGGGTGTTGATGGCTGTAGACTCAACGGTGGTTTCTTGTTTTCGGTAATTCTTAGTTGGAACTTCCAAAGGTCCCCACTCGTGGATGAGGAATTGTTCGTTCCCGTTTCTACGGTATACTCCTCCATCATCTTGAACTGCCTGAGGTGTGGCATCAGGGCCTAAGTTCCAAGCCACTTTTTCAAATGTTCGACCCAGCGTTCCGCGCAAATCGTAGTCGGCGGGATAGAGGGTGAAATCTGACAGGTCCCAACCATCTGAAGCTGCGTTCAACTGTGGTGGGCCGATGTAAACCAAGTTTGGAACGTTACGAGCGTTATTGGCGCTTTGGCGGGCATTAGCCGGTCCAATGTGTAATGCAGGGTCTGGATTACCGAAGGAATTATATTGGTAGTTAATCACTGATTCCTTGTGAAGGTAATTGTCAGCTAGGATGGTCAACGTGTGGTTACCTAGGATTTTCCCCAACTGGCCATCAATATGATCTGTGAAGTCGTGTTTGAAGAATCCGGTAAAGCGAACCGCTTCGCGCACATCATCGTTGGTGCGTCTTCCTGATTTGGTCATTATAACCGGGCGACCAAAGTTCGGATTGGGTTTTGGGTTATAATTCCCTGACTCGATGTAATTTATATCTTCTGGCAATGGGAGCGCACGATTCGTGTCTATAGTAATAACTGAATTTCCACCGTTAAGCGCCGTATAACTGTTGCGGAAAATATCCTCAAAGTTGTATACCAGCTCAAAACCTGCCCTACCTTCCCACAAGGTCTGCTCAAGTGAGACGTTGTAGTTGAAGAATTCACGAGCGTAGAAGTCATTGTCCCAACCGATATTGGCGCGGCTGAAATCAAAGGTGTCTAAGTTGACGAAACCTTGGTCGATCCAACCAGCTCCTTTAATCTCTCCGAGGTTACCTGGGTAGATACCTTGCGCAGCTCCCTGGAAGCGACCTCCGTCACGATTGGCTACTTCGTTGAAAAAGTTGGGTACATCGTTATTATTACTACGGCGTCTTTGGAATACCGCGCCTTGGAGTTGATCGGTGTGAGATATGGTTGCGTCGCGGCCATTTGTCCCATCGAAGATAAATCCATAAGCACCAGCACCCCAGCGAATGTTTCTATAGGTAAGTGGTGATCCTTGTTCACGTGGCCACCAGAAGCCTTCGTCGGCGTATTGTTCCTGCTCCTCTGGAGTCAAAGAACGATAACCTCTTCTGGCATTGTTATTCGGTCCTTCTTGGTTCCAGGTGCGACCTTGGCGTCCAGTGAAGACGGAATCGAAGATGGCTGGTGTATCCAAGTAGGTGGATAAGTTTTCCTGTGGAAGGAGAACGTCCGGTGCATTACCGAGGATTTCACCGGTTTCAAAGTGTGCGCGAAGTACGGTACGACTATCTCCAAAAGGTTGGAAAGTCATGGAACCGTAAACACGGTCATCATCCTTGAAAGTAGGCTTTTGACGATAAATCTGACGGTCTTGCAAAAGTGCAAAATGCACGGCCAGTTTATCTTCAATTAGAACACGGTTCAGTTTGAACGATGTCTGGGTACTTGGATTGTCGTTAAACAGTTTGTGTGATTCACCGTTTGAAATACGAACACGAAGTTCACCTGAGTTCACGAAGCGAGCCTTGGACAATGCGTTGTTCAATAGACCAGCTGGAGAACCCAGACCAAAAAGGAAGGAGTTCGCACCACGGTTAATGTCTACCCGCTCAGTGTTATAAGTGTTAAACGGAATGTCGGTAACAAAGAAGTTACGTGTTCTATCCGGAGCAGCGATACCACGAATACGGGCAGTGCCGTCGGGATCGCGGCGGGCTTCTCCTGTGCCAACAGCACCAGAATCACCTTCATCAGAACCGGTGAAGTTTCCGAGAATACCGGCGACTTCCGAACTGGTGGTGTATTGAAGAAGTTCTTCGATATCAGATGCACCGATGTCTTCCATGAACTCAGCTGTGACAACCTGCACGGCAGCACCGGTGTCTTTCAGGCTTTGTTGAATGCGTCCACCCGCTAAGGTTGTGGATGCGTAATACCCTGAGTCACTTCCTTCTTCGATTGAAAATGGATCGAGTTCATAGGTGTTTTCATCGTCATCCTCTTGCGCTTGAACTGCGACTGGGAGAATGGTCAGGCCAAATACCATCAGGAGGTATTCAAACCGCATATGGGCCATGGGCCATTTTAGGTATGTAGTTATTCTATTCATATTTGTCTGCGAAGGTGTAGTTGTCTTGAGAATTTAAATGTCCAGTTAACCTGCGAAACTAACGCATGAACTAAAGCAGTTCTTTCGTCTGTGCGTGGGTAGGTGGGGCACGATTTCCACCAGATGGGCCTGGTGGCGAAGAATCGCAATCTTAAATGTCAGGTTTCTAGTTTAGTAGTTTAGTAGTTTGAATTGCATTTTTTACCTATTCTGATTCAGCTCTGTCAACTCCTGTGTTCATATTTACGAACATTGAATATGGCTTTAATTAAGGGGAATTTGTCTGTCTGGGAAGAGTGCAAAATCAGGGATAATGATTTATGGAAATCGACAACTTATTGATAGATATTTGAGATCTTTCAGATCTTCTAGTAGGTTAAAACGGTGATTGTTCGATTTTCGAACGCTGAATCGTTTTCGATCATTTTGTGCGTTTTTCCTCTCCTTGAAGAGAAAATACAGCAGGAACTATAGGGGATTCCCCCAGTCTACATTCATGTCGAACCTTAGGATCGCTGGCTTGATTCGCTCGAATCATAATCCTTACTTTATTGAGAATGCTTAAACAGGATCAATATCCAATCCGCAAATGGGTCGTTGTTCTACTAGCCTCGCTTTGTGCGAGTTCGGTACTAACAGCTAAGACCAAAGACGCCGATACACGTCCACCTTACGCACTATTTGAAGGAATGGACCTTCAAGTTTCCACCGAGGAGGGAGTATTCCCGGTCGTAGGATTTACTAAAAAGCAAATCCTGGTCGCTCGAAACGGAAGTCGTGACTCTCTTTCCACTGAAAGTAGTATTTCTTACGCCTTACGAAGAAAGCTAACGGACAAGTGGGTAGATCTGGAGATTGTGGAAACAGAACTTTTCTACAGCCAAATGAATTCGGACTTCTCCGCCTATTCCGCGGCTTTGTCTGAAAACGATCGTGAGCAGGACAGATCTTTAGATCATTCACTAGGAGGTCGGGGTGATCTTATCGGAGAGGATAATCCATTTGGTCGAGGAGGAACTACGAGATTATCGGATTTGGAAAACAGAACCCATTCGCATTCCCACAGGGATGGTTATGAGGGATTGAGCCATGATCTGGAAGGTAAGCTTCACGATCCGCAAGCTTACGCTGATTCACTTAGGGTAGTATTGGATTTAGACGTGGATGAGAGATTTAAAGGTGTCTACCTAGTTTTGATTGCCCGTATTGATTCTCCTGGTACAGAGCCTGATGCGCGTCCCTTCATTCAGATGGTGGGTCAGTTGAAGCCTGAAAAGACACGCCGGGTGAAAGTTGTATTTAAAAACCTGCCTCAAGGTTGTTCATTATTGGGCATCGATGCTCATGTGTATAGTCAAGAAGGAGAGATTCCCCATTCTTCGTCTACCGACCTGGCCATGTTATCTAATGAAGAAGCATTTCAGTATTCATTGGGCAAGTACAAGCAAACGCGTGGCCGAAGTGAGCCGTCCTTGTTTCGTTCGCTCCCCGCGACTGACATTACCTCGTTCATTTCCGAAAAGGAGATTCTTAGAATCAAAGCAGACTTGATCGTGCATCCCGATGGTTCAGCCACGGTAGATTATTTAAGTACTGAAGATGAGCCCATTACTCAAAAGCTAGTTGGTATGTTGGAAGGAGTTCGTTTCTTTCCTGCCATGGAAAATGGTCAGCCAACCGAGAGTAAGATATCTCTGAGGCTCTCGAGCTTGGTTGATTGAGTTAAGTAGCTAGAGCGGCGAATCGCCGGTTATCTAAAAGGTAGGGCGCTATCGCCGTTTCGAGGAGTGAAACGACGAAACTAACAAGCCTCTCCTAAAGCGGTCAGCATACAATATGTCTACATGGTTCTTATTTCGAACCGTTGTATCACCTAATCGTCGCACTAATGAGTCACCACTTCTAGGATGTTCTCGACACCCCGGAGTGGGATAACTCTAATTGTGGCTTCAAGGTTTGCCCTTTATGCCTCTTTCTTCTCTGAAACTGATTCTTCATACCTGCCTTCTGTCGCTGATTGCAGTCCTTATGTACCTGAGTCTTTCCAGCTCTGGGGACGATCAGGCAAGCTATCCCAACAAACCCATCCAAGTCGTGGTGCCCTATGATCCAGGCGGAGGAACTGACACCTTTGCTCGGATCATTCAGAAGGGCATCAAGGATAACAATCTCATGCCCCAGCCACTTGTGGTGGTCAACAAACCAGGGGGAGGCACTACGATCGGAAGCGGTTATGTGAAAGATGCACGTACAGATGGTTATACGATGCTCTGTTTGCACGAAGCCATTATCACTGCGCATGTAACAGGGCAATCGCCGCATGGCCCGGATGTTTTTGAGCCGGTTGGAGCCACGGGAGAGGTGATTCAGGTGATTCTGGTTTCCGAGGATTCTCCGTATCAAACGATTGAGCAGTTTATGGCCGAAGCTAAAGCCAAGCCTGAGACGATAAAACTTGGGGTTACCATGAGTATGCCCACCCACTTTACTGGCTTAATGCTCGAAAGCTCTGCTCCCGATACGCGGTTCCGATTTGTTTCTTCTGGAGGGGGTGCTGCTCGCTTGGCTTCGTTGATGGGGGGCCATGTCGATGCTTCCTTCTTTTCCGTGTCAGAATACATACGTTTTAAAGCCAATGGGCTGAGGCCGCTTGCCTCGTTTGGCACGACGAGGCACCCGGGCGTTCCAGAAGTGCCCACTGCGATCGAGTCCGGATTCAATGTCAGTAACAGCAATCTTCAATACTGGTGGTTTCCTAAAGGAACAGATCCGGAGATCGTGGATTACCTGTCCAACGTTCTCGATCAAGCCATGAAGACCGACTACGTGCGTGAGCGATTGACTGAGCTTAGTATATTGCCACAGATCATTGTGGGGGATGAGTTGCGGGAGCGGATCGAGGCACGGATGAAGTCGTTTGGAGACATGACCATTGTGGAGCGGGTAAAACTTCCCAATGTGGTCGCCTGGACCTTTGGCGCTATGCTTGTCTTCGGTGTTGGTGTATGGATGAATTATATGCGGTCGCGCAAGAGCGTAGAATCCCAGGAAACAACCCTGCGCTTGCGCTTAGACCTCGTCTGGAAATCGCTCCTTTTGGTTTTTGGGTATGTGCTCCTGATGGCAATGGGGTGGTTTTCGTTTATCTGGGCGACCCTGCTGTTTGTTTTAATGGGCTGTTTGGTGTTGGTCGATTTTAAGAAAGACAAATTACTCATTGTAGTGGAGTTATCACTACTCATGTCCTTCGGAGTGCATCTGGTCTTCACTCAAATTTTTATGGTTTCTCTGCCCTGACTCTATGAGTGGAATTGAATCAGCCATAGCTTACATCTTTAGCATTCAAGGGATACTCCTGGTCGTTTGTGGTACTGTCCTCGGGATTACGGTGGGTGCTGTCCCTGGATTGACAGGGGCGATGTTGATCGCCCTTACCCTGCCGCTGACATTCAGCATGGATCCCGTGGCGGCCTTTATTCTTTTGATTTCCATGTATGTGGGTGCGGTGAGCGGTGGATTAATTACAGCAACGTTGCTGCGCATGCCAGGTACGCCTGCCTCCATAATGACAACCCTGGATGGTTATCCCATGGCAAAGGGTGGTAAGCCGGGACGGGCACTCGGTCTGGGGATCACGGCCTCCTTTGTGGGTGGACTCATCTCCTGGGTATTTCTCATTTCATTGTCTGCGCCTATCGCTCGTTACTCGACCAAGCTTGGTCCCTTCGATTTCTTTTCACTGGTTCTTATGGCCTTGGTGCTCATTGCGTCGGTGGGAGGCAAATCTATGAGTCGCTCCTTTTTCTCGGCGGCCTGCGGAGTCTTTGCGTCTCTTCCCGGTGTGGATAAGGCGACTGGTGCCTTAAGGCTTACTCTTGGATTTGAAGAATTGAATGGTGGGTTGAAGCTTCTGCCAGTTCTAATTGGTATGTTCGCCATCAGTCAGATCATTTCGGACATCAGTAGGATCAACGAAAAGATCGAAGTCATCCCGGTGAAGAAACGAGGAGACATGCTCTTCAAATTGCGAGATTGGAAGAATCAGGCCGTTAATATGATACGATCTTCTATGATCGGTACCTGGATAGGTATCCTTCCTGGTATCGGTGCCAATATTGGGTCTGTAACCGCCTACAGCGCTGCCAAGTCTTTCGCTGATCCTGAAGAAAAGGAGAAATTTGGAAAAGGCTCAGAAGTTGCCGTGGTTGCCGCCGAATCTGCCAATAATGCTACTATCGGAGGCGCATTGATTCCGCTCATATCGCTGGGTATTCCCGGAAGTGTCATCGATGCCATTCTCTTGGGAGCGCTGCTCGTTCACGGTCTTCAGCCAGGGCCACTGCTGTTTCAGCAAAACCCCACCATGGTCTACACGATCATGGGGACTCTGTTTGTTGCCAATGTCTTCATGTTTTTATTCATGATTTTTGCCGTCAAATACCTGGCTCGTTTGGCAACCATTCCACGTGGGTTGTTGATGCCTGTCATTTTGGTATTCTGCATCATTGGTTCATTTGCCTTGGCTACGCGCATGTTCGATGTCTGGACGATGCTGTTGTTCGGACTTCTTGGCTTTGCTTTTGAACGACTTAAGATTCCGCTCGCACCTTTCGTTATTGGCTTCGTCCTGGCTCCGGTTGCGGAAGAAAATTTACTGACTGGGCTAATGGCTTCCAACGGTAGTTATTTGCCATTGATCACGAGGCCGGTTTCGCTGGTCTTTGTGATGATATCAGTCACGCTTTTATTGGTCCCCGTGTATAAACGTTTTCGATCCAAGCCATAGGTCGAATCTTA
>CALJGU010000106.1 GCA_938075565.1 uncultured Opitutales bacterium | reverse complement strand
CCTCTTCCAGTTCTTTGAGAGCCCTTAGGAGGCTTTGCACATCTGCACGTTCGTCTGGCTGAATTTTCTTGTACAGTTTTGCCAAGGTTTGGAGCTTTACGAGGGACTGCCACTCCTTGTTATGGCGAGCGGTTGATGGTACCGAAAACTTCAAGAGTTCTTCGTACTGGCTATCGCTTGGTTGCATCTGCTCACGGTTTGTGGCGTTACCCCAAGACTGCATAAAGGTTCGAGGGTAGAGGAGTTTCATATCCTCTCCGGCGATTTCATATTCACCGTCTACGGCAGTTAAATAGTGACCAGCAAAGCCTTCCCTAACCGCTGCCAATTGTCCTGGAACTAAGAAATGGAATTGTGGATAGAATTCAACATTCATGGTTTCCGTAATCTCAAGGAAACGGACGTCCTCCCCAGTGTTGGAGGATACTCGAACAACTTTGCTATACCCGTCAGATTCTTCCGGAGCGCGAAATTCTTTGACCAGGACTGGGCGTTCGTAGCCGCGAATTTTAACAAAGTAAAAAACGTTTTCGGAAGTCTCATGAGTGTAAAGGATCGGAACTACAACTAGACGATGCTGATCGACCCAAATATCCATCAGCACACCTTCTAGTTCTTTCGCGGTAACTGTTCGGATAGACTGGTAGTTGCCGGCAAGAATTCGATTTTGAGCAATGCCTATGTGAGTAGGGCTTTCAGTCATCGTTCCTGGACCAGGAGTAGATTTCACTTTTTTCCAGGTGCTTGGAGGAGATTGAGTCACCTCAAACGAGCGGTAGTTTGACCGAACGTCTTTCAGTGATTCTTCCAAATGGTACTCGAAGGCTGTCCTTACGATGAATTGAGATTCTGGGACTTCGATAGTTTTGCGAAATCCCTTGAATTGATAATCGATATAGAGACGACCCTTCTCCCTCTTCACTACTTCATAGTATTTATTGGCGAAGAATGGGAGGTGACCTTCAGTAAAGTTTAAATAGGCGGTATAGGTGACTCCAACGCCGCGGTACTTTGTTTCAGCAACTTTGCGATCTCCACTATCAAAAGGAAGTAGCACCAGTTTGGGTTTCCCGCCCAATTGGAGCATAATCACAAAGCCTTCTTCTGTTTCTACTATGGGCTCGAATTTCTCAGATCGAAACAAGGTAGTTTCATACTCGTGATCCAAAGTATAGATATAGTTATAGTCCTCCTTGGGCTTAGCATACGCTTTGATTCCTTGCGCGGTTGCACCTGAAGTTAGTGAGCCCAGCAGTATCAATCCTACGGAGTACCATTTCACGATCCTGGTAGGAAACATGTTGAATGGCTTGTTACTTCGCTTCGTAGACATTTTGAGGATATCTTTGTTCAGAAAACAAATGGAAATTTGGAAGAGTTGATTGGATGCGACACAGAAAACGGAAAAATACGTAGGGGAAATAATCGGTAGTTGGAATTTTTGGACATGACTTGAGGGTCCTGCATCCGATTTTCACAAATAATTAAAAGAACTCCCTAATTCTGGGATATCGAAGCCGAATCTGTGAGAGTTTTTTACTCTAACGCTCTGTAGGTGACTTGAATGCGATACTATATGGTTCGCCAGGAATGTTAGTTAATCACTTCAGCTATACTATTTCCCTAAACCTATATTGTTTCCCAATTATCTATAAAATAATTCGATAGTTAGGGATTGAGGCTCATTATTAAGGAGTTGCCATCGGGAAATCGCTTTCATCTCTTAGTGCCCTATTTGTAACATTATTTGAGAAGCATGGGTGATACTCGTACTGAACCTGCTTCTGGAATCTAGCTAACTAAATTATAATTATGCCTAGTAAAAAATTAAAGGAACTTGCTGCTTATAAAGCAAAGATTGCTGCCTTGGAAAAAGAGATAGCAGCTGAACAAACGAAGAAACTAGCGAATCTTCATAAAGAGGTGGATCTGGAATCTACCGAAGCTCTAATAGCTGCTTTAAAGAGCCTTAAAAAGGCGCCTCGAAAAGTCTCAAAAGGCAGAGCCAAGCGAACACGAATAACGGACGCTATAAAAGCTGAAGTTGGTAAAGCGGTTAAAGCTGGTACCAAAGGTGCCGAGATAGCGCGCCAGTTCGGTATATCCATACCATCAATACAGAACATTAAGAATGAACTTGGGCTTGTTAAAAAGCGTGGCCAGAAAAAGGCGGCCAAGAAAGCTGCTAAAAAGAAGACCGCCAAAAAGAAGGCTAAGAAATAGTATACACTTTATCGTATGACAAAAGGGGCCGAATCGATCGGCCTCTTTTTTTGTACCAAGCGATTTGCTTTAGGCTTCTGCGGGAGGAGGCTGTTCATCCACCACATCATACTGCATACGCCAGAAGTGATGATACTGTCCTCCACTTTGAATAAGGGAATCGTGCGTGCCTTTTTCGACTATCTGCCCTTTTTTCAATACAACGATTTGATCTGCTTTACGCACGGTCGATAAACGGTGCGCGATGACCAGCACCGTGCGATTGCTCATCACATTATCCAATGCCTCCTGGATCTTTCTTTCTGTAACAGTATCTACACTGGATGTTGCCTCATCGAGAATGACTACACGCGGATTTTTCAAAAGGACACGAGCTATCGTTATTCGTTGCTTCTCTCCCATGCTCAACCGGATGCCGCGTTCCCCAATCATGGTTTCCATTTGTTCAGGCAGTTGCTTAACGAACTCCTCGATATGAGCGCCGGCCAGAGCCTTCCATAGATCTTCTTCCGATGCGCCTTCTTTTGCGAGCAGCAGGTTCTCTCGAATCGTGCCGTCAAAGAGAAATGGATCTTGAGCCACGATACCGATTGATTCTCGAAGAGAGTTAAGATCCAGTTCCCTTACATCTACACCATTTATGGCTACTGATCCTGCAGTGACATCGTAGTAGCGAAGGAGTAAATTCGCGATGGTCGACTTTCCTGCTCCTGTATGCCCTACCAGCGCCGTTACTTTACCTGTGGGTAACTCCAAGTTCAAATCATCAATGATGCTGGAGCGTGATTCGTATGAAAATGAAACCTCCTTATAGGATATGGATGCGGGCCCCTCCGGAAATTTTTTGGCGTTTGCCGGACTTGTTATGGGCACCTCGTGATCCAGAATCTCGAATACGCGGTCACCTGAAGCCTTTGCTGCACTGAGTAAATTGTTCAGGCCGTTTAGTCGCTGAATAGGTTCTAGCAGTAAACCACTATAAAGAATGAAAGTCGTGAGCTCACCGATGCTTAGCGTTTCGTTAATGTATTGGGAGCCCCCAATACCCAGCACTGCTATCATGCTTAGACTGCTCACAAATCGAGTACTCGAGCTGTAGTAGGCCCATCGGTACATGGCCTTTAGGCTCTTTGTTCGAAGATCTTCCGCTTGGTTGTTGAAGCGTTCTTGCTCCTTACCTTGCAAGGCGAATGAGCTGATCAGTCGGTGTCCCGCAATATCTTCAACCAAAATACCATTCATGACTCCCGCACTGCTGCGGACCTTTTTCCAATTTTCCCGGTTCACCTTGAAGTGATTCATCGCCAAGAGAACCAGTAATGGGATGGGGAGAACGACGAAACTAGCAAGAAAGGGATTTGAAATGAAGAGGTACGTCGTAATGCCGATGAGCGTAAACAAGGCTGTTAGACCACCTTCTGTTCCATCCAGAATGGCCCGTTCTACATTTACGACATCCTCTGTCACGCGCGACGAAATCTCTCCGGCCTTTCTTTTGTCGAAGAAACTCACTGGTAATTCCATGAGTTTCACGTGCAAGGCAGCACGGATGTCGATCAGGACCTTTTGCTCAATGACATTGTTGAGACGAATCCGCAGATAGTTGAGCACATCTCTGAGCAAGTAGGCTCCAGTAATAGCTGCCAGGCCTATCCAAATGAGATTCCCCTTCTTAGGGACGATTACGTCGTCAATCACATAGCCCACTAGGTAGGGGATTGAGAGGAGAAATGCGGTGCTACCCAGCGCAAGCAGCATGTTCACAATGAACAGGAATCGGTAACGGGTAAAGTAACCCGCTATACGAAGAATGCTGCTTTTTTCTGCCATGCTTTGGAACGTGCGTGAAACCTAGGAAAAACAAAAGCCGCCCTTTTACAAGGCGGCTTCTGAAATAAAATGGTTTAGCTTCTAGTTGCTGACCTGAACAGGTACTTCGAGTGAAGAGTATCCTGGTGTCTCAACGTAGAGAACGCCGATTCCTGGTGTGCCACCTTCAAGAGGAACATTGATGGATCGGCTTCCCGCAGGGATAATAACTTCAGGTAGAATCACACTGTCAGGAATGTTGGTAGTGATTTCAACCGGAAGTCCTCCAGCAGGTGCTGCATTGGGAATGGTGAAGATCAAAGTCGCACGGCCTCCGGAAGCTACGCTTACAGATTTTGGTAGTACTTGCATCTGTGCTGCATCCACACGGAATGAACCAACCATCATATCGCCTGTTTCTTCGCGAACCGATACGTTATACGCGCTGCCTGCTGGCAAGCTCGGAACGAAAAAGCTGAGGGCGTTTGGAGAGTGGTATTCAGAATTGGCCACCTGTCCGCCTACGATCACCTGATCAGAGGGAGAGAAGCCGCGTCCAACCAACCCAATTTTCGAACCTACAGGTCCTCGGTTGGATTCGAGAGTTACTACGTAGCGGTTAACCAGAGTAAACTTAGCCAACCCGTCACGAGGATGAGTGATAGATTTCACCTTGGTGGATTTTGCCGTGTAGACTTCGTATTCGATGTCGAAATAGTAAACACCGTTCCGGCGACCGGATGGCATCTTGTATTCGTACTCCCAAATATTATCTCCAATTGGGCTGCGGCTCATCAAACGGGATTCTCCGTCGATCACGACCTTGGGCCTCATTGAATCTTTTACCCCTCCGATATCCTTCTTCTCACGGATCTCGACACTCAGGATGTAGATGTTCGAAGGGTTCTCTGGAAACTCAGATGGTGTTAAATTTTTAACCGATTTGCTACAACCAGACAGAATCAGCAGGGCCGCAAGTAGGGCCAACACAGAAGCGTTAAATTTCATTTTCATAATTAAAGGTTGGTTCAGATAGTGTGATTTTCTCTAAACTACAAGAACTTACATGGATAAGGAAAGAAATCTTTGGTTCCTTATTGCTTCTATAAATCTTTAGTACCTCCGGATCTCAGAATCCACTTGAGTGGACCAGGCATCAATTCCGCCTGCTACATTAATGGCGTTCTCAAATCCACGCTGTCTCAGAAAAGCCGTTACTTGCCCGCTTCGCATGCCGTGATGGCACAGGACATACAGGGGACAATCCCTCGGAAGTGCTTCCAACTGGTGTGGTACTTGCCCCATCGGTATGGTGATCGCCCCACTAATATTGCAAAACTCAAGTTCCATCGGCTCTCGAACGTCGAGCAACTTTCCGGTTTTTTTCAAATCCTCAGCCGCGGTAACGACGTCAACTTCTATGGGATAGGTCGACTCTTCCATCCCTGCATGCTTCGAAAGCAGAATGAGCTTTGCAACTCGTATCGCCTGATAAAAGCGTGTAATCTTTCTCAACCCTGACCCCAAAAAGCTTTGCCCCCGTTGCATTTATTTCCATCAATGCCACCGAAATATGAGCAATCGATACATCATCATCATGGCTGGAGGTCGCGGAGAGCGATTCTGGCCCAAAAGTCGGCTAGCCCGCCCGAAACACCTTCAACCCATCGTAGGAGAAACCACGATGTTGGCTCAGACCGTCGACCGAGTTACCGAACTCGTCCCAGCGGAGAATTTGATCATTATCACCAACGCAGAGCAGCGTGACATCATTCTCGAAGATTTGCCGCAGCTTTCTCCGGATCAAGTTATTGGCGAGCCGGTAGGTCGCGATACCGCCGCCGCCGTGGGTCTAGCTACTGTTTTAGTGCAAGCCAAAGATCCCGATGCTTCTTTCGCGATTTTGCCCGCAGATCATGTGATTCACGATGGTGAATCTTACCGTATGGTTCTTGAACGCGCATTCGCCGCGGCTGAGGACACGGGAGCGCTTGTTACCATTGGCATCAAGCCAACTGAACCAGCAACGGGCTATGGATACATCCATTTTGGCGAAGTCCTGGCAGAGGCCAACGGAGCCCCTGTATATAAGGTTCAGCAATTTGTGGAAAAACCGGATCTTCCGACTGCCCAGGCCTACCTCGATTCTAAAGAATATTTCTGGAACGCCGGTATGTTCATCTGGAGGGCCTCCGCAATTGATGCTGAGCTGAAGAAGCAAACACCAGAGCTCTACGAAGGATTGCAGAAAATTGCCATAGGACTCGCCTCCGGTCAGTCCGCTGAAACGGTCATGGAAGAGGTTTACCCTACTTTGAAAAAGATCTCCATCGACTTTGCCGTCATGGAAAATGCAACCAATGTGGCCATGGTCGAATCAGCCTTTGATTGGGACGATGTCGGAGCCTGGCCGGCCATCGAGAGACATTACCCGAAAGACGCCGACGGCAATGTGGGTAAGGGGACTACCATTTTTTCCCAATCCTCGAACAATATCGTGATTTCTGAGGGAGGTCATTTGACGGCTGTAATTGGAGCCGAAGATTTCATCATCGTTCACACCAAAGATGCCACCTTGGTTTGTCACAAAGACAAAGCACAGGAAATCAAAGGGGTGGTCAGCGAGCTCGGAAAAAGCGGCGACTTCAAACACCTTGTTTAGCATCTGGTCGCGTGAATGTTCTGGGCATTGATTACGGCGAGAAGCGCATTGGTTTGAGCTTCGGCGACTCTCTGGGGTTGGCCGTACCAATCGCCGCCGCTGTTGAGCCTACTGTGGAAAAGCGTTTCGAGCACATCGGTGCCGTCATTCAGGATCGAAGGATTAAAAAGTTGGTGGTAGGCATGCCCTACAACATGAATGGATCCTCTGGCTTCAAAGCGAAAGAGGTCGAAGAATTTATAGGTCAGCTCGAAAAACAGTTTTCCCTTCCGGTAGTGTCGATCGACGAGAGGCTTACTTCTCATCAGGTGGAAGAGGAGCTCAAAAAACAGGGCCGAAAGGTTGATCGGCGATCAGGCGAGATCGATTCTCGAGCAGCAACACTCATCCTCCAAGATTACCTCGATCGTGATTTGGGGCTGAATTTAGACATCCCAGACCCCGAAGAGCTCTCATGAGTCGGTGGAAGTGTATCTGCTCCTATGATGGAACTGGCTTCACCGGCTGGCAAACCCAGCCCACCCAAGATGCGGTTCAAGACACGATTGAGAAGGGCTTAAAAAAGATTCTGAAAGAACCGATCCGTATTCAGGGAAGCGGTCGTACCGACGCTGGGGTCCATGCGCTGGGTCAGGTGTTTCACTTTGATGCAACTTGGCGTCATTCCGTCGAAAAGCTTCAGGCCGCAATTCATTCTCGAGTTCCGGAGACCATCCGGATCGAGTCAGTGGAGGAAGTGGATGATGACTTTCATGCTCGTTATTCCGCCACGGGTAAGCGCTATCATTATCGCATACACTTGGGGCAGGCTAATCCATTCGATGCACGGTATATGACTTCCTTATTTTGCAAACTCGACCTCGAGGCTATCCGTTTAGCCGGCCAATCGCTCCTGGGGGAACATGACTTTACGGCGTTTGCGGCCGACAACGGTTCTGATGATGGTGAGAACCCGGTGAAAGATTTTCGGCTTTTCGAGCTTGTTGAGAAGGGGCAGGAGATAAGATTCATTTTCGAAGCCAGTGGCTTTAGGTACAAAATGGTCCGCTCTCTCTCAGGAGCATTGATTCGAGTTGGGCGAGGCGTATTGACCCCGGACGACTTTAAAAGGATCTTGGATTCCAGGGTCCGCACGAAGGATGTAGTGACCTCAGCACCGCAAGGACTCTTTCTCGAAAAGGTGTATTACTAGTGCCTCGCATGCTTGGGGCTTGAATATTGGTCCTCCTTGTTGCGGAATGGATTCTCCCACTCTTAGGCCGATTGCCTAGCTACCATACCGACCGATAAACATGTCAGGATTTCAGAGAGACAGCCACCATGTGCTATTCAACCTCGATGAATACCGGTACAGTTTTCGAGGACTGAAGATCCTGTTTCTGGCTTTCGTGGTTTTGCACCTGATCGCTGCAGTGCTAGCTCCAGCAGCCTACAAGTCTATC
>CALJGU010000105.1 GCA_938075565.1 uncultured Opitutales bacterium | reverse complement strand
GAGGAGATAGAATAAGCCCTGAAGCGACGTTATCAAAGCCATGCGCGGTGCTATCCGCTGGGAACGAGGCTGAAACTTCAAAGTCGGGCAAATTGAACAGGCTTCGAATAGTGTTCTCATACTCTACCCGGTTGAGCCTTCGCGGTGAAGTGCCTCCCACCGGCACCTGTTTCGTAAGATCACGGCCAAGCCAGGCCAGAAAATCCTCACGCTCCTGTAAGCTGGGAAAGGACTCCGCATCCCGAGGAGGCATGTCACTCGAATGCACCATCTCGTAAACCTGGCTCCAAAAATCGGTCGTTCCTTCAACGGACCAATCCACAGAAGTCATTTCGAGATTCACATCCCCTTCGATGAAATCGTCATCACCCGCATGGCATTCGAAACAATGGTTCTCAAAAAAGCCTAGAGCTTGCCTGGGTAGGTCCACGTTGGAAAAGAGGAGCCCGGGAAACAGGCAGAAGCAACTCCAGATAATCGACCTCATGAAACGCTAATGAAGTATTGTCGATGAAAGCGACTCCAAGCGGCAGAGCGAGACGCTCTGGCCCTACCATCAACGAGTAGCCAAAAGTGGTAGGGCAATTGCGGCCCCGCATTGCCGTTTACCTGTAGAAGAATATTTGTCGTGCGAGACATGAAAAATTAGGAGGAAAAACACTCATTCAGATTGCGATTCGCTCCAGCAAACTGGTCAACGTCCATTCCGAGTTGTTGCATCACAGAGATGTACAAATCACCAAGTAGGCGCAAGTTGCTAGAGTTACGATCATGCGCCCAGTGGTTTCCATGATTCAATCCGCCACCGGCGACCAGCGTTGGAAGGTTCGTGTTATCATGCGTATTAGAATCTCCCATACCGCTTCCATATACAATCACGGTTGAATCGAGAATAGACTTACCCTCAGCATCACGGTGGGCCTCGAGGGTGCTTACAAATTTAGCAAAGCTTTTCACATGCTCCCGACCAATTCGATTATACTCAGCTATCTTCTCTGGCTGATTCCCATGATGAGACAAGGCGTGGTAGCCGGTACTCAGGCGTTCACCCTCGATTTCAAATACCTGGGTCATACCCGGTATCATAAATGTCATTACACGGGTCGAATCGGTCGTCAGCGCCAAAGCCATAAGATCATACATGATCGTTTCACAATGCAGGGTTTGCTCAGGCGAAACCGGATCGAAAGTGGGCAATGGATAATTAGTCTTTGGATACGGTTTTTCCAACCACGCTTCCTGTTTCTGAAGCTTTTTCTCAACGTCTCTCAAGGAAGATAAATACTCATCCAGCTTTTGTTGATCGCTCTGAGACACCTGCCTCTGAATCGATTTCGCTTCTTCCAGAACATCGTCAAGTATACTTGAGTTGCCCTTCAATACATACTCGATCCGTGACTTGTCACTGTCAGACCGGAAAAGCGTTTGGTAGAAAACACTCGGTCTACCAATCATCGGAAGCGCCACCCCTTCTTTGGTGAAACTCATCTGAGCCCCGCCTAGTTCCGCGCCGCAGGTAAGTTGCATGGAAGCATAGCGGGTGTGCTTGCCCACATGATCGGCCACGAGCTGATCCATCGAAACAGATCCGGAAGCCGAACCACTCATCCAGGCTTTCCAGCCCTCATGCCCATTGCGACCCCGGTGGTCGAGGCCGGAGAAAATGGAAAGCTTCTCACGAAAGTCCGCCAAAGGCTCTAGAACAGACGGCATATCAAAGGACTTACCGGTCTGCTTCGGGAAGAAATGATCCCGATGAAACCCAAGGTAGGTGCCAATACAGACTAGTCGTTTTACTTGACCGGTTGCTGAAGCCGCCAACAAGGAAGGAGCCTTGAACGACTCGAGCATGGGTAAAGCAAGACCAACCCCTACCCCTTTTAAAAAGCGTCTACGATGCATCCCTGTTTTCATAGAAGACATAGAGAAATGCAAAATCTCTCGGAAATCAACCGAAAGTGGCCCTTAAGAAGCAATGAACCTAGTTTCCTTGCTTCTTAAGGGCCGCTTTCAACGGCAAGGATGCTTCTCTTGAGGCGGCATTCCCACCCACTACAAATTCGCCATAGGGTCGCTTCAATCGTTGAAGCTCTTTTCTTAGAAGCGTTTGCATGGCAACTAACTGACCTTTGTTTGCCTCCTCTTCCGCCAAGTTGTTCTGCTCATCTGGATCCACGTTTAAGCTATACAGCTGATCTAAATCAAAGGCACTTGGATGAAATCGAGCAGATCGGGAAATACCGCCACTCAATCCCAACAATGGCTTTAAGCTTCTATTTTTGCGGGAATTAAAATCAGAGATTTGATCAGCGGTGTAACGTAGACTGATATAGTTCCACTGTTTGGTTTTGACGGACCTCGCAGCACCCATCTCGCCGTAGACAAATTCCCGAACCGTCTGCGTTGGATCTTTGAACAGCGGCAATAAACTAACTCCATGCAAGAGGTAGTCGTCAGGTAGCTTGGCGTCCGCCAAATCAAACCAGGTAGGGACAAAATCCGTATTCTGCAACAATTCATGGCTTTTAGTCCCGCCATCAATGACAGCCGGCCAACGTACCAGGCAGGGAACCTCCGTTCCTCGAGATTTGAAGAGGGAGCCCTTCTTGTTCGAACCGTGGTCTGAAACGAAAACCACAACGGTATTTTCGGCGATGCCAAGCTCGTCCAATTTGTCGAGCAGCATACCCAGGCTATCGTCCATCCATAAGTAACCCACTTCCTCCCGGCTGAGGCCAGCCGCTTGGTTTCGCTCAAGGACTGAATCGCGCGGGGGCATGACTTGTAGGGGTTGATCCAAGATTCCCTCTCCGGTCGTAAGCGCTTTTTCTCGGAGTGAGCGATCCCACTCTTTGTTCGTTCCGTGAAGCAAGGTCGTGGAATAATGTAGATAGAATGGCTGATCGTGGTGGAGGTCTACAAACTCAAGCGCCGCTTGAATGGTCCACTCGGGATTGTGTCCATGGAAGGGTTGTTTGAAATTGTTCCAGTAGATGTTTTTCGCCCAGGTGAAGCCACGCTCCTTGATCAGCTCACGATACCGTTTCTCGTTGATATCATACTGTTCATTGAGTTCATCGGTGTAAGGACTTTTTTTCCCAATCGGTCGGATAACAGCATCTTCGCCTTCGCCTTTTTCGTAGTCATGGCCTACGTGATACTTTCCTACAAAACCAGTCGTATAACCATGGTCAGACAGCACCGCGCCGACATTCATGTTGTCATCCTCGAGACCCATGTTGAATCCAGGCAACCCCTGGTTCTCGGTGCCGAATGTCTCGATGTATGTTGGAAAGGTTGAAGCCCCAGCGTAGCGACCAGTTAGAAAAGTATAACGGGACGGAGTGCAGACAGTGCTCGTGACGTGAGCATTGTGGAATGTCATTCCTTCTCGAGCCAGGCGATCAAGATTCGGCGTCAGCACATTGCCGCCATAAACACTGGTTTCCGGCTTATCGTAATCGTCGACAAGAAAGAGGATGATATTTGGCCGATTGGCGGCAGTCGCAAAAGCGCAGTTTGCCACTATTAAAAAAGTGGCCAATCGAAGGATAGATTTTTGGGGGGCCATAAAGATTTAAGAATTAGATAGCTTACCTGCATTTTCAACAAGCCGTTATCCTCAGCATACCAATAATTGGTCCCAGGAAGTATTTAAAAAATATCCTCCACCGGTAAGAACATTACCAGTGGAGAACATTGCCGGTAAATGGATGTTACCGGTCTCCGTTTCTCTATAGTTCAGTACTTCTTACTTCGTCCACCAATAGAGGACGATCTCTTCATAAAATACTTCTGCAAAATTGGGCAGTTCGTGGGCGTGATTTTTTGCTGCTGCCTGGATGATCCGTTCGAGTTCTCCTTTGACTCTAACCAGGACGACTTCGTGCTCGGCCATGACTACTACGAAAAGTTCTTCAGGAATTTCGGTGCCATTTGTAGGGACGTATACTCCGACCGTTTCATTTTTATCCCGAACCAACACCATCGGTTCGAAGCCATAAGCTTCCATGCTCGCATCGATGCAGCATGAAGCTTAGATTTTTGTGAATCGTGAAGCTGGTAGACTCCCACCTCGACTCGTCTGATATGGTCAAGGTACTGACGTGCTTCTTGGACTTCAGGTTCGTCTATAAAACCGCTTACCGTTTCTGCCAACCTTAGTGGGATAAATCCCAGGCTCAGTTCGATAGTCTTATTGAGCTTTTCATCTTCATCGAACAGGGCCTGGCGAACATCTTGGAAGTGAGCGTTTCTCGGACCACATCCGACGAGGAAAAAGGTGAGGGCGGCAACCGCCCCCACTGTGATAATACTTCGTTTCATTTTAGCTTTCCTCCAACATCTGGCCAATCTTATCGAGCTCAGGAATATTGAGCTGCTTACCCAGATCTGCGAGGGCTTCGATGGCGACGTTTCCGACTACGTTGATGAAAACTGCTTCTTCGCCTGAGGCGACGCTGACAACGATACCTGCGATGGCTTCATTTCAGCCTTTCGGTCCCAAAACGAAGAAGGTGTACTTGTAGTTCTCGTCTGAGCTTTCTCGACATTCCAACTCGGCCGAAAAATAATCCTGCCACTTTGGGAAGGACGTATCTCCTTCTACATTCGCATGCACTACCGTCAGGTAAAGTTTGTCAGCTAAGGGCAGGCTCTCTTCATAAATGGTCTCCCCTCCGCAAATCCAGATCGGCCCGTCCCCTTCTAGCCCCTGGGCTAACTCCAACGCGAGCGGCAAGGAGACCGCAGTCAGGACTCCTCGCGGGCAAAATAATGGATCACGGCTCAGCACAATGGTATCGGAGTCAGGAAAGGCTTCACCGGACTCCTCAAAGCAGCGGCGCCCTTCGATGACAATACCACCCTTCACCTTGTTTCTGAAGTAGTGGGTGTCTTCAGGAATCGACCACGGTAGCCCTCCGTCTTTGCCAATAATCCGATTCTCAGAGCATGCCACGATGATATAAATAGGTTTCACGAACCAACTAGATCAATGAGCCGGAAGGAGTTGAAGGTCAAAAGCCGGGATTTGGGACTTTTCCAAAAAGTACGATTAATTTTGAATATACTCCTGTATATAGGGTTTATTTGACAAAGAGTACCTACGTATGAACGAAAATCAGGCCATTGAAATGTGTTTAAGGACCAATGATCCCATTGGGTTTGAATACCTGGTCGATCAATACAAGCGGGAGGCATACTAACACGCTTATTCCTTTACCAATAACAGAGAAGACGCGGCAGATGCCTGTCAGGATGCTTTCCGCAAAGCTTTTGCGGCCATGCCGAGACTGAAGTCTCTCGATAATTTCTACCCATGGTTCTACCGCATTTTAAAGAACCATTGCATAAATATGTCGGCCCGTAAGAAGACGGCCACATGTTTATGATTACGCGTCCCGATATTACGGCGCCACCCATCATTGATTTTGTGAACCGGACAGAGGCTGGAGTTGCCCCTACGCGATCTCAGGCGACGAACGAACGACTCCAGGAAGCCAGTAGGGATATCGGATTTGAAATGCGATCCGTTGAAGGAATCAGCCTCTTCGTCCTTTGGCTGCTATTGGCGGTAGCGACCTTTGTGAGTGAAGATTTGACCAGCATCAGCGCAGGTCTCCTGACAGCAAAAGTAGTGCTCGGATTTATCCCTGCGACAACGGCCTGCCTGATCGGGATATTTGTAGGAGACATGTTGCTTTACCTGGCCGGTCGTTGGCTAGGCACAGACTTCGTTCGACGAGCACCCTTGAAATGGTTTATTTCGGAAGCCGATATCACACGCAGTGCTCATTGGTTCGACAAACGGGGGCTGGCTCTCATTTTTATCACACGCTTTTTCCCGGGCACCCGTTTAGCCACCTACTTTACCGCGGGGATATTGGGTGTGGGCCTACTCAAGTTCTCTCTCTATTTCTTAATGGCAGCTATTCTTTGGACACCTCTGCTGGTCGGCCTGAGTGCCATTCTCGGAGGTCAAATGCTGGAGTGGTTTGAAGTCTATCAAAAGTACGCTTTGCTGGGCCTGACAGGAATTGTATTCGCATTGTTGATACTCTTAAAACTTATCGTGCCCGCCTTCAGCCACCGAGGTAGACGTATGCTACTTGGGAAATGGCTAAGAATCAGTCGCTGGGAATATTGGCCCTTGTGGCTTTTTTATCCGCCCGTGGTTTTATACATTTTCTGGAAGGGGCTTCGCCATAAGCACCTTGCCTGGTTCACGGCGACCAATCCGGGAATGCCTTTGAGCGGATTGGTGCTCGAATCCAAACAACAAATCCTCACCGCCCTGAAACCTGCAGGAGAGGTCATCCCTCCCTTTGAGGTCATTTCGAAAGCGCTCAAAGCGGAAGACCAACTTAGCACATTCAAACAAGCACTGGCTAAACAAAATCTCCAATATCCTGTGATCCTGAAACCGGACATTGGGGAACGGGGGACTCGGGGTAGCCGTCATACGATCCGACGAAGAAGCCCAGGCTTATTTCTCAGTGAGCCGCGATGACATTATTTTGCAGGAGTATATCGAGGGCCTAGAATTTGGGGTTTTTTATTACCGTTTTCCTCAGGAAGAATCCGGTAACATTTTTGCCATTACCGACAAACGGTTTACCACGGTGACAGGAGACGGAATTTGTAGTTTGGAAAAACTGATTCTAGATGATGCCCGAGCCGTTGCGATGGCACCGTTCTTTTTTAACAAGCATGTAGAAAGATTGTTCGAAGTACTGGCAGCGGGTGAAGAGATCCGATTAGCTGAATTGAGAACTCATTCAAGAGGAAGCCTGTTTCTCGATGGATCTCATCTGGCGACACCCGAGCTTGAAGCTGAGATGGATCGTATTTCCAAGTGCTTTGATGGCTTTTACTTTGGTCGCTATGATATCAAGGTGCCTTCGACTGACGCTTCCCAACAAGGGAAGGATATCCGAGTGCTTGAGCTAAATGGGATTACTTCGGAAGCTACCTCGATCTATGATCCAAAGAATGGTCTTTTCACCGCCTACCGAGTCCTCTTCAATCAATGGTCAATCGCATCGAAAATTGTTGAGCAAAATGGATCGCAAAACATCAAACCTGCGAAACACCGCATCGTTAACAAACAACTCCTCGCCTTTAAGAACCACGAGAAAGTAGAAGTATAGTTTTATGGACATTGGAAATATCAAACCAGGACAAGACCCCCTTATCACTCCTACCGGAGAAAAGATCTATGAACTCGTGGGGCTCTACAGCGAAGCAAAGAACGAGAAGCACAGCGTAGCCCACATCATCCTTCCTCCTGGAACGGGAGCAGCCAAACACTATCACCCTGAGGCAGAAGAATCTTACACTATGGTTTCGGGAACAGCAAAAATGCTGCTTGGCGAAGAACAGGCCACCATCACCGCTGGAGATTGTGTGGTCATAAGAGCGGGAACCCAACACAAGATCTGGAACGAAACCGAGGAGGATGTTGTATTCATCGCCACCTGCGTTCCAGCCTGGGTTGAAGGTAACTCTGTCTATCTCGAATGAGCCTACCCATATTCGCTATTGAAGAAGCGTTAGTTGCCACCGCAGGCAGAACGAACCAGATCATTCTACAGGCCCCTACCGGATCGGGTAAATCCACTCAGGTCCCGCAGATGCTGCTGGATAACGGCTTGCTGAAAGATGGTCAGGCAGTAGTATTGCAGCCAAGACGATTGGCGACACGGTTGCTCTCAAAGCGAATTGCAGAAGAACGCAGCGTATCGCTGGGCGAAGAAGTCGGCTACCAAATTAGATTTGAAAACCGGACCAGCCAATCCACTCGCCTGCGCCTTGTAACCGAAGGTATCCTGATACGAAAGCTGCTGGGCGACAGGCAGCTCAATGGAATATCTGCCATCGTATTCGATGAATTTCATGAACGCCATATCGAGGGCGACATTGCTTTGGCTTTGGCCAAAAAACTACAGAAGGAGTCCAGGCCCGATTTACTGATCGTAGTGATGTCAGCGACCCTTGAGACGGATGTGCTTCAACAATACTTACCTGCCAGTGAGATCATCACCACTGAAGGCCGGACATTCCCTGTTGAGATTTCCTACCAACCATTGGGAACAGGAAATCAAAGACCGGTCTGGGAGGCTGCTCGAGATGCATTCCGCAAATGGAGCCAGGAGCATGGTCAAGGTGACGCATTGATCTTCATGCCAGGTGCGTTTGAAATTCGAAAGACTATCGCAGAGCTGGAACACGATCGAAGCACGCAAGGCTGGCAGGTGCTCCCTCTCTATGGCGATCTTCCTCAAGAACAACAGGACGCCGCGGTAAAAAAGTACCCGTGCCGAAAAGTGATTGTGGCTACGAATGTTGCCGAAACATCTATCACCATCGATGGGATCACTGCGGTCATCGACAGTGGTCTGGTTCGGAGTGCCAACTATGATTCTCATCGCGGTATCAACACTCTCTTGATCAATAAAACGAGCAGGGCATCCGCGGATCAGAGAGCCGGTCGAGCTGGCCGCACCGCTCCAGGGGTCTGTCTTCGCTTATGGTCAAAATCAGATCATGAAGCCAGATCCGACCAAGACATACCCGAGATCCATCGGATCGATTTGGCTGAAACATTGCTCGTTTTAAAGACCGCGGGGATTGAGATTCTGAAATCGTTTGATTGGGTCGAAGCACCTGAACCACATAGCTTTGAGAGAGCCATTGGCCTGCTCAAAGAACTCAGCGCCCTGGATACCAAGTCGGGTGTACTGACTCAAATGGGTAAACGAATGGCAGCCTTCCCGTGCCACCCGCGACATGCCCGTATGCTGATCGAGGCAAATCGGTATGGAGCGGTGCCATCTGTTTGCTTGGCAGTTGCCATTACCCAGGGGAAAAGCCTTTTGCTTCCCACTCGAGATAAACGAGTAGAAAAGGAACGGGAGAAAATTTTTGGCGAGGAAACGAGCTCCGATTTATTCGCCGAAATACAAGCCTACCACTATGCTGAAGGCTATCGATTTCAAGTTGATGCCTGCAGAGCTTTGGCCATTCATGCAGGTTCGGCTCGTCAGGCAGGAAGAACTTACCTCCAACTGATACAACTAGCAAAGAGCCAAGGACTCGGAACTCAACAAACCGACGAAGATGGAATCGGATTTCGAAAATCCATACTCACCGGCTTCAGCGATCAATTGGCCAAACGTCTGGATAAAGGAACGAGGCGTTGTGAATTGGTTCACCAACGACGGAGTGAGCTGAACCGCAATTCAGTCGTTACAGACCACCCTCTTGTTATACCTTTGGAAATCAACGAAATCCAAGGCAAGGATGTCTCCGTTATTTTGGGTCAAGTATCAGCGGTAGAGGAATCGTGGCTGGAAGAATTGTTTCCAGAGGATCTCTCGGATACGGAGCATGTTGTATTTAACCCATCGATACGACGTGTGGAGGCACTTCGAGAAAGGCGCTTTCGAGACCTTACCCTCTCATCCGCACCAATGCCGGAGCCATCGGCAGAAAAGGCGGCCGAAATCTTGGCCGGCAAAGTAGCTGATGGGACCCTAAAGCTAAAAAAGTGGGATACCTCGGTAGAAAACTGGATCACCCGATTGAATTTCCTGGCGGGTGCAATGCCAGAGTTGGAGCTACCAACGATTTCGGACGACGACCGGAGCGACCTGCTAGAACATATCTGTCATGGCGGATATGGCTACAAAGATATCAAGGACCGCGATCCCTGGCCGACGCTAAAAGCATGGCTCTCCACCGAACAACTTGCCGCTTTGGATTACTTTGCTCCCGAACGCATCCAGCTGACCGAGTGGCGGCGCTGCAAGGTGCGCTATTCCGAAAACGACCCACCTGTGATCGCGGCGAAGATCCAGGATCTCTACGAAGTCAAAGGAACGCCCAGTCTGGCAGATGGAAAAATTCCTTTAAGACTCGAGATCCTCGCACCCAATCAGCGTCCCGTTCAAATCACTGACAATTTAGAAAGCTTTTGGACTTCAGCCTATCCATCCATAAAAAAGGAACTGGCAGGACGATACCCGAAACACGAATGGAGGTAATCTTTAACGCTCGTACCTTACCGAGCGTAATCCTCAGGAATCGTTTTCGATGAGGGACGCGAATTCAAGCGCTCCGAAGACCAACGACTGAAATTCAGCAACTTCATTGGCGAGCACGGGTGCAGAGGTTGCAGGCTCGATCGCATCAAAAGCACGCACAGGCTCCTGCAATACCATGTAGGTCATGAATAGATCCCGGTAGTATTTAAACTCATTCGGATTCAGCTCTACGGCAGTTTGGATCAGATCGGCAGCAAGCCATCGAACATTTTTGCTTTCGGGACTGAGATCATCGATCGGTCCAGCAAATTGCAGCAATTGAGAAGCCAAACGATATTTCATTTCCGCCTCTTTAATCTGATCTTCAGAAACTTCTATAATGGCCTCAGCCACCTCCACAGATTCGCTTGCTTCTTCAGGAGTGCTGGCATCAGGCGAATTTGCAGTTACTGAGCTGGAAGACTCGCATCCAACAAGACCAAATAGCAGTGGTAGAAATAATAAACTGAGGATGAGTTTAGACAAGATACACAACGCGTATCAACCCTTATGGAAAGCGCAACCCTTGAATGACAGAATGCCTAGGATTGACCCGTTTTATTTGATAAAGATACTGAATACTCTTTTTCAAATATCCTATGAAACAATCTCGTCGTCAATTTCTTCAATCTACCGGAGCAGCTGTCGGAAGTATGTCGCTTCCGAAAATAATTTCTGCGGCTTCACACTCCGAAGCTCAAAAGAAACCTATGAACATTCTCTACCTTTGCTCGGATCAGCAGCATTGGGAAGCTCAAGGGTTTGTAGATTCCTTCTTCGACACGCCTCACCAAGATGCACTGGCCGAAGAATCCACTGTTTTCAAAAACGCCTTTTGCACCACCCCACAATGTTCTCCTAGCCGCTCATCTATGTTGACGGGATTCTATCCGCATAAGACGGAGATGATGAACAACAGCAACGCCGCCGGGGGCACAGAACTCGCCTTACCGACTATTGGGAGCCTTCTGCAAAATGCGGGATACAAAACTGCGCTCTTCGGGAAGTGGCACCTTGGGGATGACCCTGTTGCCAACAACGGCTGGGATGAAGATTTTAAACGGGGACCGGACCCCAAGGTCACCGAAAAGGGAATCGACTTTCTAGACCGCCATACGAACAGCGACCGTCCATGGGCGATGTTTCTGATGTATCTGGATCCCCACGACATTTATCACTACAAACCTGGCAAGAGTAAGGTAAAAATTGACGACGTAGAACTTGGTGAATCCTGGAAGAAAAAGGATTTTGATTCGGTGCCGAAAGTACACCGTGAGTTTATGGAGCACAATCAAGGAGAGTTTATTGTCGATGCAGACGAGGACACTTGGAAAGGCTACCGCGATTTCTACCGTCAGAAAGTTAAACTCTACGATGACCACATTGGTCGTGTGATCCAAAAACTGAAGGATGAAGGACTCTGGGAGAATACCATCGTCGTGAACACATCGGATCACGGTGACATGGACACCTTCCACAGGCTCGTTTTTAAAGGACCGTTCATGTATGAACACATGATGCGGATTCCCTTGAGCATACGCATACCTGGAATAAAGAGCCCTAAAGAGACAGACTATCAGTGGGTCAACGTAGACACCGTGCCCACCCTATTGGATCTCGCAGGAGCTAATGCCATTGAAACCCACGGTCAATCTGCGGTACCGCTACTCAAGGGCAAAAAAGATCAAAAGCAGCGCGATTTCGTAGTTGGCCAATACTATGGTAAACAAACCTGGGTGAACCCGATCCGAACGATTCGCACGAATGAGTGGAAATACAACCTCTACACCGATTGGGGCGAGGAGCTTTACCATTTAGAAGAGGACCCCAACGAAGTTTCCAATTTGGCAGAAAACGAGCACCATTCGGGTATCAAGACCGAATTACGCGAGAAGTTGGACCAGTGGATGGAAGAGCATGATGACCCTTTCTATTCCTTCACTACCACCAAGCTTGATCACAAGGAAGCGAGTAACATCCTAAAGGGGAACGCCTCAAAAGGTTCTTAGCCATAGCCTTACGGACCTGACAGCTCAATATTTATGCATTAGATTTATGCTAAAAAGAAGGTAAAGATAGCCCATCTTAAACCTGAAATCTGGGCAATCTGAGCAGATGCCTCTGAGATTAGAAATCATTGACTCTCTCAGTAGAAACACCTAATTCTACAATTACCGTTTATACCAACCTACCGGAAAATGAGAAAAAACTTCCTATTCCTATTGCCACTTATCTGTGCAATTCCCCTCGCCGGACAAGTTTCTGTCTTTCAATCGACAAACGCTGTTACAGCAAATGGAGCCATTGTTGGAAGCGAGTGGGACGATGCGAGCGCACCAATAAATATTGCATCACTTTCGAGCGGATTCACTGCTCCGACTGATAGCAGCGATCTATCTGGCACCGTAAGATTGAAATGGGATAACACAAATCTCTACGCTCTATTTCAGATAACGGATGATATTAGAGGAGAGAATTCCGCAGATGGAATTAGTACCAATCTGAACACAATGAATGACGATTCGGTAGAGCTTAATTTTGAAGGCACATTTCCTGGATCGGTCCCACCGAACCACACCTTAGATGGTGTAGATAGATTCCAATATAGGTTTAACCCAAATTCCACCGGATCACTGCAGGAGATCGAATCTGCACCGGTAGCGACACCTACCACAGGTATTGTTTGGGGAACTCAGGATACAGTGGGTAATAGCTATGTGGTGGAAGCTTCCATTCCTTGGTCTACTCTCAATGTTACCACTCCTACAATAGGCAACTCTTTCGCCTTTATGGGAGGCATCAATGACGATGATGGTACAGAACGCGAAACACAGTTGTTCTGGAACACAACTGATTCAAACGCTTGGGACGATGCAACCGAATGGTCAGAAATCCAGTTGGCAGCAGCCATCCCTGAACCATCTACATATGCGATGATTTTTGGATTAGTAGGCCTCGCAACTGTTATTGTTGTAAAGCGACGTAAGGCAACTGCTGCTGAATAATTGAGATCGGCTTTGTCCGACCCGAGTAAGCTTATCAGCGCCTACCCTTCGCGAAGGGCGTCCAGCACAATTCCGGGAGTCAATACTTCAGGTAGCAATGTATCTTCTCCTCCTGGCCGGTATATAATATTGGTTGGAACACCATTCCGTTTGAACCGCTGAAGCTCACGCGAGATTACTGGATCTCTTCGAGTCCAATCTCCTTTTAAAGCGACAATATCATTCTCTTTAAAGTACTGGATCACTTCGTCACTTCCAAAGGCGACCTTCTTATTAACCTGGCAGGTGAGGCACCAGGTGGCAGTAAAGTCTACATAGACGGTTTTCCCGTCTGCCACCATGGCACTGACGGTTTCTGGAGAGTAAGCCTGCCAATTTATAGCATCGGATTTTTCAGAACTCATTGCGATTTGTGGAGGCTCCAAGCCTGAGGCCCAGTATTGGAGATAACCGCCTGCACACAAAAGAGGTAAAGCTACAACAAAAGCTATCGTTCGAACCGATTTACGCTTTGCGAGACTACCCCAATACCCCCACACCCAAGCAGCTATTCCCATGATGACTAATCCCATGAGCAATGCTCCCATGCCGTTTACGCCGACTTGATTGCCGAAAACCCAAGCCAACCAAACCACGGTGCCGTATAAGAGAAAGGCCAAGGCTTTCTTAAAGGTTTCCATCCACGCTCCGGGCCGAGGCATAGCGTTCAGAAAAGCAGGGAAAAACGAAAGGATTAGATAAGGCAAAGCTACGCCAATCGCTAAGGCCGTAAAAATCGCCATGGATTTTACAGCTGATAAAGTAGCAATCACTCCAACAGCCGTTCCCATAAAGGGAGCTGTGCAAGGTGTAGCTACCAAGGTTGCTAAGACACCCGAGAAAAAGGATCCGGAATAACCAGACTTCCCCTGCAGGTCACTTCCGGCACCTGTAAGAGATTCTCCAATTTCAAAAACACCAGAAAGGTTAAGCCCGAATAGAAAAATGATACTTGTAAGTACGGCCACAAAACCTGGGGCCTGCAAATGGAACCCCCAGCCAATTTCTTGACCAGCTGATCGTAACGCCAAGAAGATCCCGGCAAGCACCCAAAAAGATACAATTACCCCACCTGTGAATACCATACCGTGGATTTTGACCTTGGACTTATCTTCCCCGGCCTGCTGAACAAAGCCTAAGACCTTGATGGACAGAACCGGAAAAACACAGGGCATGAGATTCAGCAGCAACCCTCCGGTTACCGCGAAAAGGAGAAGTGTGATAAAGCCCTTAGACGTGCCGGCTGAACTGGCATCACTGTTACTGCCAGTCAGGATTCTTGTGTTTCCCCCGCCCGCTGAAGCAAGCCAGCTTGCGACTTCTTCGTTCGCAGAATAGGTTAAACTCACTGCCAATGCTTGGTAGTCTCCAGCAGCATCCCACGGCTTGTCAGAAACAAGCACTCCCTGAAACTGATCTTTGCCTTCCTCCGGGGCATACTCCGTCTTAGGCATTACAATGGTAAGAACTCTGCCTTCGGCTAAAGATGTACGCGGCTTTGAGGGAGCAATCCAACCGTCGAGGGAAAAGTAAGTCACTTCTCTCCCATCAAGACTCTGACCTTCTGGCGCTAGCACACTCAATGCGAAGGACTCACCATTGTCTACCACCCTCATTTCCCAATCGGGTAATTCCGCAGGCGATTGTTTTCTCGTGGTCTGAATTCTAGATTGATCAGGTCCTGCACTCGCTTCTGCAGAAATGGGCAAACTCAAAGTGAGATCGGCACCACCAGGGATACAGGCCTCTTTGCAAACTAGAAAATCAACCCTTGCAGCCAAATCTACCTGACCAGTCGCCTCGAAACCACCGGGCACCTCTAAATCAACCAACAAAAAGACCTCACCTTCGTAAGCATAGGAAACCATTTCAAAGTAATCGATCCACTGAGGTGCTGGCCATTGAATGGGCCCTGCAGTAATTCCTTCGGGAAGTGTCCATGCAATCTCGGTGGGCAATCCAGAATCTCCAGGATTCGCCCAATAAGTATGCCAGTGATCGTCCATCTTCAAACGAACCGCTACTGTGTTCTTCTGTCCGGGAATCAGCGCATTATTTTCAGCAACCAACTCAAGGGTTACATGCTCGGTGACAACTTCCTGGCCCGATAAACTGGAGCCTAGGCTAAAAAGGGCCAATAATGCCAAGATCGAAATGGGTATTCGTTTCATAGGATATGAATGGGACTGACTCCCTATAGCATTTATTTCCACCAATTATCTTTGAATCATACAAATTTTAAATTTTGCCAGGCAATATCCATAAACAAGCAGGTCGAAGCTACATTAGCTCCGGCCTGATCTATTTCTCTTAGCTAGGTCGCTTACTTCACTTTAATTGCTCTGGGCTTGGTTTCCTCCGCCTTGGGGAAAGCAAGATTTAGAACTCCATCAACAAGATCAGCAGAAATGGCTGATTGGTTGATCTCGGTCCCTAGACTCAGGCGCAATTGATAAGACCGATCATTTGTTTCACGGTATAGTGGCTTCCATGAAGCCGGTTTTTGCTCACTGATTGCAGCCTCAAGCCGTAGTTCATTGTCTTCGACAGAAATTTGAAGGTCGTCCTTTCCAATTCCAGGTAGTTCAACTCGCACAAAACTAATATTGTCCGTATGCGATATTTCATAGCGCGGTGTTTCAAAATCAGCGGTCTGCTTTTGACCTATAGATGTGGATGTACAACAAGGTAGTGATGAATTCATAATAATATTGGTAGCAATAGGTTAGCTGTTGATTTCGATTTTGCGGGACTTAGCTGTTTCCGCCTTGGGAATAGTAACCGTAAGCATGCCATTCTCGTAATTGGCCTCGATTTTCTTGGATTCAATCGTGCTGGGTAAATTTACCGACCGATGGAATGAAAGGGTGCTCTTTTCACCTTCTCTTTTTTCCTTCCGCTCACCTTTGAGCATTAATCGATCTCTCTCCAGGTTTACTTCCAACTCCTTCTTCTTGAAGCCAGGAATCTCTGCTCTGACGAAGTAGTTGGATTCGTCTTCGAAGAGATCAACAGCTGGTGGGTAAGTGCTATCCGATGTATGCTGTGGATAGCTTGAATTATAAAAGGGCGAAGTGTTGAAGAAGTTCTCAAAGTCCCTCCAAAGATCGCGATTATAGTTAGAATAACGACGAGTTAAGTATTTCATAATGATTTTGATTAATGGTTTTAGTTACCACCACTAATGCCTAAATCATGCCAGAGCCTTAAAAGGGCCCTTTGAATTGATATACAATGACTTACAGAACCTCGTGCAATTCTGATGTGCGCCACCGTGTCACATCATAAAGACTGCGATAGCCCCAGCGGACAATTGAGTCACACTGACTCTAGTTAGCCTGCTCAGCGTTCGAGCTTCTAATTCCGGGTAGATCTTGCCGGACTTGCTCCATGGTTAGATTGAAGCTATCCAAAGGTAAATTGTAGTATCTCACCACATCTACGGGCGCCTTCACCACGCGGGAGTCAACGAACCCTTTGATGTTCAATCTGACTCGCGTATCTTCCGCATCCCCACTCGGAGGGAGAATGTCTATATCTAGAGAAGAATCCTGCAAATTGGAGAGGGCATCGTCTACCATGCTGTAGCGATCATCTCGATTTAGATTTTCGTCTTCATCTTCTGGTCTAAAAATCCGCAGGTTCATGGAACCGAGCTGGCCCTCTGGAGTATGTAGATGTCCATGCCCCAATGAAAATATGCTGTTCTTCATATCCCACTGGAAAGGAATGATACCATCTATGCTTCCCTCGGCTGCGCCTATCACCTTGGGGATCCAATCGAGAATCTCCTCCGTCTGGAGGTTGTTTACTCCGATTTCAGAATCAATATACATTTCCTCCAGATTCATTGAAACATTGGCCAATTCAATCGAACCCCCAAATGCACTAAGGGTTGTGCCTGAGATATTGATCCGGTTTCCAATTTCAAAGCTGGTGCTGAAATCGGAAGCGGTCCAGCCATTGACCTGAACGGTGGAAACCGTGAAAGGCTTTTCCGATGTCATATGGAAGGGCTCCAAACTATGAATCTTTCCAGCATAGGAAACGTTGTCTAAAACAAGATTTCCCCCTGCATAAAGTAGGTTATCCAATTGATATGAAATACTCGGGGCAACCGAGTCAGGAGTCACCTTCAATTCAAAATCAGCTGAAAGCAGTCCCGTAACGTCAAACTCCCCCGTGATCCATCGCTCCAGGTAGGTACACTCCTCAATCGCATAATCTTCCAAGGTGACCAAGGCTTCTAAGCCGGAAGTAGGATCAAAAGTCATGTCGTACTCCAAATCAAAATTCCCAGGGCTCATCACAAGTGTTCCCTTAGATTGGCGGAGACTGGATTCTCCTTGAGGCTGAAAAGCCAAGGTGGCTGCACCAATTCCCTCAAAATCTCCTGAGAGCTCGACGGAAGTTTCGGCTCCCGGGGTCCAATTAACGTTTATCCCTTCTCCAATCAGGTCGGAGTAGCGGTAGAGAGTCACGTCGCTCATATTTGCATAATGAACAAAATCACCGGGATTCATGACCAATCCTGCGAACAAATCACTATCGAGAGTCGTTGTCTCCAATTCAAAATTCAAAAGCCCCTCACCCACCTCAGACTGGAACATCGGAGCCATAAATATTCCATCCCGAAACCACAGATCGACCGAAGCATTCGACAACAACTGCTCATGCAAATGCCCGTTAAACATAATATCCAGAGTGCCACTACTCAGCTGATCCTGCATTTCGCTGCTAAGAAGCAGATCCAAACCCAGTATCTGAAAATCGAAACCTTCGTCGGAGCCTAATACAGACACCTCGAGTGGAATTTCATTACTTAATGTATGGACCACTTGAACCGCTCCAAAGTCCCAATCGGGTGAGACGGAAGCTTTCATGAGCTCGAAATGGAGATTGGGTCCTTCTTCAACGGATAAAGTGCCACTCCAATTGAACGGAGCCTCAATCAATCTGGAAAGCTGACCGTTGCCCGTAAACTCGACCGTCATACGCCCCGGCGTCCAAAGCATGGAAGCAACATGATCCGATGAGCCAACATCAACTCCTTCAAATCCAACACCGACATTGCTCAAAACCGCATGGACCTGCCCATTTTGGAAATTGAAATTATCTCCCTCGAAATGAAATGCGGTCTTAAAGCGGCCTTCATTCCAATCAAACATAGGCTCTTCATTGAGGATATCCCATATACCCTGACTAAGGTCGTGGCTTAGATCCATTTCTCCTGAAAGGTCCATCAGTCCACTATTCCAATCAAAAAATCCACGACCGACGACCGGATGTTCTTCCACATCGATTTCCAAGCTCCAATCCACTCGCGTTTGAACGACCGATAAATGGCCATCCATTAGGCCCTCAATTGCTCGACCACGATTTTCATAGTGAACAATTCCGTCTTTGAAATGGATTTTCAACGGCAGCGGGGATTGAAATGGAGTTTTCTCCGGAAGCGCCAGAATAGCGTTGTTTACTGATAACAAGCCCTCAGGTACCTGCGCATTCACTCCAGCCCACAGACCATTCACCGTTATCTTCAAGGGTCGGTCTTCACCATATCCATCAAAAAACGATCCAAACTCAATGGATTCGGCGACCAGGTTGACCCCGGAAATTCGAAGACTCAGATCGCGAACCACCGGACGAGACATCCCCTCAATACGAAATTCGATGGAATCTGTCTCGATTCCAACCTGCTGCATGCGTTCTTTGAATTGTTGTTCTGCGTACTCTGGAACATAAAACCAGGCTACACCGAATAACACGGCGAGGAGCACTAGGCTCGCGAGGGGAATCCAAATCCTTTTTCTTAGGGCCACTTATACTATCTTTAAAGAGTTTCCGACTTTGACTCTTAAAGTAAGTAGGAGTTTCAGGTTCGGGTCAATGCATCACAAATCAGGAGGTACATCTTTTATTCGAGAAGAGCGAAATGCATCGAATAAATAAAAGGCGATTCCCGCCCAAATAAAGACGAAGGTGATCATTCTACTGGAGGAAAAAGGCTCGTTGTAAAGCCACACGGCCAAGCCAAATTTCATACACGGGGCAATAAACTGAAGGATCCCAAGCGTGTTGAGCTGAATCCTTCTAGCACCATAAGAAAATAGAAGTAAGGGAATCGATGTCACAATGCCGGTAAGAAGAATGAGGGCCTGGAGAGACCAGGGTGCATGAAACAAAGCCCCTTGGTTTTGCGAGAACAGCCATACCAACCCGACCAAAGCGATCGGAAAAATAACCGTGTTTTCGAGAGCTAACCCTGTGACCGTTCCCATTGAGGACTTCTTCTTTAACAGTCCGTATACTCCGAAAGAACCTGCAATGGTCAGGGCTAACCATGGGACTTCATCGACACCGAATACTTCGTTCAAAACACCGACACAGGCGAGCAACACGGCTAATCCACGAAGCCAAGTGAGGCCTTCTTTTAACACAATAAAGCCAAAGCCAAGATTCACCAAAGGCACAATAAAATAGGCCAAACTCGCTTGAAGAATCTGCCCATTCGTCACTGCGTATATGAAGGCCAACCAGTTGATCGCAAGCATAACGCCGCCAAAAGCATGAATCAAAGCCAGGCGTTTTCCTCGGAATACCAGAAAATACGCTTTCAGTTTTCCTCTATACCTTAGGATAAGAAGCAAAAAGAAAAGAAA